>CAXTBP010000047.1:0-30903 GCA_964241985.1 uncultured Armatimonadaceae bacterium | reverse complement strand
CCTTCTCCCTCAACTTCGGTATCGTCGCCTTCGTCCTCATCATCGAGCGGGCCGAAGAACGCTTCCAAATCGGCGGCGGCGGCGGCAATATCATCGTGATTGCTGTCGTCGGTTTCCACCGTGTCCAGATTATCCAGATCGTCAAACGGGTCGCCCTGTGTGTCGTCGCCCGCGCCGATTACTTCTTCATCGTCCAAAATGTTTTCTCCAAAAAAAAGCCGCCCGCGCGCCTGATGAAAGGCGCACGGGCGGCGTATACCGCGAAACCGTGATTATGAAATTAAAACGAACCGAACTGTTAGCCCGCTGTGGGCGCTACGATGCGCTGATTGCCCATGAGCAAAGTAAGCGTGTGGTTAAAGCCCGGAGGGGCATTGACGTAACCTACCCGGTCGGCTTTGCGTTGCGGCCCGGTCGCTGCGGTTTTGAGCGGTTCGGGCTTGAAGGTTTTGCCGCACCGTTCGCACGTACACGTTGCGATGGTCGGGACGCAGTACGACCGCTTGCCGTGCCGGATAGAAAAGCCGGTTTGCGTGCGCTGGCCGACAATGTTTGAGCAATGGGGACACCTGACGTAATCATTCGGGTTCACTATATTTTCCTGTGTGTTTCCTGTTTCAAAAAACGCCGCCAATGGATTCCGTTTCGGGTTTCCTTTGGCGGCGTATGCCACGCTAAATTTTCGTTGTAATTTATGCAGTTTTTTATGCAGCGTTCGCAAGCCGTCGGGCGCTTCGCGGCGGTGGGATCGGGGCGGCCTCCACTTGGGGCGGCCCGCTCAAATCGTCCTCCGCGTCCGTGTCCTCCGCCAACCGCGAAACCGTTCCCTGTTTGAGTTGCTCGCGCTTCTCATTCAAGTCGTCGATTGTGTTGTCCACAAACGAAACGATTTCCCGGAGCGTAATCGACGTACCTTGCAATCGCCCGACGCGGCCCGGCTTGTCCGGGTCGGCCCAGCCGAGTTCCTCGTTGGTTCGCTTTTCACGAATCCGAAACTCTCGGACGAGCAGCTTATAACCGGCCTGCTCTTTTAGACCCCGCAAAACGGTAACAGCCGCTTGGCAACTCGCTTCCGTATGTTCGCGCTCTAAAAGCAGTTCGTCGTTATCGCTCATGGTTTTGTTAGGCGTTGTATTTCGCCAAAAGTTGATTCAGTTCGCCGCTGCCGGTGTCGTCCGGGTCGCCTTGCGGCGGCCCTTGCGGGTCGCCTTCGGGCGCTTCGCCGGGCGGCGGTGGCGTACCGGCTTGAACCTGCCGTAGCAACGTCAGGGCCTTGCCTATATCTTCGGCAAGTGTCGCGTCATTTTTTAGCATAACCGCGAGCGTTGTTATTTCGTCCATTTTACCGGATATGTTCGGCGGCGGCGGCGGGGGTGGCGGTGCGGAAGATTGTTGTTCTTCTAACTGTTTTGCTTCCTCGACAGTTCCAATGAACGGCTGCACGTTTTTAATGCCCATCTTCAAAAGATAGTTCATTACGATCTGGTAAAGCCGCGTCGGTTTCTGCATGAGTATGCAGCGTTCGCTCATCATGTAGAGTTTTTCCGCCGTCTGCAATTCCAACTCGCTGTTTGAGTTGAGCGTGTTTCCATGCGCCCAAATGCCGACCTTGCGGCGAATATCTTCTTTCGTGATGGTGGCGAAAATCGAACCAACGCCGTCGTTCCGGTCTACCAGATATTCCGTTTTCTCGTCCAAGTATTGCCGGTTGAGGCCAAATACCTGTTGTGCAAAGTCGGCGTTGGCGCGTTGGAGCCGCTGGATCACGACATCGAATTTGAGATTGCCTTCCTGCAACACGGCCTGCACTTCGCCCAGCGTTCGGCTGCGCGACGGCGATTGCCCCTGTGCGTAGTCGGACACGCCCGAAACCCGTTCTGCCATTTCGCGGGCCTGCGCTTCTTCGGCAAACGCGCTCTGCGTGTTGGCGTTGATAAACAGCGGCTTCACGTCGTCAACGTTGTCCAACCAGAGAACGCCGCCCGGACGCCACCTATGTTTATTGGGATCGTAGCGTGTGCCCCGGCGCGCAACCATCATGGGCGAAAGCTGAATCGTTCCGGCGTCTACCCGTTGGTTGCGGATCGCGTTCACCTCGGCGGCGAGGTGCTCCAAAATGCCGGGCACGCTATACCCGTAAAATTGGCCCGAACGCGGATAAGGGCAGTAGTTGATGTAGCAGCGTTCGCCATGCCAATACGGGTACAGTTCGGCCCGGATAATCGTGCCCGTGCTGAACTCAATCACGAACAGGCATTCGTCGGTAATTCCCCGGTCGGAATAATCGTACTTGGCGATGATGTGGAACAACTCGAAAGGGCGGTCGCTCTCGTCCATATCGGCCCAAGTAGATAGGCCCATATCTTCTTGCCGGTCGGGGTCGCCGCCTTTGGCCTCGTCGGTCGGGTTTGGTTTTTCCGCCCCGGCGTCGAGCAGGAGCGAAACCGCTTCCTCATCATATTCACCGTTCACCACGCCGCGCCACAAATCATCTTCGGTTGCCCAAAACCTATGGCCTGCGAAAATCGCCGAAGGTATATCTTTGGCGTTGTGCGGATACATGACGAAATTCAGCAAGTCGATAATTTCCATATCGGGGCCGTTCTTTACCACTTCGTCTTGTTCCACTTCCACGGGCGTACCGTCGGGCACGTCTTTGAGGGAGGGGTGATTGAGTTCGGCGCGCAGGGCCGCGTCCAGCGGTATCCTATCTTTGGTTGGCTGAATGATTTTTTTCCACGGCGCAAACCCGATTGCGTTGCCGTCCCGGAGCGCGACGTGTACGGCGGTGTCGATCTTATCCGCCATCTTCACTTCGGTTTTCATTTGCCATTCGAGGTGCTCCTCGATGCGCTGCGCGTAAGGCACGTCCGTTCCCTTGAACGCAGTGATTTTGAAAAAGGGCGCGACGCCATTCATCACACGCAAAGCGCGAGCGTGGATACTATCCAGAATCGAGCGCGTGATGGGAACGTTGATGTTGGACGAGTTGGGCCACGGAAAGTTTTTGCTTTTCGGGGTGGCGTCGTATTGGTCGCGTCCCCGGAGAACGCGGTCAACCACTTCCTGCCGCCCGGCGAGGCTTCCCTCTATTTTCTGTTTTAGCGTCAGTCCTAATTCTTCCCGATCCGCTGCGGATAGCGCGAGGGCGTAGGGCGTGCGCTTTGCGTCTGCCTTTTTCAAAATGTAATCTCCAAATGAAACCGGGCCGCCGTAGCAGGCCCGGTCGTTTCGTTGTCAGGCGCGACTTAACACATAGGTTAAGCGGCGCGGTTGTGCATGGGATTGTGAACTTTCACAAGGCCCGCTGTGCGAGCGCCCCGGTGCGCGGCGTTCTGGTTCGTGACGCGGCTGCCGCCCGGCTTGCGGGTGATGTTCGGGTTGCGCGGGTTTTTGGTAATCGGGCCTAATTTGGTCAGGCCGTTGCGCGTTCCGCTATTGGCTGGCATGGTTTTCTTCTCCTTCCGTTTTATTTTCTTGGGCGGTCTGACCGTCGCGGGCGTCCGGGCCGCCCGGTACTGTCGCGCCCTCGGTCGTAGTGTTGGCGTCGCTGGTGGGGGTATCGCCGCCAGTGTCGCCCGTTGGCGCGTCGGTTTTTTTGACCGTCGTTTCCGGTGCGGCCTGCTCTTGCTGTGGCTGCGGTTCGTGGTGCTTGACGGGAACGTATTCCACGACGAGCGTACCGGCAAGCGGCGCGTTGGGGTTTTCGCGCCAATTCTCCAAGTGGCGGCCCGTGGTTTGGAAATAGCGCCGTTCTTCCACGAGGATCGGCTTGTCGAGTTCTGCTTCGGGGGCGAGCGTCGCTTTGGCTGCGGCGGGTTTAGTCGCCGGGCGTGCGGCGGTGGTTGCTTTTGTTTTCATGGTGATTTTCCTCAATATCCGGCGACGGACAAGCCCGCATAGGGGTCTTTGTCGCCGAAGTCGTAATCGTCCTCATCAGGATCGAAGTCGTCGAATAACTCGTTCTGCTGCTGCATTATTTTTTCGAGCAGCGAGCGATTGCCGAACACGGCCCCGACCGTTTGGCCGTGCCGATTGTGCCTTTCTTTTCGGTTCTCGGTGTCGTAGCGGTGCGGATCGTTGACCGCGAAATACTCCAACGCCGTGCGGTAGTGGCTGTATTCATCGTGTACGGGCTTGCTGTTGGTGCTCGTATCTTGGTGGCCTTCCGGCTTCTCAGGGAATTTGCTGTTGCGGATCGCGTCCACGAAGTCGGCACACATTTCTTCGTCGATGTCCATGTGCAGCAAAACGCGCTGCGTCGCGTGACGGCGCTTGGCGTGCGTGTTCTCCTTGTAATTACACGTGATATAAATCTTCTCTTTTGCCAACTCCTGAATGACCGACGTGCCCGACGTTTGGCTTTTGTTGTTGCCGGAAGGGTCGCCGAAGTGGGCGGTATGTCGCCATCCCCGGTGGCGTCCAATCACTTCCAAATCGGAAGGCGTGTAGGTTTCGCCGTTCGGGTCGCCCGGTGCGAGGCCCGTAATGAACGGCACAAACCACGCGATGCTTTTGCCTTTGTTCTGGTAGCAATCCACGGCCCGGTAGCGCAGGGTGGGCGCGTGCCACTGAACCCAAACAATCGCCGTGCTGTCGCCAATGCCGAAGTCCCAAGCCGAATACAAGGGCAAAGTCGGATCGTAGGGGTAAATCCCTAAAACCGAAAAATCAATTTGCGGGTAGTAGCGTCCCTTGACGGACGAGCGGTAATCTATGTCCAATTCTTGTGCCATCAATTCGGGATCGTGGTTGTAGCGTTCGCGCTGTTCTTCAAGCCACGGGTTAATCATCTGCCCGAAGGTCGGGCTGTCCGGGTCGGTGTCCTTGATCTCAACCATGTGGCGCGGATCGAGCGACCAGTGAAGCCGGATTTTTGCGATACCTTTTTTCTTTTCGCCCTTCTTCTGCTTGGGGTTGGCAAGGAGTCCAAATTTGTTCATGCCGTTGGGCGTGCTCACGAGGAACCGGCATTTAGTCGATTGGCTTGACGAGTTGAACGACGCCCCGAGGTTGGGCCAAAACGCGGCTTCGTCTTTGAGCGCGATTGCGTAGCGACCGGCGCGCCCGAAGTTGGTGTTTGCCGATTCGCCGGTGATAACCGAACCGTTCGCCGGATTGCTCATCATCATGTGGGTGCGGTTTGGCTTGGTTCCCGTGTAGCCGGGTATCGCCATCCACGTCGGCAAGTTCTCGTAAAGAAAATCCAACTTCCACATGAGACAGGAGGGGTCTTCGGCTTTGTCTACGAAGTCCTCTTTACGGCTGCCAAGCAGCGCGGAAAAAGCGTTCTGGAAATACCAGCACCAGAAAATAACCCATAGCGCGCACCACGATGCGCCGGTGTCGCGGCTTTTCTCCACCAAGCCGTCGCGCCCCTCGGTCATACACGCGAGCATGAACCGGATAAATTCTTCCTGCTGTTCGTAAAGCAAAAAGGGAATGTGCCGGTTCTCGCCTTCGTTGCGGGGGTCGAACGTCCAAGCAAGCGTGTTGCAGGCGAACACGCAATCCTGCCTGCAAAGCGCGAGAAAATCTTTACGATATTCCAAATCGCGCTCGGCATGGTAGATGTGCTCGGCCCGCTCCCGCAAGTCCACTTAGCGGCGCTCCTCGTGAAAGGCCATTTGTACCGGCGACAACGGCGGCAGGGCGCGGGTGGCCCATTCGTTCGGAACCCAAACGTTCCAAGTCGTTTCACGCGAAACAACGACGCCCGGATATTTGAGCGACATAAAGGCGTCGGTCAAATCGTACACGGCGTTTTCTTCCAGAACTTCGTCGGCGGTGTCGGTTCTGAACGTGTTGCAGATAGGGCACATGACGCCATGCACGAGTTCATGCACGAGCGTTTGTTCAAACAGGAAAAACCACGCGCCGTCGTGATCGTTGGCGGTTTTGAATTTGAAGTACCGCGCCGGGTGCAGCAGTTTGATATGCGCGGTTCGGCGTTCGGGAAAGCCCAAAAACTCGCCCATGTTCAAGGACGCTTTTTCGTCCACGATTTCCAGCGAGATAGTCCAGCGCGACAAGCCGAGGCGCAACTGCCATTCGCGCAAAAGCGATTCGGCGAAACCAATCAGGGTTTCGTCGGTCGGGATTTCCGCGAGCCGGGCCGCCGTTTCCAGTGCCTTGCGTTGTTGTTTGAGCGACACGTTACGCGGCCCTCTGTGCAAACGGAAGCAGCATGACCCAAACGATCCACACGATGCAGGCGGTCGCTGCCACATCGACCGTGTAGAAAAGCGCGACCATGCGCTTGCGGAGCGCGTTGGGCCATTGCTGCGCGCGGGCCTGCTCGTCCCACAAAATGATGAAGGGATACGAGAAGAACACAAACAGCGCAAGGCAAATCACGCCCGCCCATTGATAAGCTGTAATCGGTATGTTCATAAAATGTTCGCCAAAATCAAAAAAGCCGCGCAGCAAAATAATGCTGCGCGGCGTATACCGCTGATTCATTGCCCCTCCGGTGCAGGAAGGGCAAGCAAATTATCATCGTCGTCGATGTCGTCCAGTTCCACCGGGTCATCGTCCTTGAACGGTATGCCGGTTGCCAGCGCCTGACGGCGGCGCTGCATTTGCAGAAGCAACTCATTTTCCGACAACTGATTGAAGTTGGTCGGAGTGAGGAAGCCGCTGCCTTTGTCGTCCTCGTCGCCGTTAATGAACTTGTGTTCCTCGGCAGGCTTTACGCCCGCGAGTTCGATTGCAATCTCCAACGTTCGCAAACGTATGTCGTGATCTTCGACCCATTTCTCGTCGCCAAGCTCGCCCCTGAACTTTGCGATAACCAACTTCTTCGCGTTCAGGCCCTCCTTGATGACCTTCGCAAACAGCGGCAAGTCCACGCCATGCGCCGCCAAAACCAGTTGGTTCATTTGTATGAGGCTCTGGTTCCGGCTCAATTTATAGGCCGCGCTGTACGGATCGGCGTACCCGGCTTCTTTGGCTGCGTCCGTCGGCGTCATGCCGCTGGCGCGCAGTTCAAGCCATTTGGCTTCTTTCTCCGTCAAACGCGGGCGGTTTCGTGAATCGCCCAATGTGTGATCTCCCCTCGCAATAAAAACGCCGCCGTGCCCCGAAGCTGGGGAACGGCGGCGTATGCTCGCGCTTGTTGTGTTAAGCCGCGTCTACCACGGTGTCTTGTTGGACTTGGCAAGGATTGCTCTCGCCGCACCTTGCTGGCGCTCGTCGCTTAACGTTTTCATTGTTGGAATGTTGGGCCGCTTTTTGTAGATAACCGATTAACCGATTGAAAGTTAATCGGTTAATCGCTATAATGGGTCGTGTGATCTCCTTTTCTCTCCGATTCTGTGCAGGCGCGGCAAACTATAAGCCGCACTTTCCCAAATCGCCCCCGGTGCTTGTAATAGACCGGGGGTTAATTTTCATGTGGAGGAACTGTATTGGCCGCAATTCCTGATGAGCTTTTCAAATGGCACAAACCCGGCGCGACGGCGCAAAAACAAATCGCCCAATTACGGGAAATATACGATGCGTTGTTTCAAACGATAACGGCGCAGATGCCCCCGTCGCGCGAACGCTCACTTGCCATCACGCACCTGCACCAGTCGAACGCTTCTGCAAACCTCGCGTGTATTTTCGCCGATCCCGAAAGCGTCACCGTCGATCATGCAGGCGTGATAATGCTGCCTGAACTGCACAAGAAAGGGTAAAGCGCCGTGTATATGACGCTTGACGTGGAGTGTCGCGGTTTGTTTGGCGAAGCGTTCGCCGTGGGCTATGTCGTGACCGAACGAACCGGCGTAACGGTTTTTGAAGGGCTGCACTCGTGCCCTTACGTTGAGGCCCGCCCGGATATGTTTTACACGACGCCGGAAGAACAATGCCGCTTCATCGAGCAGCAAATTGTACCCGCGCTCCCTGACCCGGATTGCTCGTGCCCCGAAGTCGTGCGCGCCGCTTTTCTGCGCGCGTGGATACAGGCAACGCACATTGCGGAAAGTTACCGTGAACCGCTTGCGCTCGTCGCCGACGTGCCGTATCCGTGCGAGACAAACTTTCTCCTTGACGTTCAAAGGCAAGGCCGTGGGTCGAACCAGTGGCAGGCGGAAACCGCAAAGCGGTTGGAAGTGTATCCGCTGTTCGATGTGGCGACGGCGCTTCACATGAGAGGCTATCCTGCGCTTGCGAAAATGGGCCGAAACGAAGGGGAGACGCCGGAACACAATCCCCTCCACGATGCCCGGCAATCGTCGCGCATTTGGCACACGTTGGAGCGGGGCGAGCGTTTGCAGTATCCGCCCGAACCGACACGCCCGCCGCGCCCGGACGATCCACCTATCAAGGTCGCGTCCCTTGTCGATGCGGTTGCAGCTCTCCGAATTTAGAAAGGATTTTTTATGGACGCTCCGACAGACGTTCAAACCTCTGTTTTCCTTAAACCGTGTCCGTGGTGCGGAGGTCGTGACCTCAAATTGCAAACCCCGGTTTGCGATGATGGCATGGTGAGGGATATTTTTTTTCGATGCTTCTGCTGTGGGTCGTGCGGGCCTGCTTTGGGTGTTGAGCCGATTAGCCTCCGCGACGTTGGCGAAATTCATACCGCGCCAATTTACGAACTGTGGAATGTTCGCGCTTCGTGACAGAGTGACACACAATGGACGACAATTTTTCTATTGCCTCGTCGGGCGATCCCGAACGCGACCAAGCCGAAATGGAACGGTATCGCCTTAGCCAGCGACGCAAGCGCGAAGGCATTTGCCCGAACAACTGCGGCCCGCTTTTCAAGAAGGACGCGCACACGCTCATTTGCCATAGCTGCGGATTTTCTCAGCACTTCAACGGTTTGACGGTTGAGCAATCCGGCTTTATTGGTTGCGAACACGCGAACACGAAATTATTTTAGCCCTGTGCTTTTACCTACTCTGTGCCAATTATGGAGGGTGGACAAAACGGAAAGAGGCAGGCAAAGGGTTCTATTTACCCCGCCTGTCTTTTTTCACATTTAGGGCGAGCGAAGCGAGCCAAGCCGAACCCCTGCGCCTCGTTCCTGCCCGTCGTTTTCCCCTTCCCCTGCTTGCGTTCCAAAGTGTGTTTTGGTTTGGAAACAAGTCATATTCTTTACCGTTCCCTGTCACCAAACCCCCCCGCCCTGTTGCCGGGTTGCACTTCCCGCGCCCCCGTTCACGTGCCCCCCTCCCCCGTCGCCGTGTGCAAAACCCCCGCGTGAACATGGCCCCAGCGCGCCATACCCACCATATTCACCTACCATCTGACCCGAATGCTGGCTCATATCCCGCTCGACGTGCTCGTGTCGTGGACGGATCTATCGCAAAGCGACCACGGAGACGTCAAGAACGCACGTATGACAATGCCGAAGTGCGTTCGTTTTTATCTACCCCCGCACGCTGGTACGTCCAGTGGGCGGTGTTATAGGCCGGGCTTGCGCCCGGCGGCGCTGGTCGCGCCCCGTGCAGCTGCCCCTCTCTGTCTCTCTTGACAAAAATAAACAAAAGCGTGTGTCTTTCATTGATAAATAGCTGCTCGGCCTCACGATTGCCTGAGCGCACGCCGATAAATTCTTTGATAAATAACAAAAAACTGGTATTTATCGTTTGTGACAGCCTGTTACAAACGGGCGAAACGGCGGTAGAATAAATACGCGGGATAAGCAAGCAAGCATAAACCCGCACGAAAGGCATCTCTCAAATGCAACCCACCGTCACCTTCCGCCCCACCCCGTCGTTCCCGACGCTTCGCCGCCCCATCGTGGTAGCGCAGCCCGCGCCGGTCGCCAAACCCGCCGCAAAGCCCGCCCGCCGCATCTCGCGCTTTGAGGCGCTCATGGGCGTAACGCCGCGCGGTTTCCTTCGTGAGTACGTCGCCGACGTGAAGCACGTGGTCGGATTGGCTGCCCGCCGTGACCGCGACAGCAAGGGCCGATTCATTCGGGGCAACCGCTACCAGTTCGAGACTGTGACCGTCACGCTGTACGACAAAACGTTCCACATGGCTGTGCAAGCCCTTCGATTCGGCACGGAGGCCAAAGTATGAGCATCGTTATCGCCACCGGCAAATCTGCCATTCGCCGCGCCTTCCAGCTTGAAGGCGCGGCTGCACCGGGCACGGCTCGCCGCCGCGTCCGTGTGCTTTTCTCCCAAGTAGGCAACACGGGCGAACGCGCGGCGCTCGCCGTCGTTTCCGCCGACTTCCAAACCAAAAACCCCGCCACGCATAGCGTGGAGGACTTTACGCTTCCCGTCGGGCGCAACATCGCCGGGCTTTCCTACGACCACATCGCCGAAATCGAACGGGCAAACCGCTGCCTGCCATTGGAGAACTAACCATGACCACCCTTTCCCCCCGACTCTTTTGCTTCAACGCCGCGCACGTCGCGGTTCCCTTCCTTGCCATCGACCTGACCGAAATGGCGAGCGCCCGCGCCGAGGCCGACGCCAAAATCTACGCCCTGCCCGCCGATTTGGACACCGTGGCGAAGAACAACGCCATTGACGAATTGCAGTACCCGTGCGACCGCATCAT
Source organism: uncultured Armatimonadaceae bacterium (assembly GCA_964241985.1). GTDB lineage: Bacteria > Armatimonadota > Armatimonadia > Armatimonadales > Armatimonadaceae > CAXTBP01. Next base: position 20,394 of record CAXTBP010000047.1, on the reverse strand, counting down.
GGGCGACATTCAGGAGCGCGCCGTTGCTCGCTTGACGCACGAGGAATACATCGCGCGCCTCAACGGAGACACCTACGGCATGGAGGACGGCACGTGGCAACGGTTCCCCGGCGTGTTCCGGCTGCCCGGCATGGATGGGACTTTCGCGGGCGACGAACTCATGCCCGATTACTGCTTCGGGGAGGCCAACCCCTTCTTCGACAAGGACACGTGCGACCGAATCCGCCACGCTTTTAACGCCGTGCCCGCGCTCGTGGGCGAATGGGGCGAAGTGTTCTATGACCCGGAAACCGACGAATTTTGCTGCAACGGCGAAGAAGGGGACGACGACCTAATCACCTACAAAGGCAAGCACGTCAAATCGACCGGCAACGTCATGTACGGCTTGGGCCGCATGGATTGGGCTTGGGAGCGCGTCCACCCGACCGCAACAACCACGGAAGGGGGCGTCAACTAATGCTTACCGCCATGCCCAAACCGCTTTGCCCGGACGTGTCCGAACTGACGGCCCGAATCCATAGCGAACACCCCATCTACAAGGGCGCGTATTTCAGCGGATTCTTCTGCTACGTGACAATCGGCGGCATAATGCTCCGCAGCCAGTTGCAGCGCCCCGCCCCGAACGGCGAACCGCGAACGCTTGACGCCACCTTTGAGGCCATTCTGGACGACGCTCGCGTTCTCCACGCCCAAGCCGGGTTTACCACGATATTCGCCGCTCACGACACACTCCACGGTTCCGAATACAACGACTTGGTGCTGTGCTTGACCGACCGTGCCGAGTGGCAAGTACCGGTAAAAATGGCCCATCTCTACCCCGCCGCCGCGTTCAGCCGCGACACCGACGCCGAAGGAAAGACCGAATAACCATGACCAAAGCAGAAGCGAAAAAACTGTTGAAGCGCATCGAAGAAGCGCGTGGCGAACTGCAAAGCGCGCTTGAAGAACTGAAAGAGGGCGCAGACGACAAAATCAGCCAGCACACCGAAACGTGGCTTGACGGCGAGCGCGGTTCCGCATGGGCCGAACTGCAAGACCGGGCCGAGGGCGCTCTGGACGAAGTGGAAAGCCTCAGCGACATAGCCGACCTCATCAACGCGCTGTAACAGATTGGCGTCCGTGTGGCCCCTGCAATCGCGCAGGGGCCGCCCGATTCGTGCGAAGGTTGATCTGAATCGACCTGCCCTGCCTGAGCGGGGAATCTGAAAGGACAGTAAAAACTGTGCATCTCTCAAATCTTGCGCCGCTGCCGCGCCCGACCGCAACCGTATTCGTGTTGCGCCTGCTCGAAAAATACGCCTTCGGTTCGACCGGCTACGTCGAGAACTACGACCGAGGCCAAGCGCCCGCGCTCATCTGCTTCTCCAAAGTGGAGGACGCCTATCTGTTCCGCGACGATGTGAAAATCGACGGCGCATCACTGGTGGAGTTTGCCGACATCGTTTCTGTTCCGCTGCCCTGCATCATGGCAGGGTACGAGCGGTACATTCTGGACGGCGAAGATTACGCGCGGCCCGATGGGGCCGTCATCAACGGTAAGTACCTGTGCGTCGCGGGCGTGTTGGACATCGACAACTGCCGATGGGTTTCAGGCGGCTTGCCCCCTCGACCGGACGGAATATAGCCGAAGGACGGGGCCGCCTGCATGAACAGGCGGCCCAAATCCTAATCGGCATCTCTCAACTTGTCGATTGGATTATTATACAACCTTTGCGTTTGTAACAGCCTGTCACAATCAGGTACAATTCAGTCACCTTCTAATCGAACCAATTTGGAATGGTTTTAAGCCATCGCCGTAGCGGGCGCTAAAACGCTGGAAGGTATCTCTCTTATGTTGGACTTGTCCCAATACGACGCAGACCAAATCGACGGCGGCACACACTCCCGCCGCGTCCACTCGCTCCACGCGCAGGGCAAACTGGACGATTACGTGACCGAGGTTGGCGGCACGTCGCTCAAAGCCAAAGCCGAGCACGACGCGGGCGTTCTGGATGCGGCTGCAAAGTTCTTCCGCACCTACGCCAAAAAAGCCAACACGCCCGAAAAGCAAGCCGAGGCGCTCGCCAACGCCGAAGCAGCCGAAGGACGCGCCCAGCAAATCCGCGCCGCCGTCCTCTCTTAACCACCCTCAGCCGGGCCGCACGACGCGGCCCGGCTACTCTCTTGAAAGGCATCTCTCAAATGCACAAACCCGAACTCTCCGCCGTTCTCGCGGGCGAGAACCTCCAAACGCGCGCCATGATTGACACGTTCCTCGCGCATCCCGACCTGTTCCACGCGACGCGCTACGCTGCAATCGACGACACGCGCCTGTTGCGCGAATCGCGCTCAAACCATGACTTACCGTTTTCCGAAATGGACACGACCGACGCGCTCGCTGCCAGCTATTTGAAAACGGTTGCATGGGAGCATTTTACCGACGCGCTCAAATTCGCGTGTGGCTCGACAACCGGAGCGCGCGAACTGAATTGGAGCAAAGTTTATAGCATCGTGGGCGATTACGTGACCGAACCGCGCCCTGAATTGCTCGCAGCGCGCAAGGCCGCCCACGCCGTCAAAATGGCCCAGCTTGACGCCGACATTGCAGCAGCGCGCACGGAACCAACGCTGCAAGAAATCGTGGAAGTCAACGAACTGATTGGCGAGCGCATCAGCGGCACGGTTATGGGCGTGGAAGGCGACCTCGATTGGGAAACGTGCGAAACGCCCGGCTTGTATGCCGCCTATCGCAAAGTGAACGAAGCGTACCGGGCCGAGCAAGCCGCGATTGAGGCCGAAGTGCCGGGCACACCGAACACCGACCCGGACGACCTGTTCAACTTCATTCCGATTCGCACCGAGGCCGAGAACGCGCGCATCGCCGAACTCATGGCCCAGCGCGGCCCGGAAAGCGGCAGGCACGGCAAAATCACCATCACCAAAGACGCGGAAAAACTCGTTTTCAACAGCGAACACGACGGCGCGACCGTCGCCCGCTACACCGTCACCGTTCAGCTACCCGCCTAATCCACTTAGAAAGACAACATGACACCAATCGACATCAAGCAAAACGGCCCGCTCAACGATCTGATTTTTGCTATCACGCACTACGTCAGCACGGGCGATTACGTGGGCGAGTGCATCGCCCTTGAAAGCGAAACCGACCCGGACGCTATCATCATACTTCTGACCGAAAACACCTCAGACCCGGTTGACAGTGCCGACTTCGCTAAGTTCATGGCCCGCGCCAAAGAAATCGCCGCGACCGGGCTTTATGCCACCTTCGCAAAAGCTGGAAGCAGCGCGCCGTTCCGCAGCACCATGTTCACGCTTCGCAACAGTGACGTGCCCGCGTGGGCGCTCGCGCTTCTTTCGTCGCCCGGCGCGGGCGAATGGGGAAGCCTCAAACCTATCCTTGACCAGCACTTTCCCGGACAACGGGAAAACCTAATCGCCAAAATCGGCGAAGGACAACAGGACAATGCCTAAGCCCGCGACACTCACGCCCTACTCGGCCCGCGAACTAAGCGAAATCAGCGACGACCTGAGCAAACTCAAAAGCATGGCCGCCGTCGCGCGCAAGCGTAACGAGAAACGCCCGTCCATGCTCAAACGGCTTGAACTGTCCGGCGTGGAACCGTACACGGAAACCGTGGTTTCGCTCGTGCCCATCGGTAAGGAGACAGCCACACTGTAACGTCAACCCCGGCAGAGTTCCGGGAGCGGAATAGGCCCCGCTCCCGGTTCCGGCGACCCTTGCAGGTTGCCATCTGCCATTTTACCGTTTCCCTGCCAACAATGAAAAGCAGGGAAAAGGAGACCCTTGCAAAATGTCAGCAACCGCATCCGCCGCGCGTATTTCAATCCGCGCAGGCGTTCTCACACTCGAAACTCAAAAAATGCCGCTCAAACGCGCGACGGCGTTCGCTCGCATGGTGGAGCGCAATCCGAAATCGCCCGCACTCATGGCGACGGTCGAGCGCGTCGGGGCCGCCAAGTTGGGCCAATTCGTCGTTTGCTTCGTGCCCGGCAATCCCGCCAAGCAGCAGAAAATGGCTGCCGATTTTCAGGCCGAACAGCAAGCCCGGTGCGACAAGGAATACAGCACTTGGGAATTTCGGGGCGACGCCCAAACGCTCCGCACCGTGGAGCTAACGACGTTCGACATCGACGACAAAACGGGCGAGGTGAAACCCGACAAACCCAACGTCTACACCGTGACCGAAACAAGCTGCACGTGCCCACATTTTACCGGCAGACTTCGGGCGCTCGGATTCGACTGCAAACACATTTGCGGCTGGAAGCGCAAACGGCGCGAAGTCCGGGCCAAGCAGCGACGCAACGAGGACGGCACGCCGTTTCCAACGATTGACGAGATTTTCGCCGACACGCTCGCCAAACTGGACGCGGCCCGCGCCCTAATCGGTGGCGCGTCGCAAATGCTCCACACGGATTGGAGCGACGCGCGCGAAATGACGCCCACCGAGGCCGAGCGCCGGGCCGCGTTGTGCGGCGCAATCGACGCGGCAAACCAAGCCATAGGGCGCGCCACAAAGCGATTCGTGTAACCGACACTGATTAATCGGCGGCGATTATATCACACCGCCCTTTCACAAAAGTATCACAACTCTATCATCAGGCCCGCACCAATCGGTGCGGGCCTTTTCTATTGCTTTTCGCGGGCCGCGCGCACGAGGCCCGCAAGCAGTCGCGTGGTTTCGCCTTGATCGTCACGCATTCGGTGGAAGTAAAGCATCAGCGTGTCTGTTTTGGCGTGCCGCGTCAGGGCTTGGACGCGCGGCACGTCGCCGTTCGTCGCAACAAGGGCCGCCGTCGCTGCCGTATGCCGGAAGGCGTGAGAGTGCAGCCGCTCGCCCAAAACGCGCTCGCCCATGCCCGCGACCGCTTTGGCCCAGCCGCGCCCCCCTAAGCGTTTTCCCTCGCCTTGCTTTATCGCCAAGCGGTCGCACGACGCGAACAAGGGCGAATCGGGCCGCAGAACGTCGGGCCGAGCGTCCAGATAATCGACGATTGCCGCCGTCGTGTCGGCATCGAGCGAAACGCTTTGCTTTTGGCCCCCCTGCCCCTTGCCGATTATCCTCAGCCGCGAGCGTTTGGCGTTGAAATCGCCCACGTCGCAAGCGAGCGCCTCGTTTCGGCGAAGGGCGTTCGTCACGTAAAGCAGCAGCAGCGCAAAGTCGCGTTTGCCTTTCGTGGTTGACAGGTTTTGCGCCGACAGCAGCCGCACCACATCTTCGATTGGCGGGCCTTCCGTATCGCGGTACGCCGTCGCGCCCTTTTCGTCACGCACCAGACCGCGCGGGTCGGGGCAGGCCGCGCCCAATCGGGAACCGACGCGAAGCAATCCGCGAATCGACGCCAAACGTCGGTTGATAGTGGCAGGCGTGAGGCCGCGCTTACGGCTCCACGCTTTGTAGGCCGTCAGTGCTTGAATTATACCCGCGCCATCGAGGGAAATAATACGGCCCACAACGCCCGGCGTGAGTGCGTCGTTTGCATAAAATTCGGCGAAGTCGTTCAGATCGCGCCGGAATGCGTCGCGCGTGTGCTGGCTTTGCGCTCCGTCCATGAGCGTTTGCAGAACGAGCGCCGCAAAAACATCTGCAGCGTCGGGCGCATTATCGGACACAATTCGTAAGTGTGTTGCGTTGGTTGTGGCTTGGGGCATGGAATAAGGTAAAAACGGTTCCAATAACTGACCTTATGGGAACCATCACGAGGAAAAAGAAGCGCCGCCAGTAATCGGCGGCGATTATCACTAATCGGTTAATCGGTTAAGCGGAGGTGGTTCGGCAAGGCGCGCTTGCAGCACGCTCCACTTCCATTTGCGCCGACCGCCCGCGCGCTCAATGAACGGCGGCAACTCGCGGATTGTGGCTTCGGACAGGCCCGTTTGCTCGCGCGCCTCTTTGAGCGTCAGAACACGGTCGGACACGGGCGGCAAAAGCCCCTGCGCGACCACCTGACGGACGCCTTCGGCGACGCCCTCGGATATGCTGGCCGTGTTGCCGCGCATGACCGCGCTTTCGATAAACGCGCCCAGCGCCTCCATGCCCTTGACGCTTGGCGGCAACAGCGCGCCTTCGTCGTCGTCCTCGTCCACGGGCGGCGCGCTCGGCACGAACACATTTGCGCCGGGCGTGTACGGCACGGCGTTGTTCATCACCTTGTCGAGAAATTTTTTCGCCGTCGCTGGCTTGACTTCGGGCGGCTCCTGCAAGCGGGCCTCGGCAATGCAGCGCCACCATTGGAGACTTTCGGCAGGGTAAACGTCGCCCTGTTTGCCCAAAATGAGGCGCACGTCCTCGACCTCATCGAACCGCTGGATTGCCGAGCGCCCCATGCGAAACGGGCCTTTGTCCAGTTCGCGCGTTAGGTCGGCGATTGTGAGACGATTATCGGTTAATCGGTAATCACTACCGGTTAGGGGTACACGTGCCATAGTTGAGATAGGCTTTCTGTGTCAAGAAAATTTACTGTGCCGCGACAGCGGAGAGCGGTTCGTCGTGCCGGTTCCGGTTCCGGCTGCCCCGGCTGGACGCGAAATTAGCGGCTTCTTTTATGGTTTGGATAATCGAATCAATGAACGGTTCGGGCAGTTTTTCCAAATTGTCCAACACTTCGATTAAGCGCGGATCGGTGACTTCGCGCGGGCCGATAGGTTCACCATCTTCGCCGACGTGGAATTTACGGTTGAGCGCATAATCCACTTCGGGCAAGTCGGTTTTGCCATGCGAATAGATTTGCAGCCAGCGTTGTTCAACGGCGTCCTCCATGCCTTTGGGAGCCACGGCACGGGCGAATTGGAGGACGTTTTGCAGTTTGACGGACTTCTTGCCCAGTTTGAGATTATAAATTGTCGCCTGATTGACCCCGGTGGCTAATTCGGCTTTGCCAATACTCCAGTCGCGGCCACGCACGCCGCGTTGTCGCATTACTTTTCGTGTTTCAAGGCGCAGTGCCTCGTTGACCCCATGTTTGGTTTCGCCGGATTCGCTCACTTAAAGTCCCTCGCGGATATGTTACATCGCGTATTCTGTCAATGTCAACATTTTTGCTATCAGATTTGATATTACATTTGACAAAAAACAAACGCGCGCATAAAATCATTGATAATCAAAAAATTGTTTGCGTCCCGTTTGTTTCTCGCGGGGCGTATGAAACGGCGAGGCTGCATGAAACGGCATCGGAAACATCAAAAAAAAGAAGTCGTCATTGAAGTGACCACTGTGGCAAAAGATTTGATCGTTGGCAAAAGCCCTGAGCAATTCGCCATCGACGCCGGAATTGTTCGGCCTACGCTCCTCGCACACTTGGGAAAAGAGTTTTTGGAACCCGTTCAGGTTTGGCGCTTACGCGACACGAGAACGGGCAAGTTTCTACCCGTCCCGCAGGACGAAATGACCGAAGCCCGCGCGCCTCTGGTGGCGACGGCGTGACAGACGCCGCCCCACCAGACCCAAATCCTAATCACCGAGGCCGCCCCCCGCCTCGCCCCTTGTCGGCCCCGCTAAGGACACGAACAGCGCCGACAAATCAAGCACGGCTCCTTTTCGCGCATAGCGGAGAGGGGCCGCTGCTGCATTGTTCCAACGGTTCACGCCCCCCGCCGATTCTCGCTGTGTGAGTTCGGCCCGCTTTGTGTCGCCTGCTCCCTGCATCGGCGGCCCAGCGTGAAAAACATACTTTAAGGCTGTCTGCCAAAAACATACTTTTGGCGGAATAGGAACCGTTTTTGTGCCTGATTATGCACGAATCAGGCACAAAAAAGGCCCGCTGCCTCGCGCCCCCTTGCCAAAGACGCGCGAAACAGCAGGCCCGATTCATGACCGAAACCATACGACCAACAACCAATGATACAAGACCACCAAACAACCGGGCAATCAGGGATAGCCCGCATTGCCTCTGCACAAATGCAGCCATGTCAGGGATACGTGCCGTTTCCATACGAACTGATGGATTCGTTTCATTTCACGGACAAGGACGACAAGGTACGAAAACTGTCCACGTCCGAGCGGGCCGTACTTGCCGCCCTGCTGCGCGATCTACACCGAGGCTGCCCCGCCGTCAAAACGAAGCAAATACGGCTTGTGGATAAAGCGGGCGTGTGCGAGCGCGTCGTGCGCGACGCGCTCCACGCCCTCAACCTTGCGGGCCTCGTTGTGTCCACCATCATCAGGAACGGCAAGAAGCGCATTATCGGTTCGCATCACGACATGAGCAATACGCTCCGCAAACTGCCCGAAAAAACCCTCCGCTCGCTCAATGTATGGGACAGATTGACGCCCGACCTACCGGCAAAAAATACCGCCGCCGCGCCGCCTGACACGAGCGGGCAAGGAGAGCTACCGCTTGACGACGACGCGGGCGAATTTCCCTCACAAATGGACGCCGAAGGTGCGCCGGAAGGGGCCGAAAACGAGCAGGGCGACGATATGACCTACCGGCAAGATACGCCGCACTCTGATAGGCAAAAACAAACTTTGTTTGTTAAGCAACATACACACGACGATGAAGGGAAGCCTTTGCCTGACCCAAACACTGACCGGGGAGTTGTTGCACTCCTCGCGGCAAAGGGAGTTGAGTGGAAACGAGCGTGGAAATGCGTCAGGAAGAAAAACAGGAAAGTTTGTTTAGAGTGGTTGGCTGCTTTGCCGTATTTAACTAAACGCGGGAATGTGGGCGGGTTCTTGGCTGCCGCCATTCTCGATGGTTACAAATTCCCTGCCGCGTATCTTGCCGCCGTCGGGAACCGCGACGGCGATAATAAACACCGCGCCGCGCCCGCCGAACCGCAAAACACCGCCGCCGCCCGTGCCGCCGCGCAAGCTGCCCGCGACCGGGCCGAAGCCGAGCAAAACGCGCGCCTCACCGCGCTTTCGCCCGCCGAACAGTTGACACTTGCGAGGGAATGCCTCGCCCAAACCCGTCCCGACGCCTCGTTAGGTCTGCATCTGCGCCGATTCATTGACGCGATTGTTGCCAAACCGAGCGCGCCAGTTCCGCCAGTAAGCCATTTCGTGCAGGCCGCGCTGGTTGCAAAACTCATGGCACGAAAGGATTGTTAATTTTATGGCATCTCCCCCGACATCGACGGGCCGCAGGTACGCCGAGGGTACGAATGTATCGCTCGAAAAATCGCAGGCCGACATCAAAAAGGAACTGCTCAAACGCGGCGCGACCGCGATTATGTTCCACGACGACTACAAGCGCCGGTTCCGCGTTCTTGGTTTCCAACTGGAAAATGCGGCGCAATTTCTCGTTTTCGTGCCCATGCCCGACGAGAACGCCATTTCGCCACGGTTCCCCAGCGGCAAGCTACGACCCGCCACCAACTTGGCGAGCCAGCAGGAAAACGAACTTGCCCGCCTGCATCGCTCGCTGTTCATTCTCGTTAAGGCCAAACTTGTCGCCATCGACGACAAGATAACCACGTTGGAGCGTGAGTTTTTCGCCGACCGCGTGATCGTTGCCGACGACGGAAGGCAAATCACGGTTTACGAATGGTACGCCCCGCAAATCGAACACCTCCGCAAAGAAAACCTATCGCCGCCTTTGCTGCCCGGCGTCGCCGAGCCGAAGCTGCTGCTTGAATCCTTGAAAGAAAAATAACATGAACCAAAAACTCAACGCCAAACTGCTCGCTGCGTGTTTGGACGAAATTATCGATAACGCGCGGCTTTTGCGCGACGCGGCGATTGCCGAGTACGTGAGCGAGCGCCCCAGCATCGAGAACCGAACGGAAGACGACGAACCGCTTTCCGACGAGTACCTGCGGCGTTTGGACGACATTCTGACGCAGTACGAGACGATCCGCAACAACTACGCCGAAGCGACCGAGATTGACTGCCAAGACATCGAAATCAGTTGGAACAACAACGAGCGGTACACGGCCCCGGAGTGACCCCTTTTTTGTGTTCGGTTAATCGGTACTGATTACCGATAATCAGAATTGGAGATCACAATGAAAACTATCGAAACATGGAAAAGCCCGGACTATTGCCCCGTTTGCGGAAACCTCGAACACTGGACGCAATGCGCGTTCGGTACGTGGTTTTGTGCCTACTGCACGCCCCGGCCCGGATCGAAACGCAATCCCGACTTCGCTGGATTTTTCACGGCGGAAGAAACGCGCTCGGTGTGGCCGCCCAACTGGACGCCCTCAAAACCGTGCGGGCCTGCGCTTCGCGCGGTTCGGGGCGAGTGGCAACCGGCCCCCGAACGCAAAGGGACACAAGGGCATGGCTGCGCGACGCCCGGCTGCACCAAGCGCGTGACCGAGGCCCGGCGCGTGATTTGTTTGCACAAAGATTTGCCCGTGACCTGTACCGATTGCGCTTTTCCCCGTCGCCCGTTCATTAAGAAAGGAACCTCAGAATGTTACTCGACGCCAACGGCAAGGAATTTGCAACCAAGCCAAAGCAATTTGTTCTCCGATTCACCGCCATCGCGTTCTCTCAAGCTGTGCCGCCTGCCATCGACTACGCAAGCATACCGGGTGGCGAGGCGCTTCAAGTCGCCAACGCAAAGCATTGGGAAGAAGTTAAAGACCGTCTCGTTGAAAGAGAAACCGCTGGCACGCTCCAACTCCCGGCCCCCGAAGGTGAGCCGAACATCGGCGACGACGAAGCCGTGGCTTTTGCGATCTATGAACTGCAAAAAGTATTGACGGAAGAACTTCCCGACGGCGTGGTTGCCTTGTTGTTCTACGGCCTGCTTATGGAGCGCGACCGAAACGGCAACGGGAAAACGGAACCACAAACCAACTGGCGGCCCGTTGGCCCGTTCTCCTATTTTGAGGAAATAGGCAAACAAGGGCAAGCCATAAAGCGCGTGTCCGGTGGCGATCCGCGTATTGGGACGGCAAACGGAATCATGTGGTCGCTTTAATGGGAAAAAAGAAAAGCAAACTCGCCCCGGAGCGCCCGCGTCGTCGCTACGAGGTGGAAATGTCGCTGCCCGACACGGATTTATCGGCAAACAAATCCGTCAATCGCTACGCACGAAACGACGCTTTCCAAGCCTACAAACGGGCCGCCGACTTGCAATTTCGTATGGCAGAAATTCCGCGACTGGACGGCCCCGACGCGCTGCGTCTGCCCATAACCGTCGGCGCGCAATTCTTCTGCTACAAAAAGCATCCGTTCGCCAAACGATTCTATATGCCGCGCGACGATGACAACGCGCGCCGGTCGCTAAAAGCCGTTATTGACGCGCTCAAATCGGCGCGGATCGTACCCGACGACAGCATCAAATACGTGAAAGGGGGCGAAATTGAAATTTTCAGTAAAGCCGCCGAACACAACAACCGCATGGGCTTGACGTTCATTATTGAGGAGGCCCCGTAAATCATGCGCTTGACGCAAAACGAAAAACACGCCAGCAAGTGCCCGTCCTGCAAGAATATCATGGACGCGGCGACGGCGAGCGACTTTAACGAACATATTCCGCACATTCCGCCCAAGCCGGGCGACTTGTCCGTGTGCTTTTATTGTGGAACGCTGCTTCGTTTCAGCGATCCGATTCACCTTCGCACGTTGGAGAAAACCGAACTGGACGAATTGGAAGAAACTGAACGGGCGTGGTTGCTGCGTGTGCAGCAAGGGATAATTGCCGACATCGTGCGACGCGGCGCAACCGGCGTTGGATCAAGGCAACTAAGACAATGACGGACTACGAGCGCGGCCTAAACGTCGCGGCTGCGCTCGGCCCTGTCGAGCCGCCCGAACAACTGCCCGACCGAACTGAGAAAGGCTACTACGTTATCGAAGAAAACAGCGAAATTCGCGTTGTCGGCGTTGGCGGCCCGCAAATCTACGAACGCCGTTCCCTCCCATTCGCAAGCGTGATTTTCGGGCCATACGGTCAAAGGCGGCTTGCATGGGACGCCCTGTGCGACAACGGTTCGATTCTTGCGCTTGGCTATCCGCTCGCCGTGGTTTTCGATAATCGGCAGGCAAGAGCGCCCAAGCCTGAACCGCTCCTTGAATGGATCGCCAGCGAGAAGCGGCAAAAGGAAGAAGTGGAAGCAATTCTTAACACTTCGGTTCTCGCCGCGAGCAAATGGGGCGAGAACTTGCCCGCGTGGTGAACAGGTGAACAACAGCGGGCCTGCCGGTCAATGACCGGCAGGCCCGCTGTTGGTTTTGTTGAACGCTAACGCTTATCGAAGGCGGTAACGAGAGAATTATACCCGGTTAATCGGTGGTGATTATCACTAACCGATTAGAACGGCAAGCGCACGAAACCGCCACGAGAACCGAGTTCGGCCCATTCGCGTTTTTTCACAAACACGCCGTCACCGGTTTGGCTATCGCGGGAAACCCCTGCCTCTGCTTTGGTGTTTCCTTCCACCGTGACCACGCCCCACGAATGGACTTCGATCACAATGCCAATGTGCCCAATGCGGCCCAGCGAGCGGATATAAAACAGCGCGGCGTCGCCCACTTGGACGCGGTGCATGGGCGCTTCCATCGCGTCGGCAACCGTCGTCCAGCACTTGTTAAGAATGGCCCAAATCCGCCAATCTGGTGTGTAACCGCGCGGCGTGAACGTTTTGGGCAGTTTCAGGCCCAACGCCAGCGCCGCCATCAAAAGGCGGTAATAAAGGAAGAACGCACACCAAGCATCGCCCGGCCCGCCCCCGCCCGCTTTTTGGTATTTCTCGACGTATTCCCCCCGGTTGTTACCCCCAACCTCCCGGACGGAAAGAACATCAGGCCGCTGTGCATCGACAGCGGCCCGCTTTGCTATGGCTCCTGCGGCGTTCACAGGTGCAGTTCGTTCAAAAACTTAATCACGCGGTCGCCCTCGGCAACAATGGCTTGATTAAGTTTGGTACGCGATCCACTCAAATAGGGGTCAATGTTTATGGTGGATAGGATCGCGGAAAGGGGCACGTAGGCGGGCAAATTGGGCGCAAGCACATTTACCTCCTTGCGGATAAAATCTCGGAAAATGTCGCTTGTCGGCGTGGCCGTGAACGCCGTAACGGTGTCAACGGCCCGGTGAACCGCTGCAACGAGCGAAGGCCGATATTCGGCGTACTCAGCGTTTACGGCTTGCTTTACGGGCGTCGCCTTGAACGCTGCGCCCGCCGTCGCTACAACCGAAGCAGCAAGCGCAATTAACCCTCCGAAAAACTTCTTGAACATGGAGTGTCTCCTTTGGCGCGGTCAAAAAAATAACGCCGCCCCTTCCACGAATGGAAAGGGCGGCGTACAACCGCGCAACAGTACGATTATCGGTTAATCGAAACCGATTACTTACCGGGGCAAGCCGTCTGTTTTTTCGCGCATCTGCCGAACATACGGCGCGGCGATCAATTTCAACTCGGCTTTCGTCGGCGTTCGACCATCGTGTTCGGCCCGGAATCGCGTCACCTTGTCACGAACCACCGTTTTGCTGTTGTCCAAAAGGTCTTTCGCTTCATAATAGCGGTTCGTGCGTTCGCGCTTCACGTCGATGGTTTTGGTTTTCATGCGCGTGACTTCGCCCACGAGCTTGTCGGCCCGCTCGCCCATGCTCAGTTTTTGCCGAACCGTCATGCCTGAGCGACCCGGCCTGCTTTCCTTTATCGGGTTGGTAGAGTTGCCCGTGACAATTTCTTTGGCCCGATCCAATCCATAACCGAGCACCGTAGGCGCTGCGGCTTTGGCGGCGAACGTCGCCCCTTTTTGCAGCTTATCTTCCGGCGTGTCGGCGGGCTGATAAATCGGCATATCGTTGATGAACGCACGATTCATATACAACTGGTAGCCCGTCGAGAGAACGGGATTCAGTCGCTGGAACACCAGATCAGCGGGCGAATCGGCAAAAATCGCGTTTCCGGCAGGGTTGGCGGGCTGGATGTCCATGTATTTTGGTTCCGGCCCTTCCATGCGCGTAAAGCGTCCTTTGATATAGTCCGGGACGGATTTATCTTCACGCTCGATCTGCGCCTGCGTCATGGATTTTTTACGGCTATCTTCCACTTCCCGTTTATAGGCGTTGTAGACAGCCGGGAAAAGCGCCATGCGGCCCGGTTCGTCACGGAACGCGCGGGCGACGAGCGGGAGCGCCGAAGCGTCCCACGAGATAAACGGCATCCAGCCGCGCCGCAAATACTGAACCGACGGGCGCAAAGCACGAATCGGCGTGCCGGTTCTGAAATTCGGGTATGTCCGGTCTACGGCTGCGGTCGCTTCTTTTGCCGCCGTCGTCTGATCCATTCCCATTTTCCGCGCCTGCTCGAATTTTTCGATAAACAGGGCGTGCTTGAAAACCGTGTCCACGCTGCCATACGAATCGACCGCTTTGTTGATCACGGTCTGCGTTCCGGCGCGCAAGCGTTCTTTGGGCGTTTGCGGATACGGGATTGCCGTAGGCGACGCGCCGCGTCGGGGCAGTTCAAGCCGAAAATCTTCATACGGATATTCGGCGACGTGCTCGGCGACTTGCCAATGATAGTCCTTCTTCTTCATGGAATCAATGGCTTGCACGTAGCGATTCGGTTTATACATGGGAAGCATCGCCTCACGCTGAGACAGCAGCAAGTTCCCCATAATGTTGCCCGCCCAAGCACCGGGAAACCCGCCGACCGTTTTCCCGATTTTCCAGTACGTCATAGCCGAACCGAGCGCCTGCCCGAATTTGGACGGCTGCACGTTGGCTGCCACAAGTTCCCGGTGAATCTGTTTGGGAATGTGATAACCAATCGCCCCCTTGAGTCCGTCGTTTTGTGTGACGGGCGCAAACAACTCAGGGCGATAGAAGAAAAGCCGCTCGCCCGGCGTGCGGAAGTCTTTATCCGCAGGAATCGTATTGCTGGCGAGCGCGTCGCGCCGCATCTGAGCTAAATCGGCGGCGCGCTTGGCCGTAACGCCGAGGCCCCGCGCAATCGTGCGGTTCATGCGCGTTTTTGCAATTTCGCGCGCCGCTATCGCGCCGCCCCGTTCAACGCGCGTGGACGCCAATTTAATCTCGCCCAAAAATGCGCGGGCGTCCTCGTCGGCTTTGCGTTCGGAAAACTTCTTCTTTCCGACGCGGCCCACGCTTGCGCCCTGCCCGTTTCCGGCCTGCAAATCGTCAACGGATTTACCCGTGACACGCTCGTACAACCGGCGTTCGTCGCTCATTTTGGCGGTTACGAGTTCCGGCTGCTTTCCGTCGGCTTTTAGTTTTGCCTCCAACGCGCGCATCCAAGCGTCCGGGTTTTCGTAGTACGCATAAATGCGCCGCAGATAGGTTCCCTTGTTATCATCGAACGCTTCTTGACTGATGAGCTTGTTGGCGACGAGGCCCTTCCCAATCTCGTTTTCAAAGTCAATCGTGTGGCTTGCCAGTTCCTTGAACCGGGTTTCTCGCTCGTCGCCCTCTTTCCAGCCGAACTCGCTCCGAATGTCGGCAAGTTCGCCCTCGCGGGTGGCCCCTTCCGACGATTCGATATAGCGGCTCATTGCTTCGTCGTAGGCGATTGCGACACGCATATCTTTGGTAAAATGCTTGCGGGCCAGTTCGTAGAGTTTGGGCGCGACGTAGGTAGCAATGCCGCCCGTCAAGTCCATGTAAAGCGGTTGGCTTTGTTTCGGCTCCTGCGACAAGGCAAGCGGAACCGGCGGCGTCGCGGCGTCGGGTTTTGCGCCTTTGGTCGGTTTTGCCGGTTTCATGCTTGCTGGAAGTTCGATGACTGGGTGCGCTTTGAGCAGCGCCTCCAGCATTTCGGGGCCTTGAACCGCGTCTTTGGGAACGAAGTACTTGCGGCCCCAGCCGCCCGGCCTCGTTTCAATCGCGCCCATTTCCACCAAGCGTTTCCGTACAACCTCGTCCCGAATGTCGAATCCTGTGCCGTCCAGAATTTCGATTCCGCTGTTGCCGCCGAAAAACCCTTTTTTGAGCGACAGGTCAGCGGCAAGCTTGATGGTTTCTTGGTCGGGAAGGGCGAGCGCGCCGTTGTAAACATCGTGCGAGCTGCCCGCGTCAATTTTGGTTCCGACGCCCAAGTCGCGCATTGTTTGAGCAACGCCCGTGTCGGATAATTTGAGGCCTACTACGCGGTCGCCGTTCGGAAGGGCAACACGAACCGCTTTGTCGATCCCGTGAATCTGGTTTTTAATCGGATAGGTGAGGCCCGCGATAACGGGCGTTCGTACCCAACGGGTTTCCGGCACGGTCGCAAGCGCCTTTTCCCACATATCACTCAAAAACGGTTCGTCGGCAGGGGTGCGCTGAGACACAGGCGGCAAAACCATGTGCGCCGGGAGCGTGTCCTCTTGGTGCTTGATCTGCGTGTATTTTGCGCGCATCTCATGGGCCTGAACACGACGGCTTGAACCGCCCGGCGTCGTCATTTCGTACAACATTTCCGGGCTGCCGGTTTCGATGTTGTTGCGCGTGTATTCGCGCGCAAAAGCAAGTCCTTCGCCGCGCGTCGCTTTCCATAGCGAGTAGTTGGAACCTTGCTTCAATCCCGAACGGTTCGCGTGGTGATCCGCGTTGGACACGAGCGATTGCCAGCTTTCCCGAACCGTAGGGACTTCGCGCTCGATGTCGTAGAAAGTGGATTCGGCCCCGGATTGCGGGTCTTTGAAAACCGTGGTCTGGTTCTTGATCCGCACGTTCATAGCGGGCAAAAACTCAATCGCGTCGCCATACGTGCCTGCGGCTTTGGCGTCGTCGATCATTTGCCGCTGCGTCTGCTCGAAAAAGCCATAATGCCGGTTCTGCGCTTCAATCGGCAGAACCATCAAGCGGTTGAAATACGCTTTGAGACGGTCGGCGGGCGACATTTTGAGCAGCTTGTCCCGGTCGAGGCTCATGCGCGTCAGTTCCGTATCGCTCAGTTGGCGAAGGGCGATGTTCAGCGCGTGCTCGCCGTAGCTGCTGTTAAAGTCGTATTCCGCCAAACGGCCCGCGCCCGACGCTTTGCGGTCGCCGCGCCCAATCGCGCCCATTGCCGCCATGTTTGCAGCAAGCGCCGAGGCGAACCGTTTATCGCCCGCAACGCCGATAGACATAAGGACGTAGCGCGGCCCCATGACCTGATCCGAGCGGTGCGTGCGCCCAAGTTTTTGCACCTCGTCTTTGGTTTGCCAGCCGAGTTCTGCAATGATGTGGACGCGCTGCTTTTTGTTGGCGAATTTCGTTCCCGCTTGCAGGTCGATCCCGGCTGCGCCCGCGCGCGAAATGACGGCAATTTTGCGCCGCCCTTGATTAAATTCGCTTTGCTCATACGCCTGAATGGACGAATAGCCGCGCGGCCCGCTGTTACCACGGTTCCGCGTTTCCATTTTGCCGGTTTCCGGGTTGTGGATAAGCTGAATTTTGCGGCCTGAAATTTCCGCTACGTTGTCGGCCCCAAAATGCAGCAATATCTGGTTGAGAACGCCCAGCGGCACGTTGAGGTCGCCAATGTTGTCGAGCATCTCCTTTTTGATTGTTTCTTTTTTCGGGTCGATGACCGGCTCGAAACCCTCGCCGGGGTGCATACCCAACATGGTTTTTTGTGTTTTCGGGTTTTGCCACACGGGAAACAGTTCGTCTTTGCCGGTCAGAGCGTTGTATTTGGTTTGCCACATCTGCGTAGGCCAACCTTTTTCCACGAACTTGCGAAGCATCTCTTTGGGGGATAAATCCAGATCGTCCAAATCGAAGTCGCTCCCGCTGTCGGCTTTGGCCTCGGCGATTTTCGCGTTGATTGCCTGCTCGTTCGTGCTGTCGAGCGAAATAACCGGCGCTTTCCCTTCGGCAATAGCGCGTTCAATTTGGGAGATGATTTCAGGCCCTTTGAACGACGTGAGCAGGTTCTTAAAGAAGTTTTGGTGCGCGCTCCAAAATTGTGAGCGGAACGTGCGGATTTCTTGCCGGTTCAGTGTTCCGTCGTTCACGTACTCGTCCAGCTTGTTTATGGCAAAGGCCCAAGCGTCGGCGGCCTTGTCGTACATTTTCTCCATTTCGGGGTGTACGGGCACAGTCACCTCGTCGTACTCGATGGGTGAACCGTCGGGGTGCTTGAACGTCAAGCTGCGCGACAAATACGATCCTTGCGCTTTAAGTTCGCGGGCCAGCATTTCCATGCCCGCTAATTTCTGGTTGGACACGTGCCCCGCGAACGCGAGGAAGTCCGGGAAGGGCGTACCCGGCCCCCACAATCCCAAGCGGGACATATAGCCCAAGTTGGACAATTTATCCGCGCCGGTCGCGCTCATATAAACGACGCGGGCGTTTTCCAAGCGGTCTTGAATGGCGACGGTCGCCTCCCCTTGTTTGGACGGCTTGACGCCCGCTTCCGGCGTAGCTCCTGCGGCTTTGTGCGCTTCATCGAAAATGATAAGCGGCGCGCCGGTTCCCTGTTCGGCCCACGCGACCAACTGGTTGTAGCGTTCCAGCGTGCCAAGTTTGCGATACGATGTGACGATTACGCCGTCTTGATTCGGGATCGTGCCGGTCGTCTTGACATCGACGCCCTCCGCGTTTTTGGTTTTCACGGTTGACTTGATGGTGGAGTGGCTTTGCAGCGGAATGTTCGTCACGCCGTTGCGCCCTTCTTTATCCGGCGCGGTTTTCCAGCCGTCCACGTTGCCCAAATCGCGCAGGGCGGCGTCTGCAAGTTTCGTGTCGTCGGCGGAAACCCAAATAATGCGTCGGTTTCCCTGATGCCAGTTGTTCGCCAAGATAGAGGCGGCTTCGCGCCCTTTCCCTACCCCCGTGCCGTCGCCCACGAAAAACGCGAGCGGTCGCCCGGACGGGTCTTTGGAACGGTGGCGCATTTCGCTGAGTGCCGTCACCATCACCTGCGGATCGGAAAGGTTTCGGAGCGATTCGGGCTTTAAGTGCAGCAGCTCGCCCAATTTTTCTTGCGTGAATTTGGCGGCGGGCGTTTCCACGCCTGCCATTGCTGCCGTTTCTACGAGTTCGGACGGGTGGTTTTGGCCCAAGCGAATCTCGGGCCGATACGACGCGAAGGTATCGCCCGCATCTTCGTCCACGTCGGCGTTCTTTTGCGTGCGGTCGCGGCCCACGGAAACATCACGCCCGGCGAGCGCGTCGTTTTTGACCGCTTCTTTTACGCCGTCGTTTCCGGCTCCATCTCCGGCAGGCTTCCCTCCGCTACTTGGTCTGCCAGCAGCAGCAGGTACGTCATCAGATACTCCGTTGCTTCCGGCAACGTCATTTCCCTGAGCAACACCGGATTGGCCCCCATCTGTATCAGGCGCATTGGTAGGATCATTCGTGACCACTCGTTCGCCGTCAGTAGGTCGCCCACCATCTCCGCTGCTTGCGCGTCGCTCGCCCCCTCCGTTTTCAGAAGGGCCGTCAGTGTTGGCGTTTCGTCCGGCCAGTCCGGGGTTATCTCCGACACGACCGCCAAGTTCGCTATTGGGCTTGTCCCCGGTCGGTACAGGCCGTCCTCCCGCCTGAGCACTTCCGTCGCCGCTTGATTCAGTTTTTGCGCCTGAATCGCCAGCGGTTCGGCTTGCTCCATAGGCGGTGCTATCGCTGCGTTCATTTCCTAATCCCTCGATTCGCCGGGCCGCCTCGTCAATGGAAATACCATTGGACGGAGCGCCTCCGCTCATGGTGCGCGACGCTTCATGCTTGATAAAGAGTTCGGGCCGCGCTTTCGCTCCTTCGGGGAGCGTTTTGTCAAACACGAGCACGCGATTGTCGAACGTCGTGCCGTATTTCACATACTCTTTACCCTCAATTAAGAGGTTCGCCCGAAGGTGCGCGCCGTCCTTCTCCATCTTCTGAAACCATGCCGCGTGCGTCACGGAATCGGCGGCCATGCCCCCGCCAACAATGGCGACAAGCCGCCCGTCTTTTTTGAGCAGCGCGAGCGCGCTTTCCACGTGATCCGCGCCGAACGAGGTTTTGTTGTTTTTGGTGCGCCCGCCCGTGGAGCTAAACGGCGGATTCATCACAACCGCGTCGTATTTTTCGCCCTTTTCGGCGAAGGCGTCCAGCCGCTCGGCGTCGCGGCGCGTGACCTCGAAACCCTGCGCTTCTAAAATGCCCGCCCGCACGTCGGACGCGGGAATGAAATGCTCGTTGGTTCGCACGTCGGCCCCGGCAAGCCGGGCCATATTCGCAAGGCTGCCCGTGCCCGCGCTCGGTTCCAGCACTTTCAAACCCTTGATATTGCCCAGCGCCTTGACAGCAAGATACGCCTCGGTCGGAGGCGTCGAGAATTGCTGCATCTGCACCTGTCCCTCGGTGCGTTTGGTCTGCGTCGGCAACAGTTCCATGACGGAACGAAGTTTCGTCAATGCTTCATCGACGGGAAGGTCGAACAAGTCGGGATATTTTTCAGCGATGTGCTGATTGACGGCGGTTTCCACGGCGTCGTACATATCCCGCGCATCGTATTTCCCGCCGACTTGCGTACCTTCAAAAGCGGTATCCGCTAATTTGTCC
>CAXTBP010000046.1:0-31374 GCA_964241985.1 uncultured Armatimonadaceae bacterium | reverse complement strand
GGTCACTTAAACGTGGGTTTTCAACCCGCGTACTTTAATTCCACGCGACCTCGACCGCGCCGTTATTGACGGTAATTTGCGCCGCCGTCACATCAACGCCGTCGCCCATTTTCGTTTTGGCGACGCGGACGCGGAAGTCGGCCCACACTTTGACCAATTTGCCGACGGTCGTTCCGGTTGCGGGCGCGAGGCGCAGGGTTTGCCCGTTGGCGTCAAGCATCAGCACATCGCCGATTTGCCAGCCCGCTTGTTGCACTAAGGCGCGAGGAACGGGAAGCGCGCCGTCGCGGCGGAATTTGGAGCGCGGGCCGGATAAAGAGCGTCTGCTCCCTTTGGCGCGATTGCCGGTTGCGTTATAGCGGAGGGTGGCGGGGTGCAGGGGGATGTAGTTGGTGGGATCGACGGCGGCGCTGCCGTTCAAAGGCGGCAAGGCGTCCTGAACGCGGCCCGCGTAATCCGACGGGTGCTTGCCGTGCGGTAGATACAAAAACGCTTCGGTCGTTTTTTCGCCGTTTTCCGTGTTGACTTCGATTAGTACGCGGTCGTAGTTTGCCGCTTGCATGGCCCCGATGGCGTGTAAATCGCGCACGAGGGCGGCGACTTTGCCGTGGCGGACATGAAAGCGTTTGCGCTTGATGTCGTTGGAAATGTCGAGGCTGGTGAAAAGCGCGCCGTTTCGGATGCGGCTTTCCACGGTTTCATCGACGAGCGCGGTCAGGCCGGTTGCAGTAGAAAGGGCGGCTTGTGCGGCAACAGGCGCACTGTAAGTGGAAATTGCAGAAGTCATGGCATTTCTCCCATTTGGGTGTTCTGCTGTAAACACTCCCCAAGCGTGGAAAGGGGCGGAAATACTGACCTACGGGCAAACGAAAAAATACGGGCAGGCCGGGCACTCTTTGGGTTCGGTTGGGTCGGGGGCGAAGACGCGCAAACGAATCCCTTTGAGGGCGCGGTCGGCGCGGGCTAACTGTTGCTGGCGGGCTTTGTCGGTCACTTTGGCGAGCGGTAGTACGTCGCCGGTTTGTAGGAAGCGGACGGAAACATTGGGGGTGGCCTCGCCAAGCAAAACATGACGCAGATCGGGTTCGGCTGCGGTGCGGGCCGGGGTTTTGCGATAGGTGCGGAACGTGACGCCGTTTGTTTTGCTTGCGCGGCCTGCGGTTCCGGTTTCGGGCGCGTTTTGTTCGGCGCGAATGACGATTTCGCCGTCTTGCCGCTCGACCACAAACGGCGTAAGCGGAGTTAATGGGGCGGGCGGGGCGTTCTGCACGTCCGGCTTGTAAAAGCGGGCGATAAGGTTTTGCGCGCTCTGGCGGTACAAAGGCGCGTAGGCGTGCTGGCTTAGGGCAGGCGTCGCGGCCCATTCAGCGTCGAAAAGGGCGCTCGCGCCGCGTTCGGTCGGGGCGGCGAGAACGATATCCATGACGCGCTTAAAGGCTTGATAGGGGGCGTCCGTTTCGCGTGGGGCTAAACCGGCGATGCGCTCGAAATAATAGCGTCGCGGGCAGCGCAGATACAAATCCATTTCCCACGCTTCAATCGTGACGGGAGGAAATGCGTCGTCTTTCACCTCGGCGGTGTCGTTCGTATCGGTGGTCGATTGCAACGAAATAGACCCGGCGGCTTCGGGCCAAACTTCGCCCACGATAAGGCCCGCGTTTTGCGCGGTTTCCAATGGTGCGAGAAGCGGTGAGGCTTGGGCACGGCGGTTGTTGTATTTTTCGGATCGCGTCAAAACGAGCGTATTTTGCGCCCGCGACACGGCGACGAAAAACAAGCGGGCTTCTTCGTGGCTGATGGTCGATTCGTCGTTTTCGGGGGCGTTTTGTACCGGCTCGGTTTCGGTTTGTACTTCGGGGGCCGTGGGGAGCGGCGCAATACGGGCCGGAGCCGCGCGGCTGGGAAACTTACCCGCCGATAGATTAGGCACGAAAACCACGGGAAACTCCAAGCCTTTGGCGGCATGAACGGTCATCACGCGGACGCCTGCGTCGATGACGCCCGCGTCCATCGCGGTTTCGGTATCTTCGTCGTTTACGGCGGCTTGGCGCGGCGCGCTCGGTAGCTGCAGGGCCGAACTGCCGACAAGGGCCATGCGCCGCACGTGGCCCAGAAACGCGCCCCTCGTATCGCCGTTTTCCGTTTGCGCCGTACCCGTAATCAGCGCGGCGCGGTCGCGGAAACTGCGGGCAAGACCGAGCAGGGTGGCGACAACGCCCGCGTGCTGGATGTGCCGCGCCCAGCCCAAACGGCCCCACAGCGCGTCGGCGAAAAAATCGTAGGCGTTGCCGCCTTCACGCTCGCGTGAAATAGTCCCCCCCCCGATTTTTTCGAGAACCGCGTCCGAAATGTCGGGAAACTGATGCCGCGCCGAACCCTTCGGTTCACAGGCACGTGACAAAAGCGCAAGCAGGTTTTTGGCGTCGGGGTGCGCCAATAAACCACCCGGCGCGTCCGCAAGCGTTGCCGCGCCGTCGCCGCTCGAAACGGGAACGCCGCGATTGGCTAAATGGGCCTGCGCTTCGCGGGCTTGCTGGTTGGTGCGACACAAAACCGCGATCTCGTCCCAGCGCGTTCCATTTTCCCTTTGTTCTTGCATTTTGCGGGCGATGCCATCCCATTGCGCCCGCTCGTCGCCCGCGACCGCAAGCAGGGCGTGGGGCGCGGCAATCGGCGACAACGCATCGACGCGGGCCGCCTGCCACGTTTGCGCGCCGCCGCCCACGACGGTTCCCAAAAGTGACACCAAACCGGGTGTTGAACGGTAATTGATGCCCAAATCGCCGTGCACGCCGCCGGGAAAATCGTGGGCGAACCGGGCGACATTGGCGGGCGACGCGCCCCGAAACTGGTAAATGGCTTGCCGCACGTCGCCGACCGCCCACAAACCCGCGCCGTCCCCGGTCAGGGCTTGCAGCAAGTGCGCCCCGCCCCGGTTCACGTCTTGGTATTCGTCCACTAAAACGTGCCGCCACTGATTGCGCTCGGCCTCGCGCACGTCGGGGTTTTCGCTTAAAAGCCGGACGGCCCGATGCACCAAATCCGAATAATCCATCGCGCCGTGTTCGCGTAGCGCGGCCTCGTAGCACGAATACACACGGGCGGCTTCCGCGTGTTTGGGGTCGCCGCTTTGCGCGGCTTGAACCGCGAAGTCGGCGGAATTTATACCCGCTTCTTTGGCGTGGTTGATGATTTGCAATAGGTCGCCGAGCGGATACGCGGGGTCGTGCAAATAGCGGAGCGCCTGCAAATCGCAGTCGGATAGATGCCGCTCCATCAAGGCGTGCAAATCGGCTTTTTCTAAGAGCAACGGGCGAACCGGCAAGCCCGCCGCGTGCGCGAAGCGGCGCAATAGATCGTAGCCGTAGGCGTGAAAAGTGGAAATAAAAATGCGCCGGGCCGCGTTCGGAGCGTATAAAGCGATACGCTCGCGCAGTTCCCCCGCCGCTTTTCGGGCGAACGTCAAAACGAGGATGTTTTCGGGCCGGACGCCTTGCTCGTTGACCAAAAACAAAACGCGGGCGGTAAGCGTTCGGGTTTTTCCGGTTCCCGGCCCGGCGTGCGTGAGCGTCGGCCCGGTCGGTTTGCGGGCCGCTTCGGCTTGGGTTTCATCGAGCGTCAGGGGCGGAGGCGGCGCGTCGGAGGGCGGGCTTGCGGGTTCTATGGCGGTTTCAAGCGCGTCCAGCGAGCCGTCGTCGGTTAAACCGGCGGCAAGTTGGGCGTAGGCGATAGAAAGCGGCAGGCCCGCGCGGGTGGCGATGTCGCGGGCGGTTAAGCCCTCTTGGGCGAACCAACTTTGGGCGGTCGGGGCGGGCAGCAAAAACTCCCGCGCCCAAACGTTCGCCTCGGTTTCGCGCCGCTGGGCGGGGCCGTAGCCGACCATAACGAGCGTTTCGGCAAGAACGGAAAACTCGTCGGCGTCGGTGAAACAGCCGGTTTGCCACAAATCGCCGGTCGCGCCGCCGTGCAGGAAAAAGTGGCCTAATTCATGGGCGATGAAAAGGCGTTTTTCCCACGGCGCGGCGTTGTTTCGCAGCCAAATTGTCTCGGCTTCGTGGTCTAAAACCGCGTGCGCCCCGCACAAAAGGGCATCGGTCGGCGGGCGCAGACGGACGCTGAGGCCCGCGCTCTGTACCGCCCATGTAAGCAAGGCGTCGGGCGAAACAGGCGACAACGGAAAGCGGGCGCGAAGTTTGCGAGCCTCGCGCCGCGCTTCACGCCACCATCCACCGCTGTCGTCGTCCCATGCCGACGCCATTACGCCGCGTGGTCACTTTCGTTGCTGCCGCCGTCACTGCTCACAGTGCGCGGGCCGCCGTCAATCCACGCGGCCTTGTGTTCGGGCATAGCGTCGGGGTCGGACTGCAAAGCGTTTGCAAAGGTTTCGGTTTGCGCTTGCGGCGTGCTGTCCGAGCGGAAACTTGCGCCAAGCGGCATTTGCGCGGGCTGTTTGAGATACGCCGCGATTTCGTCGTTCGTTCGCCCGATGGCGTCGGCGATTTTGCCGACGAGTTCGTTAGGGATGCTCGCGGCATCAATCAAGCGGCGGTGCAGTTTGAGAAGCAAGGTGTCCGGCAGCTGCAAGCGGGCCGCGAAATCCTGCCGGGACAAACCGCGCGCTTTGGCGGCATCGAGCAGGCTTTGCAGTGGGGCTGTCGCAGGAGCGGTCGCAAGTGCAGGCCGCGCGTGCAGTGCGGCAAGGCCTATTTCGCGGAACCGTGCGCCAAGCGTGGCATCGGCGGGCATCGAAAGAGAATGATCTTCGGTTAAACCATTTTGCTTGGCCCAGTTCGCTTCGGCGATGCGCCCGAAATCGCGGGCTAAGTTGGGGTAGCGGCTCGCGTATTCGGCAAGCGTCGCGCTACTATTTTTCCCTTCTATAGCGTGGGCGAAATCCATCAAAACGGTGTCCGTTTCGTTTATGTCAATTGAGGTCGTCATTATCGTAAGGTGGTTCTATGCGTTTATTTCGTTTATTGGTTTGCGCGCTGCCTTCGCATTACTGAATCCGGCTTGCCCGCTTTGGTATTTGCTTATTTTTTCTTTGGCGCGCGTGAGATAATTCCGCACCGACCTGCCCGTCACACCAAGCATCTTTGCTGCCGATTGCTTGGCCGGGTCGTCGCTTTCTTCCGGCAAGCCCGCGACATATACGTAATACAGCGCCCCGCGCTCGTTTTCGGTCAAGAGTTCCAACACTTCGCGCCGCTCGGCGGTGTCTTCGGGGCTTGCGCCCGTATCCGTTAATTGCCCGATCAAGCGGTCAATCGTTCCGCTTTCCTCGTCCGCGCCGTCCCCTATGGTTTGGTCGCCCGCGCGGATTTCGTTGTCGCGCACGGCTTGTTTAAGTTCCAGCAAGTTGTACAGGCGGCGGTCAAGGCATAACCAAAATCGCACTTCCCAAAACTCTGCCGCCGGTTCCAAGTCGTACAGCTGGCCGAACATTTGCGCGAACAAATCGCGCACACAGTCGTCGGCCTCGCCCGGCCCCAACCGCCACGCCCCGATTTTACGGGCGACATGAGCGGACACGCGATCCACCAAAATCTCGGCGATTTTTCCTGCGAGCGTCTCGTCGCTTTCCCGCACGCTTTCGCGCAAAAAATACACGAGCGTTTCTTCGCGCAGTCGCCGCGCATCCGTCCATGCCATCGCCGCGCTGCCCGCGTCTTCCAATCGCCGCGCCCGAAGTCGTGGCGACATCTTACACAACTCGCCGATCTGCGCCTCCACGTCTTTTTCGCGCGTATACGGCGTATTGTCCGCTTTGCGCGTTCGGCGGAGCGGGCGTACTTCGGCTCCCACTATGGGCGGCGAAGAAACCGGCGGCTGACCGCTTGAAGCGGAGGGTATCGGGCTAACAACTTGGCTCATGGGCAATACTCATGGGGTTTGTGAAAACCCGGAAAACACAGTTTTTGAAAAAAGCAAACGAATTTCAACCACGCGCGAACAAAACCGCAAATGGAATGGAATAAAGCGGGCTGTGACTTATTTAACCCCGTTTATTATAGCAGGAACCGCCAAAACAGGCCGAACGTCCCCTAAACCCATGAAGGCGCGGAACGCCGCGCACGTCTAAAACGATACAATAAGCGGCGCGCGTCTTGCGGTTGCGTTTCGCGCGAGCCGTTTTCTTTCAAGTTTCTTGATCAAGGGAGTTTGGTTTGTTTATCTTATCTTTTTTCCGCAAGCAGGCCGCCGTTCTGGCCGTCGTTTGCGGTGTTGTAGGAGCGGGCGCGCTGCTTGCCATCGGCGGCTGTGGCAGTGGGGGCAATAACAGTGACGGCAACCCGTCGTCTACGCCGTCGCCCGGCCCGACAATTGGACAGGACGGCTGGACGATACGCGAAGGCAACCGAGGCATTCAGCCGACGCGCAAATGGACGTACTTAGTGTACATGAACGCCGTCAACGATTTGGAAGAGTTCGCGCCGCTCAACATTCACCAAATGGAGCAGGCCGGTTCGGACGACAACGTCAATATCGTTGTGCAGTGCCAGCGTTCATCGCACTACGATACCTCCAACGGCAACTGGAACGACGCCCGCCGCTACTTCATCACGCGGCAAAACGATACGAGCAATATCAACTCCCCTTTGATGTCGCAAAAATCGTCCGATGACATCGACATGGGCAACGCTTCGGAAATGCGGGCGTTCATCGATTGGGGCGTTGCGACCTTCCCGGCGCAAAAGTATTGCTTGGTGATTTGGAACCACGGCGCGGGCTGGCGCAAAGCGCGTATTAAGCCGTCGTCGGGCCGGGGCGTTTCGTACAACTACGATACCGACACGCACATCGATACCATTGAGATGCCCGGCGCAATCGCTATGCCCGGTGGACGCAAATGGGACTTGCTCGCCTATGATTCGTCGCTGATGCAGATGGCCGAAGTGAACTACGAAGTGCGCAATCAGGCCCGCTACATTGTCGGTTCGGAAGAAAGCCCGCCCGGCGCAGGCTATCCCTACGACGTGTTTTTGAAGCAGCTTGCCGCGAATCCCGATATGGAACCCACGACATTGGGCTTCAATATGGCGCAGGCAGCGGGAGATAAATACGGTCGGCAAACCAGCCCGGGCATTACGCAGTCGGTTATCGACGCCAGCAAACTCGATGCGCTCGCGCCTGCCCTCGACAATTTGGGCGCGCAACTTTCGCGCGTCAAAAACATCTACGGCCCGCAGATTATCAGCGCCCGCAACAGTGCGGATTACTACGAGTACCCGTACACGGAAAACAAAGACCTGCTGGACTTCCTGCATTATTTGGTCGATCCGCCCACGGGTTCCACCGTGTCGCCGATCCCCGATGCGGGCGTGCAATCGGCAGTCAGCAATCTGCGCGGGCTTTTGGGGACAACGATCCTCAAAAACATCAACAGCGAGGAACACAGCGGCTCCAACGGATTGGCCCTGTTTATTCCCAGCCCCTTGGAATATACGCAAATCGACCGCGCCCAAGCCGACGGTTTCGGGCAACGGTACAGTTTGCTGTCGCTCACCAAAGCCGCCCCGAACTGGCAATCGTTCTTGGTCAACGGCCCGCAATAAACGGCTGACCTAACCCAAACAAAAAGCGCGATGGCAGTTTGCCATCGCGCTTTTTGTTTGCTATAACGGCGGCCCAAGCGGCGATATAATTAGGTTCGGTGTTAGCAACGTTTTCAAAACCAGATAGCGGCGAAAGCCAAACCGCCGCGCCCGAAGCGCGGCAGTACGGCGATGTGGCGGGCGTATACGATACGCTGATGCGGGACGTACCGCACCCGAATTGGCTGTCGCGGATCGAAAAGGCCGCCCGGAAGCGCGGCAAATTCCCGCAGTCAGCCCTCGATGTCGCCTGCGGAACCGGCATCGGAACCGAAATTCTGTTCCAGCGCGGGTATCGCCCCGTCGTCGGCGTGGATATTGCGCCCGCCATGATTGCGGTCGCCCGTACCAAAGCCGAGGCGAAAAACGAGCCGATTACCTACCACGTGCAGGACGCCGCCCAACTTGATTTGCCCGGCCAAACCTTCGATCTGGTCGTGTCGCTGTTCGATTCACTCAACTATATTCTCGACCCCGCGCAACTCCAAGCCGCGTTTGTCCGCATTTTCGCCCATGTCGCGCCCGGCGGTTTGTTTTGCTTCGACGTGAATTCGCTGTACGCCCTGTCCCACGATTTGTTTTCCCAAAGCGACGCCACCGGCCCGGTCGCCCACGCATGGCAAGCGCATTGGGACAGGGAAAACCGTTTGTGCCGCGTGGAAATGGAGTTCGCCGTCTTGGACAAAGAAACCGGCGAAACCCGCCATTTTACCGAAACGCACATCCAGCGCGCCTACACGGTCGGCGAATTGACGGAATGGCTCACGGACGCGGGCTTCGTCAAAATCGAAGCGTTCGGCAACTACGGTGAGCGCGCCCCCGGCCCGAAATCCGACCGTTTGCTTTTTGTGGCGGAAAAGGGATGAAGATGGCGAACAGGCCCCCCTGCCCCCCAATAATGGGAGGTTCTGAAAAGACGTTTGCGGGCGTCACAGCCATTCGCGTTTTCAGAAAGCCCATTCAGACCCCCCCATTATTGGGGGGCAGGGGGGCCGCTTCGTGCCTAATCCTCCTCGCCCTCCTCCCCTTCCTCACCGGCTGCCCATCGCGCACGAACACAAACCCCGCGCAAACGCCCGCCGCAAACGCCTTGACGAACCCCGCCGACCGAAGCGCAGGCGCGTTCGCCCAAACCGATCCGTGGATTTTGCAAACCAAAGAATACGAGGCACTCTTAGCCAAGCGCGGAATATACAAAGCGATAATGCCCAAAGTCGCTAAGGAAACCCAAAGCGTTTTTATCGGGAATGGGTACATGGGCGTGACATGGGGCGGAACCGAACCGTTGCGACTGCGCGTCGCGGGCGTTTACGAAGAACCGGGTGAAACGCTCTCGGTTTTGAGCGTGCCACACGAAGCGGACTTGTTGGAAACGACCCCCGCCAAACAACTGGATATGCGGCACGGCCTGCTGCGTTTGGAAAAGTCGCCAAGAATTTCTATCGAGCAGGACGACGCGGTTGTTTTTTGCTCGCTTGACAATCCGCATTTGTTTGTCGTTCGGCGGGCGGAAGGCCCGCGAACCGCTGATATGCGCGTGCGCGACCGGGAGGTGGTGGTCGAAAAACAAAGAAAAGGCGGCGTCACGGTTGCGGTTGCCGAAATCGTGAACGACCAAGACACCAATTATTTCGCCGCCGTTTATACCTCGCGGGACACATCCAATCCTGTAACTGCGGCGCGAAATGCGGTACTTGCCGCAAACAAAAAAGGCTATGATACGCTGCTTGAGGCGCACGAAGCGGCGTGGCAAAAACTGTGGCAAACCGCCGATATACAAATCGAAGGCGACGCGGAAGCGCAGCAACTCGTCCACAAATTGATGTTCGATTTGCTGCAATCCACGCGGCCCGGAATGGCGGACAGCATCGCGCCGGAAAGTTTGAGCGGCGATTTCTACAAGGGCCACATTTTTTGGGACGCCGAAATCTGGATGTTCCCCGCGCTTCTCGCCCAGCGCCCCGATTACGCCAAATCCATTTTGGACTATCGCTTCAAGCATTTGCCGCAGGCACGCGCCATCGCCAAGCAAGGCGGCTACAAGGGCGCGGATTTCCCGTGGGAATCGGCGGCGTCCGGCAAGGAAGTTGCGCCGGGCGAATTTTCCACCGAGCGGCACATTACCGCCGATGTCGGCTGGGCCGCGTGGCAGTATTACCGTGCGACCGGCGATAAAGCGTGGCTCAAAGAGCGGGGCTGGCCCTTGATTTCTTCGGTGGCTGAATACTGGGCGTCGCGGGCGAAGAAAAACGCGCAAACCGGGAAGTATGACGTCAACGGCGTCGTGGGGCCGGACGAACTCGCCAAAAACGTGAACAACAACACATACACGAACGCCCTTGCTTCTGACATTCTGCGCTACGCCAGTCAGGCGGCGCAAATCGTCGGGCAAAAAGCGAATCCGAAATGGGCCGACGTTGCCAAAAATATCGCGCTGCCGTTTGATAAAGCGAAAGGCGTGTATTTAACGCGGCAAAACGACGACGGGGCGAAAACCAAGCAGGCCGACGGCGAACTCCTTTTTTATCCGGTCGAATTGCCGATGGATAAGAAAATCGCCGACGCGACGTGGGAATATCAAAAAGGCCGCCCGATTAAAAACGGTCCCGCGATGACGGATTCCGTGCACGCCTTGATTGCCGCGCGGCTGGGCCGACAAGACGAAGCCGAAACGTATTTCCGCGAATCGTACCGCCCGTTTATGCGCGGGCCGTTTTTGTTGTTTTCCGAAAAGCGCAGTTTGGATCGGTGCGTGTTCACAACCGGCGCGGGCGGCGTTTTGCAAAGCGTTTTGTACGGCTTCGGGGGCTTGGACTTTTCCCGCCCGGACGGCCTGATTCAAACACCTCCCGTGTTGCCAAAATCGTGGAAAAAACTCACGATTACCGGCATTCAGCGGGGCGGTAAACGCTACACGCTGACTGTCACTCCCGAAAAGCGCACGCTAACGCTGGAAAAATAGCCCTCGCCCTATGAACCAAAAACAAAAAATGCGCCGCGTTTTGCCGTTCGCCTTTGCCAGTATGGCGACACTCGCCGCATGCGTTATCGCCGCGCCGAAACCCTCAAATCCGCCGGAACGCGATGCGCAAACGGTCACGGTTGTGCAGGGCGTAAACGCCGCGCGATTGGAAAAAACGGTGCGCGATCTTGCGGCCTTTCCGACGCGGCACACCTTGTCGGGCGCACGCGGCGCGGATGCCGCCGCCCTCTATTTGGCGCAGCAGTTATCGGAAATATCGCGCGAAAATAACGGTCGGCTCAAAGTGTGGCGCGACACATGGACGCAGCCTGCGGGCGTTCGCATGACGGCTCCCGCCGATCTGACCAACGTCATCGCAACCCTGCCGGGAACCGAAACCCCGGAGCGTGTGCTGATAATCAGCGGGCACTACGATTCGCGCGTGACCGACGTAATGGACACCACGAGCAAAGCGCCGGGTGCGAACGACGATGCGTCGGGCGTCGCCGTCGTGGTGGAACTGGCCCGCTTGATGAGCAAGCAGCAATGGCCCTGCACGGTCGTGTTCGCCTGCGTGACCGGCGAGGAACAGGGTTTGTACGGCTCGACGCATCTCGCGGCTCAAATGAAAGACCAAAACAAGAACGTCATGGCGATGCTGACCAACGATATTGTCGGCAACTCGACGGGGCAGGGCGGCAAAAAAGACGACAAGCACGTGCGCGTGTTTTCCGCAGGCTACGACCCAACTGAAACGCCCGCAGTCGCTACCCGCAAGCGGGCGTGGGGAACAAGCGAAGAAACGCCGATGCGCGGCCTCGCCCGCGCGTTCGCGGACGCCACCCGCCGCTACGCCAAAAACGGCATCGAGACCGTCTTGGTGATGCGAAACGACCGCTACGGCAGAGGCGGCGACCATTCGCCGTTTGTCGCACAGGGCTGGGCGGCGGCGCGTATCACGGAGCCGAACGAAGACTGGCGGCATCAGCACCAAGATTTGCGCGTCGAAAAAGGCACGCAATACGGTGATTTGCCCGACTACGTGGACTACGCCTACCTTGCCCGCGTCGCCCGCGCCAACGCCGCCTGCATCGCATCGCTCGCCGACGCCCCGTCCGCACCTCAATCCGTGACGCTCAAGGGCGACCTCGACCCACAAACCACGCTGACATGGACGCCCGCCCCCAACACCGCCGCCGTCGAAGTGTTGTGGCGCAAAACAACCGCGCCGGACTGGGAAGGCGGCAAGCAAATCCCCGCGCAGCAGGGAACCGCGCAAACCACCGTTTTGCCGCTCTCCAAAGACGACTACCTGTTCGCCGTCCGCGCCGTCGGCAAAAACGGGGCGCGCAGTTTGCCCGCCATTCCGGTCGGCGGGCGGTAAGCCAAACAGAAGGCCCCCCTGCCCCCAATAATGGGGGGTTCTGAAACACCGTTTCCGTTCGACCGCATGATTTGCGGTATCGGCAGGCTATTCAGAACCCCCCCTTATTGGGGGGCAGGGGGGCCTTCTGCCGTTAAGAAGTCATGCCTGCCGAGGCGGATGCGACGCTAAATAGGTTCCATTCTTCGTCAAAATTATCGACGGTATCCGAGAAAGTTGCGGGCGTGGTCGCTTCGGGCAGGGGAAGGGCGGCAATCGCACGGACGCGAAGCTCGCCCATGCCCGGAACGCGAAGCAGTTTGCCGTTGCGGGCTGCGCGAATAAGTTCCGGGCGCGTCGAAATACGGAGCGTTTTGAAAATTCGATCCGCCATGCGCGGCCCGATACCCGGAACCGTCATTAACCCGGCTTGGTGCGGCGGAAGCCCGGCAAGCAAATCGTCGTACTGCGCCAAATTGCCCCGGCCCGTCATTTCGCCGATTTTGGCGTGCAGTTTTTTCCCGATGTGCTGCCAGCGCCGAAACGGAACCCGCGCGCCCTCGCCGCCTTCGGAAAGCGTGTGGGCGGCTTCCGTTCGCAAGCCCATCAATGCTCGCGCCGCGCGTTCGTAGGCCCGCGTGCGCCACGGGTTGATGTTGCCGTTGTCCCGCAAAACGGTGGCGATATTGAACAACAAAGCCGCCATTTCTTTGTTGGTGAGCGCCGTCGCGGCGGTTTGGGAGGGCGCTTCTGCCGTTGAATTTTGCGTGGTTTCCATGCTCAAAAACTGTCTTTCCATAGCAATAACTACGCTTATAGTATATCACGTTTTGAAAACATTTGTTTGCTTTATTTGCAAAATACAGGACATCGCGCTTGCTATGACGAAAGATAATTTCGCCTCTATGTCTTTTAATGCGCCCGTCGTACAAATCGAAAATGTGTCTAAAACCTACGACACGCACACCGCTCTCAACAACGTTTCGCTCACGATTGCGCCCGGCGAAATCTTCGCGCTTCTTGGCCCGAACGGCGCGGGCAAAACGACGCTTCTTCGCATATTGACCGGCATTTTGCTTCCCGATACGGGGTTGGTGCGCGTCTTAGGGGCCGAGGGGCGTGATGCCGCCCAGCAGGTTCGCAGCCGCGTCGGGTATTTGCCCGAAGAGCGCGGCTTGTACAAAAAGCAGAAAATCGGCGATACGTTGCAGTACTTGGCCGAACTCAAAGGGCTAAGCCGCATTGATGCGCGAACGCGAACGCGCGTGGTTTTAGAGCAAGTCGGGATGGCCGCCCACGAAAACAGTATGGTCGAGGCCCTCAGCAAAGGCATGGCGCAGCGCGTCCAGATAGCGGCGGCGATTGTGCATGACCCGCCGTTCGTGATTTTGGACGAACCGTTTTCGGGCTTGGATCCGGTATCGGCGCGGCAGGCGCAGGACATCGTGCGGGCCGAAAAAGCGCGGGGTCGCACCGTCCTTTTATCCACGCACCAAATGGAACCCGTCGAACGGTTGTGCGACCGTTTACTCATGCTCCACCGGGGCCGCGCGGTTTTATCGGGCACGGTGTCCGAGGTGCGGGCCGCTTTTTCGCAAGGCACGGTGCGCGTCCGGCACAATGCAAACGTGGTAATAAGCAGCATTGTGTTCCCGCCCGGGGTGCTCATACGCCACAGTGAAAACGGTGTGACCGATTTCGCGCCCGGTGATTTATCGCCGAGCCAGTTACTGCAAAGCCTGCTCGATGCGGGCGTGGACGTGCAGGGGTTTGAGGTGGTTACGCCGTCGCTGGAAGAGATTTTCGTTTCGGTTGTCGGTTCGGACGGCGCGGCGGCGCAGGCTCTCGCCGAGGAGAAACCACAATGAGGGCGCGGCAGGTTGGTATTATCGCCAAGCGCGAATTTCTGTCCACGGTCAAGCGGCGCGAGTTTTTGCTGATTACCTTCGGCTTGCCATTTTTTTATCTGCTGATTGTGGGCGTGGTCGGTTTGGTAACCGGAAACTCCATGAAGGACGAGGTAACGAGTCAGCGTCAAACGAGTTCGCGCGGTTTGCCGCCCGGCTTTTACGACGAATCGGGTTTGCTCAATCCGCAATTACTGCGAAAGGTGCGCAAAGGCCAGCCGGTTCCGCTTCTGTTTCCCACGCTGGAAGCCGGGCAAAAAGCGGTACAGGACAAGAAAATCCGCGTTCTGGTCAGCACGAAAAAGGACTTCGCGGATGACGGGCAAATCACGGTTTGGCGGCCCGAAACGAAACCCGGCGGCTTGTTCGGCGACGAAATCAAGGACGGGGCGAGCGAATGGGAGCCGCGCATTAAGCGCGCCCTTATCGGCGATAAAGTGCCTGAATCAGTGACGCGCGTCGCTATGTACCCGCTCACGGCCCGCTCCTTGTCGCTTGACCCGAAAACCGGGACATGGGAAAAGCCCGACCCATTTCGCATGGTCGGTCGCTTGGTCATTCCCTACGTGTTTTCCATTTTGCTTGTGATGTCGGTCGCATTTTCCACGTCGTACCTGATGCACAGCATCGTCGAGGAAAAAGAAAACCGAATTATCGAAGTCTTGCTTTCGTCGGCGACGCACGAAGAATTGCTATCGGGAAAAATCATCGGCTTGGGCGCGGTCGGTTTGACGCAGTTGACCGTTTGGGTCGGCGGCGCGGCCCTGTCGCTGGTTGCCGCCGCGTCGCTGATACCGGCGGCGCGCACCGCGCTGAACGCCACCCCCGGCGTGATTGGCGTGTCGGTTCTCATGTTCATTTTGGGCTTCGGCTTCTACGCTTCCATCATGGCAGGCGTGGGCGCGATGGGAACGTCGTGGCGGGAATCGCAGCAAACGGCGGGTTTGGTCGTGCTTCCCTTAACCGTTCCATTGATGTTTATGGTCGTTCTTTTACAGGCCCCGAACGGTACGCTCGCCCGCGTACTCAGCCTGTTTCCGCCCACGGCCCCGATTGCCATGATGCTTCGCGCGTCGGTGGGCGGGGTCGGTTTCGGCGAGGTTGCCTTGTCCGCCGCTTTGCTCGCGCTGAGTACGTGGGGCGTCGTGCGCTTGTCGGCCCGCTTATTCCGTTTATCGCTTCTTTTGACCGGGCAGCGGCCCGGCCCCGCCCAAATCCTGCGGGCGTTGTTTGCGCGCGGCGCGACCGGGGGATAATTGCAGCAAAGCAAGTTGTCTTTTTGATACTTGCGGCTACTAAGGATTTTTGAACCCATGAACGAGCAAGTCTACGGTTTGTTTTCGGATGTGTCGGACGCCGAACGCGCGCTTTCCGCGCTCAAAGACCACGGGGCGACCCACGAGGAAATCTCGGTTGTCCATAAAGACGACGGGTCGGGCGTGCCGGAACTCGAAAATCAGGCCGACCATTCCGTGACGGGAACCAGCGCGGGCGATGTGGTCGCGGGTGCGATGAAGGGCGGCGCGGTCGGCGTGACGCTGGGGATTTTGGGGGCGGCTGTCGCCTTGACCATTCCCGGTATCGGCCCAATACTTGCCGCCGGGCCGCTTGCCGCCGCTTTTGGCGGAACGCTTCTTGCGGGCGCGGCGGGGGCCACCGCCGGGGGGGCGGTCGGCTACATGGTCGATCAGGGCATACCCGAAGACGCCGCCAACCATTACCACAGCGCGATTGAGAACGGCAACATTTTGGTCGCCGTGCGCTCGGCCCGCGTGTCCACCGAGGACGCCATTTTGCTGTTTGAAAAATACGGCGCGACCCGCGTAGGCCGTCACGCTGTCGGCGATCCGGGCGGCTCCTATATCGCCCCGCCAATTATCGACCGCGAAGTGGACGTGCAAGCATCCCCCTCGTAAAAATCAACGGTGGTAGGCAAAGCGGTTTCCGTTTTGGAAAATAGGCTGGAGTGTATGCTCCAGCCTATTTCTTTTGGAGCCATCTACCACGAAAGATTATCTCACCTCTGTCGCTGTAACCGTCGCTGACCTTGTGGGTACAGATACTGTTCTCTTCAAAATTCCACCTATGCAACGTGGCTATGTTTGGATGCCCAAGCAAGTTGAAGAGCTGTTGAAAGACGTTTATGACAGTTTCATTCATGATGAAAGCCACTACTTTATTGGTGGTATGGTGCTGGCAAAGGAGGAAAACGAAGAGCGTCTTTTGGTCATCGACGGACAACAGCGCCTGACCACTCTGATGCTGATTTTGAGTTCTGCGCGAGATGTGTTCCGAACAAACCCAGACACGTTCGACCTCGCACAATTCTACGGGGGGCGTCTGGCGTCAATGCGTTTAGACAAGACGCGCAAACCAAAACGGACATATTTATTGGATTTTCAAGGGGAAGACAACGAAGTTTTCAACAAGATACTTGACGGCACTCTGCAAACGGACGGCAAGCAAAAAAAGACGGCGTCTACAAGAAATCTGCTACAGGCAAAAGAGGCAATCGATGCGTTTGTAAAAGAATACTTAAGTGATACAAACGATCTAACCCACTACATGGGTTATCTGTTGGGCAATGTTCATGTTGTTCAGACCACTGCGGCTGACGACTCAAAGGCGTTCACAATTTTTGAGAAGCTAAATGGTAGTGGATCCAAACTGCAGCCTCATGACCTGCTGAAAAATTTACTGTTACAACGAGTTGATACAAGAGACGGTCAGTTTTTCGGTGCAAAATGGCAAGACTTTTTGCGCCAGCTCACAGACGGTAAAGGCGGCTATGTCGTGGAAATTTCCAGCTTTCTCAAACACTACATAATGTCTCAAGGGGAGAACGTAAACAAAACTGACATATACAGATGGTTCAAGAAAAATATTCCTAACGATGCGGAGTCGGCAAAAAAACGTCTTGCTGACTTAAATAGCAGTGCTGAGGCGTACTGTAGCTACATTAAAGGCGAGGGCGACAACTCTGTAAAAGCTATGAGGTTGCTGGGCTTTCGTCAAGGTTTTGTTGTTTTGCTCGGCAGTCGGAACCTTCCCCACGGCGAACGCTCTAAAATCGCCAAAGCAGTAGAAACGGTCGCCTTCGCATACATTGTCACTGGAGCCAAAACAAACGCGCTCGAAGACGCCTTTTGCAAAATAGCCTCTCTTGCCCGTCAAGCAGAAAAAGATGAAGACCGGGCGGAAAAAGTTCAAGAGGTTTTAGACAGGCTTAAAAAGTTGTCCGACGAAAAGAAAGAAGAAGTACAATCTGCCTTGATGCGCTTTTCGATCAAGCAACGTAGCGACAAAAACAAGGCACTTTACATACTTCTAAAACTGGCGAATGCGATTGACGGCTCAAATGATACGGACTATACCGTTGAGCATATTCTGCCGCAGAACACGGATGAGGCGACAGGGAAACGCCACTTAGTTCCCGTGTTAGGCAATTTGACGTTGCTAAAACGTTCCGTCAATTCCTCTTTGCAAGATAAGGCGTTTTCCGAAAAACGCGGAGCCTACAAAGCCGCCTCTTGGCTGACACGTTCTTTGGTCGAAGAACTTAAAATGGGAACGGTAGATACCTTGTATGATAAAGCAATTTTTGCTTTCAGTTATCAGCGGCCTGCCGATGGCGAAGACTGGACGGAGGGCCACATCAAAGCCCGAACCGAAGCCTTGACCAATTTGGCGATGCACGTTTGGTTTTCATAGTCAGTTCCAAAATGCCCGGTTGATTATGATGCGCCTACGTCTCATACACGTACCACGCAAACAGGAAAAAGCGACGCGGGCGGCGAAACCATGCGATATGGCTCCGCCGCCTTCCTCATCTTCTTCGTCTGTTACTCCGCCCGTCGCCCGTTTGGATTGGCGGCGGGCGTTTCCGATTGCGATTATCCTCATCGTCCTTGATGCCTTTTGGGTGATTCAGGCGGAAAAGGTCGGCTATGGGCCGTACTTCACGACAATTTCGCTGTTCGCCAACGTTTTCTTCATTCTGACCGCCCTCATTGTTATTAACGGCTTGTTCAAACGGTTCGCGCCGCGCTTGATGTGGTCGCAGTCCGAACTGCTCCTTATCTACGGCATGGTCGGGGTCGGCGCGGCGATTTGCGGGCACGATTTCGGGCCGTCACTCGTGCAAATGCTCGGCCATCCCACGCACTTCGGCAACGCCGCGAACGGCTGGATTGGCCGCTTCGGGCAGTATTTGCCGCAGGCTCTCATGGTCAGCGACGAAAACGCCCTCAAAGGCTATTACGCCGGGCACGCGAGTTTGTACACGCCGGAAAACTACGGCCCGTGGCTCAAACCGCTCGCGCTGTGGACGGGCTTTATCGTCGTGCTGTTTGGCGTCATGCAGTGCGTCAACGTGCTTGTGCGGCAAGGCTGGCAGGATCGGGAGCGGCTGCCATTTCCGGTCGTGGAAATCCCGCTGCAAATGACCGACCCCGAAAGCGGGATGTGGCGAAACAAACTCTTTTGGGTGGGTTTCGGGTTGTGCGCCGCGATTGAACTTTTGAACGGTTTCGCGTATCTGTACCCGAACGTACCGAAAATCGAGGTCGGACAAAGTCCCATCGGCGGACAGGGTATTTTCGCCACGCGCCCATTCGACGCCGTCGGCTTCACCGTGTACTCGTTTTATCCGTTCGCTATTGGGCTGGGCTATTTACTGCCGCTTGATTTGCTGTTTTCGTGCTGGTTCTTTTACATCTTTTGGAAGGCGCAGCTCGTTTTGTCGGCGGTTTTCGCCCTCGATGTCACGCCCGAATTTCCGTTCATCAAGGAACAAGCTTTTGGCGGCTACTTCGCCATTTTGGCGTTTTTGTTTTGGAATGGGCGCAACTATTTTAAGCAAGTTTGGAAACAGATTTGGCACGATCCGGGCGGGGCCGACGACAGCGGCGAAGCCTTGACATACCGGCAGGCGTTCGTCGGAATGCTCGCGGGTGTCGCGCTTTTGGTCGGGTTTATGTGGTGGGCGGGGCTTTCGCCGTTCATTGCGCTCGTTGCGTTTTTTATTTACTTTTGTTTGTCGCTCGTCATCACCCGAATGCGGGCGGAACTTGGCCCGCCCGTCCACGATTTGCACTTCACCGGGCCGGATCATATTTTGACCCGCGCGTTTGGCACGCCCGCGTTTTCCGGGCAGGACTTGACGATTTTATCGTTCTTCTATTGGTTTAACCGCGCCTACCGCAGCCACCCGCAGCCGCTGGGTATCGAAAGCCTCAAAGCCGCCAATCAGTTGGGGGCCAGCCAGCGCACGGCATGGTGGGGCTTGATGCTCGCCGCGTTCGTCGGTACAGTCGCCTGTTTTTGGGCGTATCTGCATCTTGCGTATGCGATGGGCGTGCAGGCAAAATGGAATCAAGGGTCGGGTTTCGCGGGTGAGGCGTTTAACCGCTTGAACGGCTGGCTGCAAACCCCGCAACCGCCCAACGGCATTGCGAACGGCGCGATGGGCGTCGGCTTCGTATTCTGCTCGCTTTTGATGCTCGCCCGCATCCGTTTCCCGTGGTGGCCGCTCCACCCTATCGGCTATGCCATTTCGTCGTCATGGGCGATTAACTTGGTGTGGATGCCGCTGTTTATCGCGTGGGTCGCCAAGGCCATTTTGATGCGCTACGGCGGCGTTCGTTTGTACCGCCAAGCCTTGCCGTTCTTTTTGGGCATTATCTTGGGCCAAATGATCGTCGGCTCGCTTTGGCACTTGCTCGGCCTCGCCCTCGGCCTCACGCCCTACTCCTTCTGGGGTGGGTAAAAAAGGGCGATTAAAAAAGCACATGGGTTAAAACCCACGTCTGGTTGGCCTTATTTCACGCAAGCGTGAAAGGGCCTACTGTCCTTCGGACAAAGAGGGGCTAATGCAATGCGAAAGGCTCCCGGTTAAATCGGGAGCCTTTCGTTTGCGGCACAATCCATCAAATTGCACAACTCTCGTCCGACAGGACGATAGGCCGCAGGCCAACCAGACGTGGGTTTTAACCCATGTCTAAATAACCAATGGCTAAATCGCACACGCGCATTTAGCCTTCTTGATCCGCGCCGTTATTCATGGGGTCAGTCGTCGGGGTTCCGACGCCGGAAACCACGTAGGTGCTGGTTCCGGTGGCGGTGGCGGGGTTCGTGGTGGCGTCCACAAAATAGTCGGACGTGACGCCGATGACTTCCGGCTCGCCTTCTTCGCCGCTGCTGACATAGTCGCCGTTCGTACGGTACGTGCTGCCCTCCGGCGACGACGAACCACCGCTTTGCCCGCTAATAAGCCGCCCGATTCCCCACACGGCAAGCAGCGCGCCGGGGATGAGGAACGCCGCCGGGGGAATGGCGGCAAGGCCGGTTTTTGGCAGTTTCGCGGCTCCGATAAGCGAGGTTTGCTCGCTCGTTTTATCCACGGCGAGCGCGGCGACCTGCGGAATAAGCCGCTCGAACTCCACGGACGCGGCCCGTTCCTCGGCAATGAGCGATTGCGCTAACTGGGCCGTGATGCTGTCGCCGACCGCATTGGCGTAGGTATACAAACTCGTGTACGCGCCGATCATAAACGATTCATAGGCATAGGCTTTGATTAAATCCTGCGTTTGCTTGTCGGCTTTGTCGTGAAAGACATTGATGAAATGGCTGCCGATGGCGATGGCTTCATTGACAATGGCTTTGGGTTCGGACTTGTCGCCGCCAAGAGCCAAAATGCGTTCTTTGAGGCGGTCGGCCTGCCGCGCGCTCACAGCGATATGGGCCGTGACCGCGTTTTTTAAGTCAAAATCGGTCGCTTCGGCGGCCAAATTTTTTAGCGAGGCAATGCCGCCGATTTCGCTGGCGTAGGCGTCGTTGAGATACCGCAAAAGGCGGTGGGTTGCTGTTTCTGACATAGTTGTTTCTCCGGTTAGGGGGGCGCGAAGCGGGGTTACGTTTCGCGCCGTGTTTGTTTGCTTTACTTTTGGCTTTTTACCCATGCCGGTTAAGAAACAACCTGCTCGTGCGTTTTGGCCCCCTGCCCCCCAGTAATGGGGGGTTCTGAGTAGTTTTCCGTTACCGCTAATTTGCGCGGCTTTCGAAAACGCTTTTTCAGACCCCCACATTACTGGGGGGCAGGGGGGCCATCCGACACAATGCCTGCTTCTTGCAAGGCGGCAAGGGCTTGGGCGCGGGTTTGCGTGTTTTCGTCGGCTTCGAGGATGGCTTGCCAATTGGCTATGGTGTCCGCTTTTTGCAGCGCGGCGCGCGTTTCCGAACCGGCCCAATAGACTTCGTATAAGGCGGCGCGGCCCGGACGGTCGGCGCGGGACAACAGCCGCTGATTAAATACCGCGACAAGGGTTCGTGCCAGCGATTTTTGCAGACTCGGCTGCGCCGCGCCAAAGGAGGTCGCAATTTGTTCGAGCGCGTCCTGCGCGCTTTCGGCGGCGAGGGTAGCGAGTACCAAATGCCCGGTGTTGGCGAGATAAAGGGCGTGCTGAATATATTCCGGTGTGGAAAGTTCGGCGAAATGCACGACGTTCGCATCACATTTCCACAAGCGGCGGGCGGCGGTTTCGACGCTGTCCACATCCGGCCCGATTTGCCAGCGCGTAACGAGGCTTTGTTTGCTGGCGAAGCGGTACGCCGGGGAATCTTCGATGAGAAAAATACGCTCTGCGCGGCTTGCGTTACTTGCTTCCACTACTGCACACGATGTCGTCAGTTTGCCGCTGTTGTGCGGGCCGGTAAAAAGAATCAGGCCGCTCTTTTGGTCGGCGGCGCGCTGCAGAAGCGGTGTC
This sequence comes from uncultured Armatimonadaceae bacterium, assembly GCA_964241985.1. Lineage (GTDB taxonomy): Bacteria > Armatimonadota > Armatimonadia > Armatimonadales > Armatimonadaceae > CAXTBP01. The sequence goes on along the minus strand of CAXTBP010000046.1, from coordinate 9,784 downwards.
GTAAATCCGCCGATTTGTTCCAGCGTCGGCAGATGCGACAAAACGGCTCGAATGGACGCGCTAACCTCGTTCTGCGCCCGAAACACGCGCAGGTCGAAATCCTGCGGCGCGTCCGGCGAGGATATAAGTGTTTCGACCCAAGCGACGTTGCCACTGGCAAACTGGGTGCGCGTCGGTTCGGGCAAATACGGCAAAACCATTTCGGAAATTTCGTGGCTCGTCAGAGGCGGCCCGTCGTTTTTTTGCAAACTGCCGCTTATGCGAAACACGGGCGGCTGGCCGGACACGAGATGCAAATCGAACGCGCCGGTTTCCACGGCTTGGGCCAGCAATACGTCAAGAGTTACAGGGGACATGGCGGGGTTTCCTTTCAAGAAACAAGGGAGATTTAATCAAACGGCGTTCGCGCGTCAATCGCGGAATAAGGGGAAGGGCGGCTGGGCGGCGGGTGTCGCCCGGAAAACGCGCGGCGCGGGGTACGCGGCAGGGCGAGGATCCACCAAGGGAGGCGGAGGCGCGAGTTGCTGCGCGGCGACTTGCCTTTTCAATCCCTGTACTTCCTGTTTGAGTTCACGCACCTCGTTTTGCAAGTCGCGCACCAACGTGATGAGTTCCGATGCCGCGTTTTCGCTTGCACGATTTTCCACTGGGACTGCTTCGTTTTCGGGATAGGCGAGAGCGAATGCAGCATCGAAAGCGTCTTCCGGCAGGGCACGCATCGGAATAACTTGACAGCGCGACGCCATGCGAACGGCGTCAACGGCCTTCACGTCAAGGGGATTTTCCATTGCGACCCACAATCGGTTGTCCACTTTACGGATGGGCAACACGCGGTGCAATCGCGCCGTTTCGGCGGGCAAAACCGCAATCGCGGACGCTTCGGGCTTATGGCGATTGATGTCAATAGTCGGAAGGCGATTGGCGTCCGTGCGGGCCTGCGATACGGCTTCGGGTTGCATTTCTTCCAAGTGCGCTATCAACGCGGCAAACCGCGCGGCGGCTTCGGCGGATTCGTCGCCCGCATGGGTTTCATAAATACTTTGCTGTAGTGCGTCGGCGCGGAACGGAGACGGTTCGGGCAGTTCGGCGGCAACCTGTACTTTGACGGTATCCCATACGGAAACGCCTTTGACCTGCCACGCATCGGCCTTACGCAAAACGTCGGAATCGTCGCGGGCTGCTGCATCCTCGGGCGCGTCGGTTTGATTGGCGGGATGGGTTTCATTCATTGGTTTTTTCCTCCGCGCCCGGGTTCCAATCGGCGAGCGCGGTTCGCAAAAGCCGCACGGCCCGGTTTTTGCGCGACGCGACCGTACCCATCGGGCAGTCCAAAACGCGGGCGATTTCCTGATACGGCGCGGCCTCGTAGTGCGACAAAATAAACACGGCCCGCTCGTTTTCCGGCAACTGCGAAATCGCGACGCGCACGGCATCCGCAAGCGACCGCTGACACGCGACCTGCTCCGCACTGGGCACGAGCAAGTCCGGGTTGGTGAAATCGCTTCCCGGGGCGGCGTCCGGCACATTCGCCCACGCATCGGCGAGCGCGTTTTGGCGGGCGATGCGGCGCAAACTGTCCAAACAAAGCCGGTGCGCAACGCGGAGCACGAAACTCGCGAATTGGCCCGACGGAACGTACTCGGCCCGACCACGCCAAATTCGCAAAAACGTTTCCTGCGTCACGTCCTGCGCTAAAGCGTAATCGCCGCTAAGCATTCGGAGCGCGAACCGTGAAATCCGTAGTTCGTGGGCGCGCACCAGATCGCCGAACGCCGAAGCGTCGTTTTGCGCCGCTCGCGCCATTAGGGCGTCGTCGCGCTGGGCGCTGGCTTGGGAATCGAATGGGTTGCTGTTATCCACGGCGCGTTTGCTTTCACAATAATAACGCCGAAGAGAAGCGGTTTCTTCGCGGAGTGGGGAATTATTTTTTATCGGAGAGGGGGCCGGGGGAGAGGCCTTACTTTTTTACCACAGAGACGGTTTGGGAAAAGCGGCGCTTTCGACCGTACAGCGCGTACCAAACGCCGCGCCAAATCCCGTACACGCCCATCGACATCGCCAAACCAAACAAAGCGACGGGCAAATTACCCCCGGCCAAACCCGTCGCAAAAACGAACACGCCCCCGCACAAAGCGATTGCCGGAGCCGCTACGAAACCCAGCAATGCAATAAAAACGTCGATGTCGCGCAGCGTTTGCGCGTAAATGCTATAAGCGAGAAACCCGCCGAAAAGCACATACGCCGTGGCGAAATAGGAAATCGCCGCTTCTTTGTAGCCGGACATATTTTAACTTTCTTTGGGCTACGGCGTTGGGCGCGTGAGTAAACCACGCCTGCCGTACATCGCCCACCAAATGCCGCGCCACAAGAGAAAATACGCCGCCACAATGGCAAAACTTGTGAGCGCGCTTCCGTTATCCCGGCCCTGCACGAACATCACGATAAAATACGTGCCGCAAACCGCGACGATAAGCGGCAGGCAAAAAAGCATTAAACCGATGCCGATGAGGGGGCCAGCCGAAACGACAGTGGTTAGATTGCCCGGTGTGAAAAACACTTGGTACGCGAGAAAACCGCCGAAAACAAACCAAACGGTAACCAAATGGGAGCGAAACGCTTCCTCTTCTTTTCTCCGTTTCAAGTGGCCCTGCACGGTCTTCTTTAATTGGCGCATGGTTTTGTTGTTACGACTCGCTTAGATAATCCGCGCCGCCGTCGGCTTCGAGGGCTTGGATGGCTAACAGTTCGGCTTCTTCGTCGTGGCCCGACAGTTTTCGCAGGCGGCGCAGATTTTCCATATCGTAGGCGTCGAGCGTGCCCGCCATTTGGTAATGGTAAATGGAATGCGCGTCGCTGCCCGCGTCGCTGTATATGTCGGCGAGGAGGCAGTGATAGGCCCCGTTGTCCGGCGATATTTTGGTGGCCTGTTTGAGCGCATCAACCGCATCGTCCAACTGCCCGACACGCCGGTACAGCGCGCCGAGTCGCACGTTGTAGTAGGCATCATACGGTGAAAACAAACTGGCCTGCTGCATTTCGCGGATGGCCTCTTCCAAGCGGTTCGCCCGCATATACAGATCGCCGAGCCAAAAATGGTAGAACCCGTCCTGCGGTTTGAGGTGCGTGGTTTCTTCCAATTCCGATACCGCGCCCTCTAAATCTCCGGCAAGGGCCAAGGCGTCGCCCAATTTGTAGCGATAATAGGCGTTGCCGGGCGCGAACGCGATTGCTTTGCGGTATTCGCTAATCGCCGACTGAAGCCGTCCGTACCGCTGATACAATTCGGCAAGCGAAAAATGCGGCTCGGCCTTGCGCGGCTGCGTTTTAATCGCTTGCCGGTACTGCCGAAAGGCGTTGAGGGCTTGGCCCCCGTAGGCATAGGCGTCGCCGAGGGTGGTGCGCCGGGACACGCGCTCGTCGTCGGAATCGGACTGGCGAACGGCTTCGCGGTACTGATAGATCGCCTCGTTCATCTGCCCGTGTTCGATGTGCTTGTCGCCCGCTTCCAAGCGTTCTTCGGGCGTGCGTGGCGCGTCTTTGTCGTCGGCTCCGCCGCCTTCGGCTTCTTCCGACGAAAACGAAAGCGCGGCATAGGGATCGAAGCGTCGTCGGTCACTTTCCGCCGCTTCTTCATCTTGGGCCTCGTCGGACGCAATATCGGCGTCGTCGCCGGTTTCGCTATCCGCGCTCTCGTTCGTGTCGGCTTCGCTTTCGCCGCGGCTGTCTTCGTCGGTTTCGGCTTGGGCGTTGACAGGCGCGGCGTTGGTTTCGTCGCCCAAATCGTCGTATTTGTGATCGTTTAACAGGTCGTCCATAAAATCGGTTGGTTCCTCAAAATCCTTTTCGGCTGTCGATAAGCAGAGTAATGGGGCCTTCGTTGGTCAGATTGACTTTCATGTGGGCGCGAAATACGCCGGTTTGCACGGGCACGGCTTTTTCGCGCAATAGTTGTACAACGGTTTCGTACAAACCGTTCGCCGTTTCGGGCGGGGCCGCGTCGCTCCACGACGGGCGGCGTCCCTTGCGGCAGTCGCCCAGCAGCGTGAACTGCGAAATCACCAAAACCGAACCGCCGACATCAACGAGCGATTGTTCGGGCGCGTTTTCTTCCGCCCCGTCAAAAATCCGCAAATTGGCGATTTTATCCGCGACATACTGTGCGTCCACTTTCGTATCCCCGTTTTGCACGCCGACCAGAGCGACAATCCCCGGCCCGTCAACGCTGCCGACGACCGCGCCGTCCACGGTCACGGACGCCTGACTCACTTTTTGTAACACGGCTCGCATAAATTATGGGCACATTTCCCGAAAAAACAATGAATTATTGTACGGGCGCGGGGCATCAAACGCAAAACAGGGTTTCGCCCGCTTGCTGGAGAAACTAAATGTACTTTGAAAATGCCGCCCCTTTTCGCCCTATGATGCGCTTTCCTCTTGACGTTCCCGACGCCGCGCAAGTTCTGACTGTGCAAACGGGAACATGGGGCGACAATCCCACGCTTTTAGCCGATAGTCAGTCCGTGCCCGCGAGCAAAGATGGGCTTTTCGTCGTGCCCGCCAGAACGGCAGGGCAAACGATTTCCGTTCAACTCAAGAACAGTTTGCTGGACACGGTTCCCGTTGCTGTCGTGAATGAGCAGAAAACCGTGCGCCTTTTGCCCGCGCTGAAGGTTTGGGACTACGCTTGGCTGGCGTTACCTCTTTTGATTTTGTTTTTGCTCGTGCAGGGCGGGGCATTGGGCGGGCTTATTGGGGCCGTCGCCGCGTATGGGAATGTGGCTTTGTTTCGCGGTTTGCAGGCGGATAACAAACCCGCGCCCGTGCGCTACGCTTTGACGTTTTTGGTTACGCTTGCCGCCGTCGCGCTGCACCGGGGTTTGGTGTTCACGCTGCGCGGTGCATTGCCGCCTGCGCCGCGCTAAAAAGGCGGCGCATAAAATAAATTTGTTCGCTCGTTGTTCTTGATACCGTCGTTTAGAAAATTGAGCCGCTTATGATTTCGCACCGCACTAATTTTCGCTCTCGTCGCTCCGCGTTTATTTCCGCCGCCGTGTTTTGCGCTGCTTCGACAGTTGGCGTGCGTGCGTCGGCGCAAAATACGCCCAAACAAACGCCGCCGCAAACGCAAAAACAAAAGGACTTGGTGCGGGTCGATGCCGCTTTTTCTTCGGTGCAAAAGCGCGTCGCGCTCGTTATCGGAAATAAAGACTACACGGACGCGCCGCTCAAAAATCCGGTCAACGACGCGACCGCGATGGCGACCGCCCTCAAATCGCTGGGCTTCACGGTCATTTTGAAAACCAACCTGACGAACCGAGGCATGAGCGAGGCCGTCAGCGAATTCGCCGAACTGCTGGACAAAAACTCCATCGGCTTATTTTATTTTTCCGGCCACGGCGTCGCGGTCGGCGGCGTCAATTATCTGGTTCCCATCGGCTATACGATCAAGCGGCAGGCCGATGTCGCCTTTGAGGCGTTTCCGGCCCAGCGCCTGCTCGACACAATGGGCGGCGCGGGCTGCACCTTGAACCTCGTTATTTTGGACGCCTGCCGCAATAACCCGCTTCCGAAAAGCATAAAGGCGGTCGGCGACAACGGACTGGGGAAAATGGACGCGCCCTCGGGAACGCTGGTCGCGTATGCGACCGCGCCCGGCCAAACCGCAAGCGACGACCCCGACAAAGAAAACGGCTTGTACACGGGCGTGCTGCTCGAAAAAATGAAAACGCCGGGCCTCAAAATCGAGGAAGTATTCAAAGCGACGCGCATCTCGGTCAAGGCCGCGAGCGGCGGAACGCAAACGCCGTGGGAAGAATCGTCGCTGGAAAACGATTTTTACTTCGCCGCCGCGATTCCCGTGCCAACTCCCAAACCCGAACCCGCGCCGAACCCCAAGCCCGCGCCCGCGAAACCCGTTCTCGTGACCGCCGATGCCGTTTTCACTCCGCTCGTTCCGCTTATCGCGCTCGCTCAGCAGGCCGTGCCGACCATAAACGATTTGTCGGACAGGGCGCGCACCCTCGCCTTTATCGCGTCGGCCCAAGCGGGGCAGGGAGACACGGCGGGATACGAGAAAACGCTGCAAACTGCCCGGCAAACCGCCGATAGCGGAACCGGTTCGTTTGGCAAAAGCATGGCCCTTGCCGAGATTGTCCAAGTTCAGGTGCAAAAAGATATTGCCGGAGCCAAGCAAACCGCGCAAGCCATCACGACGCCCTTTTGGAAAACGCAGGCGGTTCTTGCGATTGTGCTTGCCCAAGCACAAAAAGGCGACGTGATTGGCGCGTCCGATACCGCCAAAACGCTGCCCGAGGCCGCCGATCAGGTGAGGGCCTTGTGCCACATCGCGCAGGCGCAGGCCGAGCGCGGCGATGTTCCCGCCGCCCGCTTGACCTTGCAGGCCGCTTTGCAAAAAGAGCTGCCGGACGTTTTCGCACAAAGCGTGGTCGTGTATCCCATCGCGCTCGCCCAAGCCCAAATCGGCGATACCCAAACCGCGCTGGAAACCGTGGACGGCATCGCCGAGGCCGGGGAAAAGGCCCGCGCGTTATGCCTCATCGCGCACGCACAGGCCCGGCAGAACGCCGTCGAGGCCGCCCGAAAAACGACGCAAACGGCGGAAGTCTTTATCGCAAAAGAAGTGACCGACAAAATACAAAAATCGGTCGCGCTATCATTTCTTGCCACCGCGCAGGCCCGGTGTGGCGATACAAACGCCGCGCTCAAAACCGTCGCCGCCATCACGGACGGGCGCGATTCGGTGTTCGCGCTCGCCGCTATCGCTGCCGCGTATCGCCGGGAAGGCAATGCCGCAAGCGCGGAGCAAACGCTTGGGCGGGCCGTGAAAGTCGCGCAAGCCTTGACCGACCCGCCGTCGCGGGCGCGTTCGCTGGGCCGGATCGTGGAGCAATTCGCCCGCGAACAGCGCGATTTGGCCCCGAACTTTTAATCGGCTTGCGCTGCCAATCGGGCCAAATCGTGCCCGACGCCTTCGATGCGGCTCTTTTGGTGCAGACGGTCAAGCCAGCGGGCCGGTATCGCATCCACGCCCCAAAACGCGCCCGACGCGCCTCCCGCGACGGCGGCAATCGTGTCGGCTTCGCCCGCCATATTGACGCACCCGATTAAAACGTCTTCCAGCGTATCGGCACGAAGCACCCACCATGCCGCCGCTTCCAAACAGTCGAGTACGTAGCCCGCGTAGCCGGTCGGCTGCAAAGCGGCTTCCAACAAAGTGGCGACATTCTCCAAGCGTTCCCAAAAGGCCGGGGGCAAAGGAAGCGGGCCGGGCGTTTCGTTTGGCGCGACGCTGCCCCGCGCCGCGTAGGCTTTCGCGCTGCCCAAAGCGGCCTGCCATCCGTCCATCCGTGTTTGCCCTGCCAGCAAATTGCGGATCCAAAGGCAGTACATGGCGCAGCACACCTCAGCCTGCGCGTCCCAATGCGTCATCGCGGAAATGCGGGCGGACTGCATCAGCATCGTGCCCTCGTCGGGATAGGCGAGCGCGACCGGGAGGGTTCGCATCAGGCTTCCGTTTCCCGCCGCCTTGCCTGATTTCGCCGCCGAGGTGGACTGTGACGCGACGGGCCACAAAGTGCTTCCCGCTTGCCCGTTTCGGCTAACGATACGGTACTGCCCCAGCGCGTCGGAAATCGTGCTGCCCACATCCTTTGGTTTGCTTCGCAGCCACGCCAAAAAGCGCGTTCCTATCTCGTCCACAGGATCGCTTGGCGCGGCGAGAATGCCTTCCGCGACGCACAACGCCATCGCCGTATCGTCCGTCCATTCGCCCGGCTCCCACAAGGAACTGCCGACCATTTCGGTCAGCCGTCCGTGGCTGGCTTGTAAGGCCGCCTTACTCAAAAACTCCGCCGGTGCGCCCAGTGCGTCGCCGCACGCAAGGCCGAGCATCGCGCCCATAATTTTATCCGTCATGCTTCTTTTCCTTTTCAAACGACTTCGGAATGGTTGTGCGGGCGCATCTTCGCGTATCCGCCGTAAAAAATGACCCAACCCATAACGCAGGCCCAATGTACGAATACAGCGGGCCAAACCAAACCCGAATGCAGGTAGACAACCGTGCAGCACAATCCGAGCAGGCTTGCCAAAACTAAAAAGCATTTATCCAAGAACACGCCATATGCTCGTCGCTTGGGAAACAGCCACGCACGGGCGGGATGATACAGCACAAAAATAACCAAACTCATCGCCGCCCATGTCAACCGCGCCGTTTCCGATGCTTCGCCCGCAAGCGGAATGGGAAGAACGCGAAACACAATTTCCTCCGTGAACGCCGGGCTGACAAAAACACCAGCCGCAATGACCGCGACCGTTCGCGCGGATAGAGGCGCGGTTTGCCGCACAAGAAACCCGGTGCGCGTGCCGAAGGCCAAAGCGACGGCGGAAAAAACGAGCAGCAAAAGCGCCGCTTCTTTCCAGCCCGCAGCCGTTGGAAGCGTCGTGCAGGCAGCAGCGCACCGGCGAGTGAGCAGGGCAAAAACTTCCATGTTCTTCTGTTTAATAGTGTAACATAAACACTAAAAGGCGGCAAGTCAAGCCGCAACCAATACAACGCGCGGCGTGTCCGACCAACAGAAACGGAGCCTTGACCGTGCGTCGCTTGAAAAGAGAAGTCTTCACGTTCTTATACACTTTGCCCCACCTGCTTCGAGTTTTGCTTTTTTTGCCGCTATGGCTGCTGATGCGAGCGGTGATCGCCGTGTTAATGCAAACATTTACGCGCGCGAAATGTGGAAAAATTCGTTTGACATGTGTTGACAACGATGCGACTTTTGTTGACATTACACGCGAAGCCCTCGCGCTCATCGAAAAGCATGACGCTCGCCGCTACGCTTTACTGCAAAAGAAATTGCGCTTTATCGACAATACCCCGACTATTCGGTACGCCAGCTATGACCGCACGTTTCGATGCTGCCGCATCAATTTTGCGGGACTGGGATTTGACTGGGGAAACCGCGCCGCGCCCGACTACGAACTGCATCGTGTTTGGTATATCGCGTGGTACGCCGCCGCTCTCGTGCATGAAGCCACACATGGGCGCTTGTTTGATTTGGGTATTCCGTATACGCGGCAAACCTACCGCCGTGTCGAGCGAATTTGTTACCGCGAAACCCAGCGCTTCGTCGCCCGCTTGCCGCAAACTCCGTATAATCTCGCCCGCGATTTATTCCCGCCGTTTGACTCGTCGTATTGGGATGGGATATGGGCTATGCCCCGTCGGGAACGTATGGCAGGCGAATACCGGCGCGCAATGGAGCTGATTTGGGGTAAAAAGTAAGCGTTGCTATGCCCATAATCCGCTTCAAGCCCGCGCCCGGCCCATTGGACAATCCGCTCAAAGGCTGGTGTCCATACACGGACGCCGGGCCGATTAGCCAGCCCTATTCGATGACCTACCACTACGTTTCGTGGAAGGAGTTGGAGCCGAAGCCGGAAGCGTTCCGCTTTGCGGAATGGGAGCGCAACTCATGGGAGCATCCCTTGGCGCGGAATAAGCACGTCGTTTTCCGCGTGTATTTGGATTACCCGACCAAGCCGTCCGGTTTGCCGGACTGGCTCAAAAGCGCGGGCGTCCACTTGACGCCGTACACGGACTACGGCGGCGGATTTGCGCCCGATTACGACGACCCGCGCCTCCTTTCCGCGCTGGAACGGTTAATCGTTGCGCTTGGCAAACGCTACGACGGACACGCTCGTGTCGCGTTCGTGCAATTTGGGATTTTGGGATTTTGGGGTGAATGGCACACGTACCCGCGCACGGAAC
>CAXTBP010000045.1:4234-32011 GCA_964241985.1 uncultured Armatimonadaceae bacterium | reverse complement strand
CTATAAGGGCGCTCGCTGTGCTACAATAACGGCATGAAAACCCTGCCCAATCTGCTTGTTTTTTCGTCGTCCGTATCACGGCGCGGGTTGATTAAACGCGCCGTCGGGTGGGGGATCGTTGCGTTCGTGCCGTTTCGGTTTTGGTTTGCCACGCGCGAGCCGGTTGTTACCTTTGCGCCCGTTGTGCTGCCCAATCCCAACGCTTTTGATGTATTTGTGCGGGCCTGCGGGCAGTTGGTACAAACCGAAAAAATCGACAAGGCGATTACGCCTTCTGTCCCGACGCCCGATTTCGTTCCCGTTCCCCTCGCCGAAAAACTCGGGCTGCTGCAAGCCAATACCGCTGCTTTGCGCGAATTTCAGCAAGGGTTGGCGCTTCCGTACTGCGAGCCGCCCCTGCAAAGCGACGACGATGCCGCATGGAAACATTACCGGAAGTTTCGTGCAATGGCGAAGCTGCTCATTGTAGAGGGCGACGTACATTTCGCGCAGGGCGAAAGGGAGCGCGGCGTACAATCCTGTTTGGACGCCGTACTTTTGGGCCAAATTATCGCGCGGGGCGGCGTTTTGATTTCGCGCCTTGTCGCACTTGCGTGTCAGGCTATCGGGCGGCGACCCTTGTGGAAACACTTAAATGATTTGGATGCCGCGTCCGCAAAAGCCGGGGCGCGGCGCATGGAAACCATTCTTGCCGCGTATGTGCCAATGGGAGAAACGTGGGCGGCGGAAAAACGGTTTATTCAGGCGTCCTACCTGAAATCGTTTGGCGACATCAACGAAATGGCGAAGGGTTTCCTCTCAGATAACCAAAGCGGAGAAACCGAGAGTAGTCCGCCAAGTTGGCTGGCAAAGTTGTGCGTGTACGGGATGTACGCCATTTGGAGCAAGCAGCGTTTGTTGGACAACATGAGCGGTCACATGGACGCGCTGATCCGAGAAAGCCAAAAGCCGTTTGCGCAAGCCCGCGAACCGAAGCCACCGTTTGACCCCGTCGTCGTTCGCGTCGCTCCGGTTTTTTCGCAGGCGGATTTGAAAAACACCGTGAGCGGAAAAGTGCAAAACGCACTGCTTTGTGTCGCGCTCGCCCTGCAAGCCTACCGCGCCGATCATGACGGAACGTACCCTGCTTCGCTCGCCGATTTAGTAACAGGCGGGTATTTGTCACAAATCCCCGCCGACCCGTTTTCGCCGGATGGTACGACGATTTTGCGTTACCGGCGCGAAAGCCCGACCAAAATGGTTTTGTGGAGCGTCGGCCCGGACGGCAAAGACGACAACGGGACGGCCATCCTCGATGCCACGAAAACCGGCAACGCGCGGTATTTCGTAACCGAAAATAGTCGGGGCGATATTGTTGCGGGAACCAATATTTTCTAACAAACCGTAGTTTCGGGCAAAAGGCTTCGCCGCTTGCTTTATGGGACGTACCTCACCGACCGCGCATCTGCCCAATACCATTCCCAAACTGTCGCACGTCCGGCGATGGCTCGTCGGTTTCCTTACCTTTTTACTGGCGTTTGTGGCGGTTACGGTTTGGGGTCAGGTTATCCTTCGCGCCGCCAATTGGCGAAAAGCACGCTTCACACAACAGGCCGCCGACGAAAAAGCCGCCCGCGAAGCGTGGGAAGCGGCGGCAAAAAAAGTGGATTCACGCGACCGACCTGCGCTGTTCCGCGTTTTAGCCGCCTACGGGTCGCCCGTGACGCGGCGCGCGTTTCCCGGCCCGACCCCCCAGCAGCAAAAACAAATCATCGCGCGAAATCGGCCCGCGCTTCTTGCGTTGCGGGCCGCGCTTCCGCTCCCGTACCGCCCCGCGCAGCCCACCGCGCAGCCAAACGGGTCGCGGGTTACCACCAATTTTCGCCCCTTATTTTATTTAGTTCTTGCCGAGGCGGATCAACACGCGCGCGAAAACGATTTTTCCTCTGCTATTGATTGCTGCTTAGACGCGATGCAATTCGGGCAAACGCTCCGCCGGGGCGGCGCGCTGGATACCGTGATGTTTTCAAATACATTCGACCAGCAAGCCCGAAAGGTGGCGTGGGGATTGCTCCCATCTCTTGACGCCCAAACCGCACGGCGTGCCGCCCGCCGCCTAGAGGTGATGGGTGCGAGCGACGATGTGTGGTACGAAAATGCTTTGCATGAAGAACAAACGCTCGGCGATGACGCGCTCACTGCCGCTTTCCGCGACCCGAAAAAACTGCAGCAAGCCCAGCGCAACGCCCGCATTTCCGCGATGTTTGCCGCCATGATGCAGCCCCAAAACGGCTTGCGGGGGGCGTTTAATGCCCGGGCGATTTATAGTTCGAGTAACTCCACTTCGACTCCCTTGCCGACGCTGTACAATCGCGGGATGCAAAAATGGGAGGAATGGAAAGCGCGCCAGTCGTTTGAGTGGACGATGGGCGCGTACTGTGTGGACGCCCACCAATCGTTCCAAATGTGGCGGAACCGAACGCTTCAAGCGCAAGCCGTCGCTGCTTCGGCAGCCCAATCGGGCAGGGGCAGCACCGCTTCAATGGGGTTTGCCGCCATGCAAATGCCGCAGCAATCGCCGTATACCGCGTACACATCCTACGGGTCGCCGGGCATGATCGAGCTCGCGCAAAGCCAAATAACCGAAACGCAAACAGGGAGCCGCCTTTTGCGCGTCGCCTACGCCCTTGCCGCCTACCGGCAGGAACACAACGGGCGCGACCCAAACGCGCTGTCCGACTTAGTGCCCGCGTATCTGTCGCGCATTCCCAACGATCCGTATGCGTTTCCCGTCGCGCCGCTCGCCTACAAATCGCCCGCGCAAAACGCTTCACTCAGCAACGAACGCGGTACATTGTACAGCGTCGGGCCGGACGGCGTGGACGACGGCGGGGTGGCCCCGCAAGGATCCATTCGCCGGTTCGGCATGGGCTATTATTACAGCGGCGCGTTTTCGCAAGCCATCGGGAACGGTGATATGGTCGCGGGCAAAAACGCGCCGTAAACATGACCTGTTTGTCTCGGCCTTGCCTTGTGTCCGGGTCATTCACGGCCCGGTTTGATGCACGGCCCGATTTACCGTAGCGTGTCGAAAAACGCTTTTGCGCCCAGAACGGCGGGGACGATGGCGGTGTCGTGGTCGTAGGTGTTGCCCAGATCGACCAGAGACACATTCGCCGCGCCACGGGCCTGCATACGGGCGACGGCGACTTCGGCGTTGGCGAACGGAACGGTCGTGTCGCTGGAGGCGTGGAAGAATTTGACGGGCGCAATCGGCGTAAAATTGGTCACGTCGTTGGCGCGCAAATACACGTTCACGGGATGATTTGGGTTTTGCGAAACGGCCTGAATAAAGGCGGGCGTCAATAACTGCGCGGGCGACGACGGCAGCGCGGCGAACACTTGGGCGTTCGTGCGCGTTCCATCGAACAAGGCGGACACGCGCCCGTCGTTGTACGGCGGCACGAAAACCTCGTTCTCGCTCGCGTAGAATTTGCCGACCGCGTTTTGCTGGGTCAAAAGCCCGGCGATAAAAGCCGTCACGGTATATTTGTCGCTCGTTAAAACGGTTTGCTTCATCGTGCCGGACAAATCGTAGGGGCCGTCAAGCGGTGCGGTTGCGGTGATGACGAACTCGAGTGGGGTTTGCTCGAGGATGCGCTGGGCGGCAAGGGTGGCGTAGCCGCCTTCGGAATAGCCGGTCAAAAAGAGTTTGCTGCTGAGCGTATAGCCCAAGTCGGGCGCGGCGAAGCGGGCGGCCCGCACCATATCCCGCGACGTTGTTGCAAGCCCGTCGGCATACTCGAAACTCTGCGTGCCGGTGGATTTTCCCAAGCCGATATAATCCGGCGCGGCGACCGCGTAGCCCTGCGCGGCGAACAAGGCGGATAAAGCGGTCGCTTCAAGCGAGGCCGGGTTGGACGGCACATCGGTTCGCGCGAACGTGGTTCCGTGATGGTACACGACGAGCGGCAGGGGCGACGCAATCTCTGTCGGAACGGCAAGAAGGCCCGATGCAACGTTGTAGCCGCCGTTGGTGTCCAATGTGCGATAGGTGATTTCGATCAGTTTCACGTTGCTTTGTGCCGGGGGAAAATTGGGGATGCCGCTCGCCGCCGTTACGTTGTCGATTTGCGCCCGCGTGAACGCGCCGACTTGACGCTGGCTGAGCACTTCGCCCAGCGTTGGCCCGACGGTGGGCGGGGAGGGAGAAAAGTCGTTGTCGTTTCCTCCGCTGCCGCACCCGGCAAGCAGAAAGGCCGATGCCGAAGCGGCAACCGTAAAGCCGAACAAAAACGCGCGGCGGGAAACGCAAAGTGGGGTATTCATATAGGGAAACAATTCTTTCGTTTGGAGCGGTGGCGCTTGATCGCCTTTTTGGAAAATAGTATACCTGTTTGTTCGTTATGGGCGTAACCAAATCGCCGCTGTCGTGTCAATTCAGTGGAACCCTTGTTATGATCGTTGCACCCAATCCTCCGCCCACACCGCCTCCTCCGCCCGTTTTGTCGCGCCCGCCGCGCCGCACCGTAGGGCAAATCGTTTTACTCTTCTGGGCAATCGTCCTGCCGCTTTGCGTTATTGTTTTTGCCGCCCGGCTCTTTTACGGCAATGTTACGCCGAACCTCGTTTTGCCGCCTATTCAAGGGCCAAACCCCAACGCCTACGACCTTTTCGTGCAGGCCGGGAAACAGGCGGGCGCAAACGAAAGCGACTTGGATGCCATCGGAGGGGCCGTCACCGGACGCGCGAAAAAGCCACTGAGCCATCAAGAAAAAACCGCCCTTGTCGCCAAATACGCGCCGACGCTTGCGCTCGTGCGGCAAGGTTTCGACTTGCCGTATCGGGATATGAGCGGGCCGCGCTCGTACGAAACCACGTTTCCGCAATACGAGCAGTTTCGTCATCTTGCGTGGCTCATGGTGCTGGAAGGCGAGGTTAAGCGCGAAAACGGCGATATGCGCGGCGCGGCCCAAAATTACGCGGACTGCATCGTTTTTGGGCATACGCTCGTTCACGGTGCGCCGCCGCTTATCGGGTACTTGAGCGGCGCGGCGTGTGAAGCCATCGGGCGCAAACCGTTGTGGAAAATCACCGATAAACTGGACGCCCAGACTGCGCGTGACATAAGCCGCCGCATCAACACCGCTTGCTTCAATGAACACATCGGTGAGGATTACGCGCAAACGGTGGAAGAGGAGGGGCTTTGGCAGCAAGCCGGATTGATGAAAATTTTCCGCGCCACGAACGGCTCGCCGATGTTCGCGTGGCGGAGCAAGCAAACCATTATTGACGACAACCGCCGCTATATGGAGCGGCTTGCCGCGAACGCCCGCAAACCGTACCCGCTTGACAAAACGCTGCCGCCCGAACCCCGCGACATGCTCAACCAAATACTGCTGCCGGTTTTTGACAAAGGGCGATACAAAAGCGCGGCGAACGACACGCAAAACGCGCTGCTCGTCACCGCTTTGGCTCTGCGGGCGTACCGGGCCGAACACAACAACGCCGCGCCCCCCAACTTGTCCGCACTCGCGCCCGCGTATCTGCCGAAATTGCCTAACGATCCGCTGAGTTACCCTGTCGCGCCGCTTTGCTACCGCGTGTCGGGCGGGCAAAGTAATGCGCCCGTGCTTTACAGTGTCGGCCCGGATAACAAAAACGACAACGGAGCGCCTATAGCGGACTATAAAACCATCAATGGCACGACAAATGGACGCAGCCGTTACATCACCACCTCAGGCAGTAAAGGCGATACCGTCGCGGGCATTAATACGCAGTAGCGGAGCGAAGAGAAATCACTGCCACGGCGCGGCGAGGAGTTCGCGGACGGTAAAAGCCGCCGCGCCTAAATCCACATCGTCGTGGGCGAGCGGGGGCAAATTATCGGGGCGGGCATACCACGCGGCGAACGGCGGCGTTTCATCTGCGCGGGCATCGAGGGCCGATTCCGCCGACACGAACGTCGGGGCCGAGCGCAGATACGAACCGGCAAGCCCGAACGGATAGATTTGGGTGTAACGCTGCACATACAGTGGGGGAATAAGCGAACCGGGCGCGTGGTCGGCGGGCTGGGCGGGAAGCGTCCAGCGCGCGAACGGCAGCCACAGCGTGAGCAAATCACCGCGCAAAAATTCGGGCGCGCCGTTTCGGCTGCTGTTGGCGACCGAAACCACGCGGCACTGCGTCGGGTAGCCGTTTTTGCCGCCCTGCGCTTTCAAATGGGCCATGAAAGCGTCGTGATAGTGCGTGTCGTTTTTCCATTCGCTGGGAACCAAGCGGCCCAAAAGTGGGGGAAGTAAACCGACCGGCTTCCATTTCACATCGGCGGGCATAAACTGCAAGAGTTCACGGGCCGCTTCGCTGGTGAGTTTTTTGCGGTCGGCGGGCGTGCCGTAGCGGAGGGTAATCGCCTGCAAACCGGCGTTGATGGTCGCGCCACGGTTCGGCGTATCCAGCAGTAGCAGCGTGTGAACGGGAAGCGGCGTGCCCGTTTTTTCCGCCGCGCACAAACTGTACCGGGAAATCAAGCCGCCCATCGACAAACCAGCGACCGCGACTTTTCCGCCGGACAGTTTCGCCGCCGTTTGGATAGCTTCGGTAACGCGCTCGGCGTGCGTTTCGAGGGCCTTGTGCGAATTGGCGAAATTGACGACGATAAACCCGATTCCGTGTTGGCGGAGAGGATCGCCTGCGGGCGCGACAAGGCGCATGGCATCGCTTGCGTTGAGTACATTGTCCAGATCGAAGCCTTCGACCAGCACGACGATTTTTTTCGTGCTTCCATCTTTGGCCGCCCAAAACGGAAAGCCGTCCACCATGCGCGTCGGCGCGTCGAAAACCGTCAGCGTGGGCGTGTCGGTGGCGTACAAAGAAGAGGGGGCCGTAGCGGGAATTGTTTGTACGATGCGGAGCGGCACAGTGGAAAGGGCCGCCGTTTCCGCATCGGGCGCGGGCGAAACATCGGCGGTCACGGTTCCGCGAAACCATGCGTTCGACGCCGCCGTCGCCGGAGCCTGAATCGTTGCCGACGCTGCGCCCGCGCTGTCGGTTACGGCATCCACAACGAAGCTATCCACTGCGGGGAGCGCGTCGCCGCTTTTTTGTTTTGCCTGCCCGTCTAAGCGCACGCGGAATCGCAAGCGCACACCGGGCACGGGCAAATTGCTGCGGTCACGCACGAGGGCGCGCAGTCGCACGTCGCCGAACGAACCGGGTTGGGCGGCGATGGGGGCCAAATGCGGGGCGGTTGGGCGGGCCTCGGCGATGGTCAGGGGGGCGCAAGCAAGCGCCCCGACAAATGCAAAAAGACGGCTAATACGAGCGGACATGATCATTCCTTCTGCGATATAAATTGGCTGCCGGTTTCGGCTGGCATATTCTACGATAGGTTTCTCGTAATCCGCAAGATTTCGCCCACGCTCCATGCCTGCCACGGACAGCCGTTGGGATGGTGCGGGGCATCGCCGTCGAAGATTTCCGCGAGGCCGCCCACGCCATACTCGCGGAAATGCTCAACAAGGGGAGCGAGCAATTCATCGACGGCATACCCGGTTCCGTGAACGCGGCGCATGGCGTCCACATACGCGCCCATCAGCCACGGCCAAACCGTGCCCTGATGATAGGCTCCGTCGCGCGCCCAACGGTCGCCCGCGTAGTGCCCTTGATACCGGGAATCGAGCGGCGACAAGGTTCGCAATCCATAAGGTGTCAGCAAATGCT
This sequence comes from uncultured Armatimonadaceae bacterium, assembly GCA_964241985.1. Taxonomy (GTDB): domain Bacteria; phylum Armatimonadota; class Armatimonadia; order Armatimonadales; family Armatimonadaceae; genus CAXTBP01. Next base: position 24,310 of record CAXTBP010000045.1, on the reverse strand, counting down.
TGTCCACAGTGTCTATGACGGCCTGCGTTTGTTCGGTATTCAGCGGCGAAGTCGGCAGCGCGGCGGCGATAATTTGGTTAGGACGAATAGCGGCGTCCGGCGTTCCGTCACGGTTGATAAAATCGTACAAGCCTTCGCCATCGGGGCGCACGAACGCGGCCACAAACGAGGCGGACGCGCGGTCGGCCCGCGCTTCGCACGGCGACGGTTCATTGAAGGCTTTTTTCCAATCGGCGACGATCCGAAGGGCGTTGATCCAAAGGGCGTTGATTTCTACGGGCTTGCCGTCGCGCGGCGTGACAACCCAATCGTCCACTTTGGCGTCCATCCACGTGAGTTGTAAACCGGGCGCGCCGCACCAAAGCAGGCCGTCGCTTGGATCCATTCCGATACCGAAGTCCGTACCCTTGACGTGCGCGTTTATGATGCCGTCCAGAATAGGCAACAGTTCGGCGCGAAACGCGCGGTCGCCGGTCGCGTGGAAGAATTCGTTGCAGGCGTGAACATACCAAAGGGTGGCGTCGGCGGTATTGTAGTCCGGGGTTTCGCCTTCGTCGGGGAAGCGGTTCGGAATAAGGCCGTCTTTGACGAAGGGCGCGAACGAGGTCAAAATATCGCGGGCCACATCGACCTGTTTGGTCGCAAGGCACACGCCGGGAAGCGCGATCATCGTATCGCGGCCCCAATCCGTAAACCACGGATAGCCCGCGATAAGTGTCGTTCGGCCTTTGCCGCGCACCACAAAAGCGTCGGCGGCAACGACGAGATTGCGCACGGCTTCGTCCTCGTTCTCTACACCGGCGGTTTGCAGCAAAGCGTCCTGATGCTTGACCCAATCGGCGAAAACGACAAGGGCGTCGTCCGGTACGTCCGGTTCAACAGTTGCGACAAAGGCGACGGTTTGGTCGGGATTGAGCGCGACGTGGGCGACGGCGGGGCAAAACAAACTTTCTTCGCTGTCCTGCCCGCGCTCAATTTCGCGGGCGTGCGTGATATGGTCGTGCCACCAACCCGCCGGTGTCCACTGCGCGGATTTGACTTGCATTCGCAGAATCGGCGACGCGGGCGTTTGCTGCACGTACCAACCGCCGACATCCTGCCCGCGCCGTGCGGGAAAGCCGGGCCACGAGTGCATCTCGCTATGGTAATCTTTCCATTCGACAAGCGGCGTCAGCGTTAAAGAGGCCGCCGTATCGTTTACGCCGCTATTGCTGCCCGCGCGCAGCGTGTACGTCACATACACCGTGTTTTTGTTGCGCGCCAAATACACGCGCTTGATAAGCGTCGCCCCCGATTCGCCCAAACGGTACGTCCATGTCGGCACGGGAAAACACGTGAAATCTTGGACGTATTTCCAGCCGTCGGGGTAAACCACATGGTTTGGGTACTGATTGGTAGACAAATCGAACAACTGATTGCCCACTGTCACGAGTTCGTCCAACTTGCCCAAAACCGTCATGCGCCCGATGGGCGGATCGAGCGCGGCAACTAGCAGGCCGTGGTATCTTCGGGCGTTCGCGCCGCTCACGGTTCCCGACGCGAACCCGCCGATACCGTTGGCGTGGAGCCATTCGCGGCGCGCCAAAGCGTCAAACGCGGCGACGGGATGGTTTGCGGCGTCGGGGCCAGTAATTTCGGAAGCGGAAAGCGGGCGCATAGTTCGTCTCGGTTCAGTGGATTAGGTTGGTGTGTCGCCGTTTAACGTTTCGGGCAGTGCGCCTTCTGGCAAAAGCACTGCCCGGCACGGCGACCCGTCGGTCGCGGCATGGATGGGCAAGCAAACCAATGTATACGTTCCCGCAGGAACGTTTCGCAAATCAAGCCCTTCCACAATAACGACATTCGCCCCGAGCAATGTTTCGTGAACGATCCTGTTTGCGTCGCCGTAAAACGGGCCGATAGAGAGATAATCCGTACCGATAAGTTTTAGCCCGCGCCCGACCAAATACGCGGCGGCGTCCGGCGCAAGCCCCGCATAATCGTGGAAAAAGGTGTCGCGGTCGGCAAGTTTCCCGTCGTGCAAATCGCAGTGAAGGAGCAGTCGCATTATCGGGTCGGGCAACTCCTGCGCCTCGAAAAAGGACTTGGGAATCGGCCCACTGTCGCCCTCGAACCGAACGACGCGCACCGGCCCCATAAGAACGTTCAAATCAATCGCATCGACCAAACCTCCGCCCGCAAGAAAATGGCGCGGCGCGTCTAAATGCGTTCCCGTATGCACGCCGACACTAAAATGCGTCAGTTGTACGCCGTCTCCTGCTTCGTGGGAGTGGCTTAATTCCATTGTTGGCGCAGCGTGACCGGGCCACACGGGAATGTCGGCGCGGAGCGGATGGGAAATATCGCGGATTTGCATGGTAAGAAATCATAGCAAGCGCGGTTACGCTCGGTCAAGCGGCCTGCCCGAAGCAAAAGCACACGCCATATGGTTCTTTGGCGAAAAAGACGTGGTAGTTTTTACCGCCATTTTGGGACGGCTTAATTTCTGTTGGCTCAACACCGGTCGCGGCAATCTCCGTATGGAGCACGTCCACGTCGCTAACAGCAAAGTAGACGCTTGCTTGTTCGGGATCGCTCTGATTCTTTTCCAAGCCGATACGCACGGAATCGCGGGTTAACACGGCCCCGTTTTCGGTGCGTTCCGCAAGTGTGAAGCCTAAAACGCGCGTATAAAACGCGACGGCGGGGCCAATCTCTTTCACCGGTAAAGCCAAAATATTCGTATCGCCGATAGGGAATGCGCCCTCAAAGAAAACCGATGTGTCCATTTAATTTCACCTTTTGCTTTTGCGCCCATACTCCGATCCGCTCCACGAAGCCGGAAAGTTTGCTGGAAAGGGTTTATTTTTGCAGAGCGTCGAGCTTATCCGCGATCTGCAAAACCGTGTGTGTCAACGTTCCCGGAGTGGTTTCTGGAACAAGACGAAAGGGGCCTTTGTACCAACTTTCCAAAAACAGAAAATCGGGCCGCAATCTCGCCGCAAGCATTAAGTCGAGGGCGCGCAGGGTGAGTTTGGCAAATTCGGCGTCGTAAACGTTCGGTTCGGTTTCGCCATTGTTACCGTTGAGAATAAATCCGAATTTTTTGTTGCGCTTGCGACACGTTTGCTCGATGGAACGCAGGGCATCGAAATAACCCGCCTTTTGATACGCTGCATTTGCCATCACGAAGTACGGCGAATCGGCGGTGAAGCCGTCGAACCCGACATCGAATAAGCCGTTGAGCAGGCGCGAAACTGTGATGCCGTGACGGGCCTCTTTGCGGGCGTTGATCCATCGGCCTTCGTCCATGTAAAGCGGCGGAAAAACTGCGATCAGCTTTTCGTCGCGGCCCGTATCTCGAAAGGCTTTCACGTACCGCGCGCTTTTCTTCAGCATTCCGTCCAAAAGGCGCGAACCATAGGAAGTGTTTGTTTCGTTCGAGTTTTGCGGCGTTTCGCTTATTTGTACGGGCAGCCCGCTCAAAATCCAGTCTACGTTGACGCCTGCAATTGGAATGCCGAGGGCTTCAATTTCTTTGATATTGTGCGCGTGAGACTGTGCAATGCCTTCCGGCGACGAAGCGGCGTTCTGAATATGGTAGGTCAGTTCGATGATGCTGGCTGTGCTGCGAAGATGCGGCGCGATTCTCCGAATAGTTTCCGGCACGTTTTCCTGCATTTTGTTTTCGGGCGTATTCATATGCCGCACGAAATAATGGAGGTGGAGCAGCATTCCGTCGGTGCGCGCCGCCGCCTGCTTCCACTCGTCCTGCCGGGTTAGCTGCTCGTTGAAATTGACGGTTCCCCAGTAAAGGCGCGGCTTCCACAGCTTTTGATGCGCTTCGGCTTTTTTCAGCGTCAAAAAAATCCCCGCGGACACCATTCCCAATACATCGCGCCGGCAACACCGCGCTCCGGCGCGGAGGGAAGCGGGTAAAGTCCGTTTCATGCGTTTCATAGAATTTCGACCACGCCTTCAAGTGCGAAATACGCTACGAAAAAGGGTAACAACATAAACAAAGGATACCCGTTTGAATTATGCTTTTTGGAACCCGTGACCCCAAACTTCAAGACGGCCCGCCGCCCGACCCAAACGACGCCCCGCCCAATGCGATCATTTCGCCGGACACCGAGCGCGGCGACGAAAAGGCGCGTATCCCAACGCGGCAGGCCCGGACGAAAAAATGGCCCGTGCTGGATGCGGGCGGTTTGGACGCACCGATCCCGCTGGACAAATGGCGCTTCGGCATAACCGGCTCGGTAAACAGTTCGGTGCAGTGGACGTGGGACGAGTTTCAAAAACTGCCGCGCGTCAAAGTGTTTGCCGATATGCACTGCGTAACACGCTGGTCGCGTTTGGGCAATGTGTGGGAAGGGGTTTCCACGCGCGAAATCGTTAAACACGTCCAAATCGACCCGTCCGCAAAATTCGTCCTTGTTAGCGCTTACGACAAGGGCTTCTCGTTTAGCGGCGGCGCGACGGCATGGACGACCAATATGCCCATAGATTGGTTTCTGGGCGAGGACTGCCTTTTAGCCGACACGCACGATGGGCATCCCATTTCCCTTGAACATGGCGGGCCTTTGCGCCTTGTCATCCCGCGCCTTTATGCGTGGAAATCGGCTAAGTGGGTGCGCGGGATTGAGTTTCGCGCGACGGATACGCCGGGCTTTTGGGAGCGCGGCGGCTACCACATGCTGGGCGATCCGTGGAAAGAACAGCGGTACGGATTCGCCGACGGCAGCGACGACGAAGACGACGATATGACCGAAAGCAACATATAGAAGCAAAAACCCGTCCTCCAAATTTGGAGGACGGGTTTTTATGTAAAAGCGGGAGAAGAGAATCGAACTCTCGTCTGGAGCTTGGAAGGCTCTCGCTCTACCATTGAGCTACTCCCGCACAAACGCTAAACAAACCTTATCGGGGTGACACGACTCGAACGTGCGACATCTTGTTCCCAAAACAAGCACTCTACCAACTGAGCTACACCCCGCCGGGTTTTGCCCGCGCCAACTATACTACCGCGAATCTATGCAGGTGTCAAATCAATGTGGGCGTGGTACAATAATGGTGTCTGAAACGCACTCTCACGAGAACGCTTCGGGCCTCCACAACGGGGGCGATTGGAGTAGACGTGGCATAGGCGGGGCAGGTCGCAAGCCGAGGAGCCGTTGGCCTCGTTAAAAGCGGCAAAAAAACAAATGCAAATAACTTTGCAACCGCACGGAATAACAATTTCGTGCTCGCCGCTTAATTAGCTAACCCTATTTAAGCCGCAGGTCGCGGTCGGCACTGGCGAAGTGGGCCGATCCCGGCATAACTAACATTCGCTACCTATCGGAACCATGGGCGTAGTTCCGGGGGAAACACAACGCTTTGCCCGCGAGCGCAGTCGGTCACAGGACGACAATCGCGGAAAGATTAAAATTGTGACTAAGCTTGTAGATGCTTGTTTCTTGTCTGGTTGCGGACGCGAGTTCGAGTCTCGCCGCTTCCACCTTAATAGAAAAACCGGGCCAAATGGCCCGGTTTTTCTTGTTTTTGGGAAGATTTGTCGGTGTTTGCCCTGTGTTTCCTTGCGCGCCCCGGTAATTGGTGCGGTATAATTTCCCCATGTTTCCGCCGATAGTGAAGGTGTTACCCTTCGCTGGGAGTTTTTTAACCATCGCTTTTATTTAGCACTTATCTTTTGCGTTCGGTTTATTGAACCGACGCCTCGCTTTTGCGTCCGTTACGGAATTAAGGAACGTATGCGCCCCGTGAAAATCAACGCCGCTTTCGCTGCCCCGCTTGCAGCCGCCCTGCTTCTTGCTGCAACACTACCCCTTGCTCCCCGTATCGTCCACGCGGAAAAACCGGTCGAAAAAGCCGCCAAACCGCTGTCCAGTGCGTCCAACACGACGCTGCCGCGCATTGTTTGGGGCGGTAAAAACGTGCTTCCGACCGGAACCGGCGCGCAAACCCCGTTCCGTGACCCGTCCGACGGCAACGTGTGCATCGCGCCCGAAACGCTCGCGCCGCTCGGTGTGACGTTCATGAGCGATGACGACGCGCAAACCGTGTCCCTTGTCGGGCCGGGCGGAACGATGGCGACCGTGCCACTGCGAACTCCGCCGTCCGGCACGCCGTCGCGGGGCGTTTTCGTCGGGGCTGTGGAAGCGATTGAAGCCTTGGGCGGCAAGTGCCAATGGGAACCAACGACGAATACCCTGTATGCCCGCGCAATTTTGACCAGTGTGGAAGTTTTCGGCGGGCAAATGCGCGTTAAAGCGACCCTGCCGGTTGTGCCGCAAGTCACGATTGACAACGGCGGGAAACGGGTTTTGATCGCGTTTGCCGGGGCCGAAGTCGGAACCTTGCCGCGTACCCTCAATTTGAACGCGCCTAACATCACGCAAGCCCGCGCCGGACAATTCAGCGATGATGTCGCCCGCATTGTGTTGGAGATGCGCACGCCCGGCGGCTTCCGCCCCTTAGCGTCGGGCAATGCGCCGCTGCAAGCCTCGACGCAAATTGTTTTGAACCCGATTACGGCGGGGCAGGCGATGGTTCAGGCCGTCAGCAGTCCGGTGGTGAAGTCAAGCGCGCCCGCGCCGAAACCGCGTGTCACCAAGCAGGTCGCCGGAACCAAGAAACCGTCCAAAGTGCCGAACGCCGTTTTGAACGGTGTCACGTTCCGCAAAGGCAGCGATACGCTCGCGCAGTTTGTGGTTTCGGCGGATCGCGCGCCCGCTTTCCGGGCGGCTCAGCGCAAAGGGCAGTTGACCCTTGATTTGCTTAACACGACGCTCGGCGCGGTTTCGCTTGGCCCGCTCGATGGCATCGCCAATTTGCCGTTCGTGCGCTCGGCCCGCATGGTGACGCGCGGCTCGAACGCGGCGACCCTTGTTCTTGGCCTGACGCGGGCCGTGTGCTTCAATGTCCGACCCAACGCGAACGGCGGACTGCTGCTTGAACTGACCTTGCCACGGAGCGCGGGAGGGCAGCTTGCCGGGCGCACGATTGTGGTCGATGCCGGGCACGGCGGGCACGACAGCGGCGCGCGCGGCGTCAACGGAACCCGCGAAAAAGACGTGGCCTTATCCATTGCCAAAAACCTTGCCGAGATTCTGCGCGACAACGGTGCAAACGTCATCATGACCCGCGACGATGACACGTTTATCGACTTGGGCGAACGGTCATCGATTGCCAACCGCTTGAACGCTGACTTCTTTATCGCGGTGCACGCCGATTCCGGCGACAGCAACCATGTCGCCAACGGTTCGACGATTTATTACCATTTGGACAACGCGCCGTGCCGAACGCTCGCGCAGTGCATCGCCGAGCGCATGGGCGATATGGGCGGCATCCGCTCCAAAGGCGCGCACAGCGACGGCACGATTTATTCGAGCGGCTTTTCCGTGCTGCGCCGTTCGCAAATGGTGTCCGTGTTGTGCGAAACCGGGTACATGAGCAACGGCAACGATGTCAAGCAGCTCAACGACCGTTCGATGCAAAAGAAAATCGCGCAAAATATCGCGCAGGGCTTGCGGGATTATATCGAGGGCAACCCCGATTTCGATACCCGTAACATCAACCCGTCGGCGGGCGGCGCGGCTTTAGGCCCGATCCCCGACGAAACGGCGGGCGACGTTCCCCCGATGCCCGACCCGTCGCAAAATCCCGAATCGCCAGAAAATCCCGAATAGTTTATTTATGAGTAACCGTTCGTCCGGCACAATGCCGGTTGTACTTGCCGCCGTCGGACTTACCGCGCTCGTTGGCGGGATGCTGTTTTTTGGCGGATGCACGACGCAGCCCAACAATGGCTCGAATATAGGAACGGCGTCGCCCAGCGCCGCACCTTCCGCTTCCGCCGCGCCGCAAATTGGGGACGCATCGCCGTCGCCGTCCGCGCCGAAAGAAACGATGGTTTATGTGCGGGTCGATGACGAAGACGGCTCGCGTTTGAAAGCCGTGCCCGCTGCCGCTGACGGCGGGCCGAAAATCGACACGCCGGAAGCCGCGCTCAACGCGATGGCGAAACTCAAAAACACGCCGCTGCCCAAAGGCACGGAAGCCAACAGTGCGACCGTGGACAATGCGGGGATGGCGAAAGTGGATTTCAACGACGCCTTCAAAGCGAATTTCACGGGCGGCGATACTGGGGAAGCCCTCGCTTTGAACGCCGTTTTGCAAACGATGGGGCAGTTCGGCGCGAAGCAAGTGCAGATTACCGTGGGCGGCAAAAAAATCGACAGCTTGGGCGGAATGCAGTCGCTGGACGAACCGCTTCCCGTACCGAAAGACGGCAAAGCCCCGCTCACGCAATCCGGCGAAAAAGAGTGAGCGACGCGGGGAACGCTCCGCACCATCGGAGCGACGCACCCATCGGGGTTTTTGATTCTGGTGTGGGCGGCTTAACGGTTGTGCGCGAAATGCTCCGCCTGTTGCCCAGCGACCGCTTCGTGTATATCGGCGACACGCTCCACGCCCCCTACGGCGCGCGCTCGCCCGAAGAAATTATCCGCTTGTCGCTCGGTTTATCCCGCTATCTGCTCGACGAAAAACAGGTGCGCGGATTGGTCATTGCATGCAATACGGCAACCGCCGCCGCCGCGCAAAGTGTCCGCGAAACGTTTCCTAACGTTCCCGTTGTCGGCATGGAACCCGCTGTCAAACCCGCCGCGCAGGCGACGCGCACGGGAAAAGTCGGCCTTCTCGCCACGGTCGGAACGCTTGCCAGCGTCCGCTTCGCCGCCCTTCTTGCTCGTTTTGAGGGCGCGGGCGTTCAGTTTTTAACGCAGCCGTGTCCCGGTTTGGTGGAGGCTGTGGAAACGGGCCGCACCAACACCTCCGAAACCCGCGCCCTGCTCACCGGCTATATCGCGCCGCTCATCGCGCAAAACGTGGATACGCTCGTTTTGGGCTGCACGCATTACCCCGTTTTTCGCCCACTTATTGCCGAAATCGCCGGGCCGAACGTTTCCGTCATTGACACCGGGGAAGCCGTTGCACGCCGCGTCCAAGCCGTCATGGGCCAAAACGAAAATACAGGGAACGAAGGAGATAGAAAAGGCGACTTGGAACTGTATACCACAGGCGAGGTTTCGGCGTTCGCACGGGTGGCCTCCGCGATATTGTGCGAGCCTAACGCGACGACGCGACGCCTTGTTTGGGAAAGCGAAGCATTGGTAGAAAGTCATGGTACGAATTGACGGGCGCGGGGCGCTGGATTTGCGCCCCGTGCGTATGGAACGTGGGTTTATGAAGTTTGCCGAAGGCTCATGCCTGATGGCGCAAGGCGATACGCAGATTATCTGCACGGCGACCGTGGAAGAAAAAGTGCCGATGTGGATGAAGGGGCGTGGCGAAGGCTGGGTGACGGCGGAATACGCCTTTATTCCCCGGTCGGGCCGCGACCGCAACAGCCGCGAAACCTTGAAACCGGCGGGCCGTTCGCAGGAAATTCAGCGGCTCATCGGACGCAGTTTGCGCTCCATCGTGGATATGAAGGCATTGGGTGAGCGCACCATCATCTTGGACTGCGACGTATTGGGCGGCGATGGCGGAACAAGGTGCGCGAGCATCACAGGCGCGTACATCGCTTTGTTTGAAGCAGTCGCCAAACTGCGCGCTAAAGGCTTAATCAAGAAAAATCCACTAACCGATGCCGTCGCCGCCGTATCGGTGGGCGTCGTTTCCGGCGCGGAACTGCTCGATTTGTGCTACGAGGAAGATTCGCGGGCGAGCGTGGACTTCAACGTCGTCGTTTTAGGTAGCGGCAAGTATGTCGAAGTGCAGGGCACGGCGGAAGGACAGCCGTTTGACCGCGCCCGATTGAACCGCCTTCTCGATGTCGCCCAAGTCGGCTTGGATGTACTCCTCGCCAAACAGCGCGACGTGCTCGCCGACTTGGTGTAAAAAATGCTTGACCGTCCCGTTCTCGTTCTCGCCACGCGCAATGCGCACAAAGTCGGCGAAATGCGCGATCTTCTGGGTGATTTGCCCATGACACTCGTGGGCATGGACGCTTACCCCGACGCGCCCGAACCCGATGAAACCGGCGCGACGTTCGCGGAAAACGCCCGCATTAAAGCCCGCGAAACCGCGCTGGCGACCGGCGAAACAGCGCTTGCCGACGATTCCGGTATTTGCGTGGACGCGCTCGGTGGGCGGCCCGGCATTTATTCCGCCCGCTGGGCCGGGCCGGGAAGCGGCGCGCCTGAATGGATCGCCAAAACGCTCGACGAACTTTCGGGCGTCCCCGATGAAAAACGTACGGCCCATTATGTGTGCGCCCTCGCCGTCGCCGACGCAAGCGGCGAAATTATCGCCGAAGCCGAAGCCACGTTTGAAGGGCGTATTGCCCATTCCCCGCATGGCAAAGGCGGCTTCGGCTATGATCCCATTTTTCTTGTCGGCGACAGCACGAACCGCACCGCCGCCGAACTGACGCCCGAAGAAAAACACCAAATGGGGCATCGGGGAAAAGCCGTCCGTGCCTTGCTTCCCGAACTGCGCCGCTTGCTCGGCGTATAGCCACCAACTCTCGATTTATTCTTCGCCTTCGCCGACACCGAACTTCCACCATCCGCGCCGATCTTGTTCCATGCGTTCGGCTTCTCGGTTCGTGCGATAACGGCGACTATCCGTGCAATAACCGCAGTCACATCGCCAAAAAAGATAGGGCGACCATTGACCGTAGGGCTTTCCTTCATTCCGATAAAGACTGCGGCGCATCTCGGCAATGCGCGCCGGAGTTACCTCGCGTCCGTTACGCGATAATGCCGCCTGCTGCGCGTCTCGAATTTGCTCCACCAACGTTTGGCGCAAGCGGGCGCGAATCCGCGCTTTTTGTATGCGGCGCGCTCCTCTGTCCATAAAAACCTCCTGTGCGAAAAATCGCTACAAGAAGTCCAAAAGCAGTCCCTGGTTTTTCATAGGAACCTATTTTCAAGAATGTGTGGTCGTAATCGCCGCCGCGATGTGCGCTTCGGCTTGTAAAATGGCGTCTGCGGAAAGCGTGAACCGCTTGTTTAGTATACCGTTCGGGCCGGGCGTCCACGCAATTTCCCGCCACAAAACCAGCACGCCTTCGCCCTGACTTGCGAATTTCGAGCGGCGCAATAACTCGCGCCCATACATGGCATACGAAACTGCGCGGCCTAAAACGGGAGCGAGCATCAAGCGTTCGCGCTCCGCATAAGGTAATTCGACGCCCAAATCGATTGCCAATCCCACAAGGTATAAGTCCTTCATTTCTCGCGCCGAGACATGCGCCTTTTTATCCGGCGTTCGCACCTGCAAAAGCGAGGCGGGCTTGAAATAATGCGCGTACTGTTCGGGAACACGCTTTTTCGGCGCGTCGGAAACCAAAGAATTATCCGACAATTTGTACGAAGTCGTCAAAAAGGCAACGAACAAATGCGCGAAAGTTTCCGTTTCGCTCGGTTCGGGGCGCGCGTCATTTAGGAAATTGGCGCGGTTAGAAATAATCCACGCATGGGCGACTGGGTAAAAAGCGGTTGCGCTGGCGATTGTACTTACGTCAAGCGTGCCCGCGTTCATTTGGGTTCTCACCCATTGCAAAAGGCGAAAGCATTTTTCCTGCAATGCAACCACGGTTTCCAGTTCGGTTCGGTCAAACATAGCGCATCACTATCGCACCCGCCGGAACAAACGCTAAACACAAGAGGGCTGGTTGGGTTACGACTGATTTGTGCTAAAATTAAGGCGAAGTTTATGATAACCGCGCAGCAAATCAGCGACTTGGCGGAAAAAATCCGCGAACAATTCGCGCCCGAAAAAATAGTGCTTTTCGGCTCGTATGCCTACGGTACGCCCAATCCATGTTCTGATGTGGATTTATTGGTCGTGATGCCCTACGAAGGCGGGGGAATTGCACAGGCCGTCCGCATTTTACAGGCGGTTATGCCGCCGTTCGGTTTGGATATTGTCGTCCGCCGACCCGATGAGCTAAAACAACGTGTCGAAGCGGGGGACTACTTTTTGCGCGAAATAGTAAACAAAGGTCGGGTGCTGTATGACGCCGCTAACGCAAGAATGGGTTGATAAGGCGGAGGGCGACTACAACACCGCTTTGCGGGAGCGCCGTGCGCGAAAAAGGCCGAATTATGATTCCGCATGCTTTCATGCTCAGCAATGCGCAGAAAAATATCTCAAAGCCCGATTGCAGGAAGCAGCCATTGCTATTCCTTTTACGCATAATTTGAACGCTCTGCTGTTGCATGTTCTGCCGGTTGAACCAACGTGGACTTTGATGCAGCCAAGTCTGCAAACTTTAACCGCTTATGCGGTAGGATTTCGTTATCCGGGTAACAATGCCACATTGATTCAAGCCCGCGACGCACTGAAAATGTGCGGCGAAGTCCGCGCTATAGTGCGTTTGAGTTTGGGGCTTGCATAGTTCGCCGCGTTGTTTGCCCTTGCCTCGCGTGCTACAATTTGAGGCATGAGCCTTTTTGCCGATACGAGCGACACCCGCGCCGATTCCGATGATTCCACCGCGCCGGGCACGGATTATTACGCGCGTTTTGAGTACGACGACCGCGATGCGCCCCCCGAACCCGACATCGCCGACGACCACTACGACCCGTTTTCCGACGAGGAAGACGACGCCGTGCCGGTTTATACGCCCGCTGCATTGCGCGTAGATGTTCCTGATGTGCCGACCTATGCCGCTTTGCCCGACGATGCGAACGATCCGCTTCTTGCCCGGCTAAACCCGTCGCAAAAAGAGGCCGTACTTCACAGCGACGGGTCGCTCCTTATTTTTGCCGGGGCCGGTTCGGGAAAAACGCGCGTTTTGACGCACCGCATCGCATATTTGATTGGACGCAAACGAGTATGGCCGCGCTCCATTCTTGCCGTCACGTTTACCAACAAGGCCGCGTCCGAAATGCGCGAACGTTTGTCCGCGTTACTCGGCGCGCAGGCGGGCAAAGAAATGTGGGTTGGCACGTTCCACGCGACCTGCGCCCGGCTTCTGCGCGAACGGGGCGCGACCATCGGGCTTGACCGCAATTTTGTCGTGTACGATGACGGCGACCAACTCACGCTCATCAAAGAATGTCTTTCGCAACTTAATTTGGACGACCGACAATACGCTCCCCGTGCCGTTTTATCCTTGATCAGCAAAGCCAAAGAAAAACTCATTCTGCCCGACCAGTTCCATCGGCATTTTTCGGGGCTGTTTGAAAACGTCGTCGGAAAACTCTACACCCTATATCAAGAAAAACTCAAACTCAACCGCGCCCTCGATTTCGACGACCTTATCCTATGGGCCGTGCGAATGCTGCAAGAGCGCGAAGACGTGCGCGATTACTACCAGAACAAATTTCGCTACGTTTTAGTGGACGAATATCAGGACGTAAACCACGCCCAGTATATGCTCACAAAAATACTCTCCGACAGAAATAGAAATTTGTGCGTAGTCGGTGACGATGACCAATCAATTTATGGATGGCGTGGCGCGGACGTTGAGATCATTTTACGGTTTGAGCGCGATTATCCCGAAGCCAAAATCATCAAGTTGGAGCAGAATTACCGCTCCACGCAGATTATTTTGGATGCCGCCAACCATGTCGTGAAAAACAACAAGGGGCGTAAAGAAAAACGGTTGTGGACGGAAAACATCGCGGGCGACGAAATCGCGCTGTTCGAGGCCATGAACGAGCAGGAAGAGGGCGTGTTTCTTGCGACGACCATTCAGAATGAAATGGAGCAAAAGCAGCGCAAGTATTCCGATTTTGCGGTTTTGTACCGAACCAACGCCCAGTCCCGCGTTTTGGAAGAAGTTTTTATCAACTATAAAATTCCGTACAAGATCGTGGGCGGCGTCCGGTTTTACGAACGGCGCGAAATCAAAGACATCATGGCGTATGTTCGCTTAGTGCATAATCCGTTTGATTCGGTTGCGCTGCGCCGCGTGATTAACGTGCCTGCGCGCGGCATCGGAACGACGACGTGGCAACGAATTGAGGAACGAGCTAACATCAAAAACCTCAGTTTGTGGGATGTCGTGACGGGTGAAATCGACACGATTGAGGGCATCAAGCCGACCACGAAGAAAGCGGTGCAAGCGTTCGTGGCTTTGATTGCCTCAGTAAGAGGGCGACAGGATAAATTAACGGTCACGAAAACCGTCGAGGAAATTATCGAAAATACGGGCTATGTGCGCGAACTGGAGCGGGAAAAAACGATTGAGTCGCAAACCCGCGTGGAAAACATCAAAGAACTTTTATCGGTCACGCAACAGTTCGAGCAATCGCCCGAAGATCCGACGCTTTCGGCTTTTTTGGAGCAAACCGCGCTTATCGCCGATATTGACAGTTTCGAGGAAACCGCCGACACCATCGTTTTGATGACGCTTCATTCTGCCAAAGGCTTGGAGTTTCCGGTCGTGTTTTTGACCGGTTTGGAAGAGGGCGTTTTTCCGCATTCCCGGTCGATGCAAAGTGACCGCGAAATGGAAGAGGAGCGGCGTTTGGCCTATGGCGGAATTACACGGGCCAAGAATGAACTGGTTTTGACGTATGCGTCGCGTGGCACGATTTTCGGCAACACGCAAATCAATCAAGTCTCGCGGTTCGTGCGCGAAGTGCCCAAAGAGTTGTTCCGCGCGATGCAGGAACGACGCGGCGGCTCGGTCATCGGCGGCGGGCGAAGCGGCAGCCGCTGGAATCAGGACGACTATTCACAGGTGTCGCCGTGGGAAGAAGCGCAGGCCGCAAGTCAGGCCGCGCTCCGTGCCATTCGTCCGCAGCCGGGTAAAATCATCGGCGGTAAGCCTGCCGCGCCCGCCAAAAACGCGGAAACCTACAAAATCGGCGAAAAGGTCAAGCACGCCGTTTTCGGACAGGGAATTGTCGTGGGCTGTGTCGGAAGCGGCGACGAGGCCCAAGTCACTGTTGCGTTCTCCAAAGCGGGCGTCGGCGTCAAAAAACTGGTTGCAGGTTTCGCGCGGTTGGAAAAATTATAGAAGTCAGGTGAAGTATGAAGGACGTTTTCTACTACTACTATCGACCCACAGCAGAAGAGTTCAAGGCATTATGGTCAGAAGCATTTTTCTCTTTTGATGCGAATGTGCTTCTGCACACGTACAGATACACCGCAGAAACACGAGAACTTTTGTTTTATCTTATGGGGCGTTTCAAAGATCGAATTTGGATTCCGCACCAAGCTGGATTAGAGTTTCATCGAAATCGTCTCGAAGTCATATCTGGGCAAGTCAAGGCTTACGATGATGTGACTGAAATTTTGGCCTCGCGCACAAAATCAATAAAAGACGAAATAGAGAAAATATGCAAAAACCATTCGTTTATCGATGCAAACGCTTTAAGGGCATTACTTGACAAAGCTATAGCGGATGCTGGGGCACTGCTAGGCGAAGCCAAAAATAAGCATCCCAACCTACTGAATGAAGATACTCTTTTGATGGAATTGACAGAACTGCTGGATGGAAAAGTAGGCACACCTTACGATTACGCGACAATGCAAACAAAATTAAAGGATGCTGAAACACGATTTCAACATTCTGTGCCACCCGGTTATAAAGACGCAATTAACAAAAAAGGGGATGAGAAGTATGGCGACGCTATTATATGGTTTCAGCTTATCGAACACGCTATTCAAACCAAAAAGCCTGTCATATTCATTACAGATGATGCGAAGGAAGATTGGTATCAGAGACATAGCGGCAAAACCATCGGCCCACGCCCTGAACTTGTGAAAGAAATGTATGAATTGGCTAACGTGAAATTTCACACTTACCAAACAGACCAATTTATGCGAATCGCCCAACAGTTTCTTAAAATAACAGAAACGCCGCAGGCAATTGAAGAGGTAAGACGGTTTAGAGAAGAGGAAGAACTACGAGAAAAGCAACAAGCATCATTACGTCGTTTAGCCAACTTGCAAAAAATTGCGCCAAGTAAATTAGCCGAGGATATAGAGTCTGACTTCTATGATGAAGAGGAGTACGAGGATTACGATGAACGTCTCGACGGCGTTCAAGCCTTCGTTGCGCCTTCCTACGCATTAGGCGAAAAGATTCGACACTTGGTTTATGGACAAGGGCTTGTCGTAGGTTACAAAGGGAATGGCAACGATGCGCAAGTAAGCATAGCTTTTACCAAACCCGGCGTCGGCGTAAAGAAGTTCATCGCTGGATTCGCGCGATTGGAAAAAGTGTAAATGGCGCTTGACGAAAAGCCGACGTATGAAGCAGCGTGGAATGATTTGCGCAATCGGCAGCGGCTGTTTTTCCTCGCGTGGCTGGGCGGTTTCGCAGTTGTCGTTCTGCTGTCCACCGTCAAGAGTTTTCCGCAGTGGATTCCACTGACGGCTTGGCTCGTGACCTTTTTGTATACCGGCGCGAAGTGGAGTTTGTTTTCGTGCCCGCGTTGCGGCAAGCCGTTTTTCAAGCCGAATAAATGGCTCATCGACCAAACGCGGCAAACGTGCCCGCATTGCGATTTGAAAAAATACGCGAACACGGACGCCGACTCCGAGCGGCTGAAAAGCGATGCGAATAGCCTTTGATTTGGACAATACGCTCATCCCTTACGCGGACGAGTTTCCTGTCGGGCCGCCTTTGCCCGTGCCGCTTCGTTGGTGGTTTCGGGAACCGCTCCGCGTAGGTACGGCGAAACTTTTGCGCGAACTGCGGGCGTATGGCTGCGACATTTGGATTTACACAACCTCGGGGCGCGACCCAACCTATCTCAAAATTTGGTTTTTGCTTCTGGGCGTGCCGCTGGGCGGAATTGTCAATTGTCGAAAACACGAAACTTTGATGCGCGGCGGCAAATATCCGACGTGTTCCAAATATCCGCCCGCTTACGGAATTGACTTGCTTATCGACGACAGCGACGGCGTACAAGACGAAGGCCGACGCCACGGCTTCGACGTGTTGCTTCTCGCCACAAGCGACGCGAATTGGACGCAGACTGTACTGAGCGCGGTCAAAATGCGGTATCGTAAAACAAAGCGCAGACCGTAAGCAGCCAATCAAACTATGCCACAGGATCAACTGTTCAAAGAGCTGTTGCAGGAGTTTTTCCGGGAGTTTTTGGAACTTTTTTACCCGGCGGTTGCCGCGCGGCTCGATTTTGACACGCTTTCATTTCTGGACAAGGAACTGTTTACGGATTTGCCGGAAGGCGCGCGCCGCGAGGCCGACATCGTAGCGCAGGTACAAACCTTAGATGGTGAGCCGGAAATAATTCTGGTGCATACGGAAATTCAAACCAAGCGGACGGGCGAAATGCCTGCGCGGATGTGGGAATATTATGCGCTTCTGCGACTTCGGCGCAGGCTTCCCGTGTTTCCTATCGTCGTTTATCTTTCGCCGGGGGCGGGCGGTATTGTTGAAGAAACCTACAACGAGCGTTTGTGGGAAACGGATATTTTGACGTTTCGGTATCAAGCCGTCGGTCTGCCGGACTTGAACGCCGACGATTACGCTACACGCCCCGATCCACTTTCGCCGGCTTTGTCTGCCCTTATGCGTTCAACGGGAACGCGCCGCGTTGTGCGACGGCTTCGAGCTATCGGACAGCAAGGGATTCTACAAGCAAACGAAGCGCGGCAGGCGCTTTTGCTTGCTGTGATTGAAAAATATTTACCGCTAAATCAAGACGAACAAGTGGAGTTCGACCAAATTCTTACCGATCCAAACAACCGACAGGAGCAACAAATCATGCTGACTTACGAACAACGCGGCTATGACCGTGGCATCGCGCAGGGAATCGAGCGAGGTATAGAGCAGGGAGTTGAGCAAGGAATTTTGCAAGGGGCGCGTCGCAGTTTACTTAAACAGCTTCGCGCCCGATTTGGAGAACTGCCCGAAACGGTGACGGCGGCAATAGAAAAAATCTCCAGCGAGGAAATTCTCGATGAATTGAGTGAGCGCGTTTTGACGGCTCCAACGCTTGATGCGATGAGCATTCCCGAATGAAACTCCGATGAAGAACCCAAAGTACGCGGTGCTACTTTCATTGTTCGGCGCGGCGCAAATCGCGCTCGCTTTTTCGACCGGCCCGTTCGGTTTGCTGTTCGCGTGGTCGGGGATTAGCTGGCTTTTAGTGGGATGCGCTTATGCCGTGGGTTCGGGCGTCGGCATTTTCGGTAAGCGTGCCGATGGCAGTAGGGGATTGTGGAATACGGTGCTTTTATTGCCGTATCTTATGGTGACGTACCTTCTGTGGTGGACGGAGCGGGCGATAAGTCGGGAGCCGTCGCGCCATGAAATCGCGCCGGGTTTGTGGCTGGGGCGGCGGTGTTCAGGAAAGAAACTGCCTGATACCGTACAGTGCATTGTCGATTTGACGGCGGAATTTGGTGAACCGAAACGGGTACGAGCAAATCGCGCGTACCATTGTGTACCGACGCTTGATGCTGCCGCGCCGCCTCTCGCCGCGTTTAATCAATCGGTGCGAATGGTTCGTGAAAACGTCGCCGAACGAAAAGGTGTGTACGTGCATTGCGCCAAAGGGCACGGGCGTTCCGCGATGGTCGTGACGGCGGCGCTTGTGGCGTCGGGTTATGCCGGTTCGCTTGACGAGGCCGAAGCGATAACGGCGAAAGCACGGCCCGGCGTTAAAATCAATGCCGTGCAGCGCGCTTTGCTACGGGAATGGAAAGAAAATTACGATGCCGCTTCAGCCCAAACTGCCGTTCTTTGACCAACTGGAACCCGCGCAAAATGTGCTCGTCGCCGGAGCGGGCGGCGGATTCGATATTTTTACGGGCCTGCCGCTGTATTTTATGCTCCGCGCGGCGGGGAAAACCGTCCATCTCGCCAATCTGAGTTTTTCCACGACCTACGCTTCCAACGGGCGGGAACTCGCCCCGGGTTTAATTGAAGTAACGGCGAAGACCGAGGCGCATCTACGCTACTTCCCCGAACTGTATCTGGCGCGCTGGCTCCAAAAAGAGGGGATGGACGCGCCCATCTATTGCTTTGATCGCGGCGGAACCAAGCCGCTCACGGACGCCTACAAATTCCTTGCCGACCGTTTGAAACTGGACGCGATTGTGCTCGTGGACGGCGGAACCGACAGCTTGATGCGCGGCGATGAGGTGGGATTGGGCACGCCCGAAGAAGATTCGGCAAGTATTTTCGCTGTGAATGCACTGCAAACCGTGCCGGTGAAACTCTTGGCATGTTTGGGGTTTGGCATCGACACGTTTCATGGCGTGTGTCACGCGCAGTTTTTGGAGGCGGTCGCCGCTTTGTCGCAAACGGGCGGCTACATGGGAACGTGGAGTTTGCTCCGCGAAGCGACTGAGGCTCAGCAGTACGAGGCCGCCGTGCAGGCCGTATTTGAAACGATGTGGAACCATCCGTCGATTGTGAACGCTTCGATTGTGTCGGCTTTACAAGGGCATTTCGGAAACCATCACGCCATTTTCCGAACTCAGGGCAGTGAACTGTTTATCAATCCATTAATGAGTTTATACTGGACATTCACCGTCGAAGCGGTCGCCAAGCGAAATATGTATCTCGACTGGATCAAAGATACGACCTCGTATTTCGAGCAGCAACAGGCGATTACCGCATTCCGTCGGTCATTGCCCGCCATCCGCGAATGGACAAATCTTCCGATTTAAGCCTATGGGACTTTTTGTAAGTGGTTTATTCGTGTATCCGATCAAGTCGTGCCGGGGAAATGCCGTGCCGTTTGCCACGCTGGACGCGCAGGGCCTACGCCACGACCGACGCTGGATGGTCGTGCGCGCAAACGACGGCATGTTTCTGACGCAGCGGGAATGGCCGCAAATGGTGCAAATTGAGGCGCAGGTTTTGCCCAACTCCGAAAGCGGCGAGGACACGCTTTTCGTTTATGCGCCGCAACTGCCCGTATTGAAAATTCCTATCACGGACACCGCTTTTGCGGAAGCCGCGCAGGACACAAGAAACGTCACCGTGTGGCGTTTTAATGGTGCGGAGATTGACGAGGGCGACGAGGCCGCACACTGGTTTTCCGACTTTTTCAAAATGCCGTGCCGGTTGGTGCGAACGCCGCGCGATTTTGCCCGCCGCGTTAATTCCGAAATCGGACGCGAAAACGACCGCGTTGGTTT
>CAXTBP010000045.1:0-4224 GCA_964241985.1 uncultured Armatimonadaceae bacterium | reverse complement strand
ATTGCTGCTTACGTCGGTCGCCTCGCTTGACGATTTGAACCGGCGTTTAACGGCGCAAAATAAGCAGTCAGTTGCGATGGAGCGATTTCGCCCCAATCTCGTTATCGCGCGCAATACCCAAGCGGGGCCAAGCGACGGATTGGATACGCTTGCACCGTTTGCGGAAGACGGTTGGGAAACCCTGCACGTCGGCGGCGATGGAAACGGGGGTGGGGCAACGTTTCGTGTCGCCTCGCCCTGCGCCCGGTGTGCCGTAACCACGGTGGATCAAGACGCGGGCAAAACCGACGGGCCGGAGCCGCTGCAAACCCTCGCCAAATTCCGCCGGGACGCCAGCGGTAAGGTCATGTTCGGCATGAACCTAATCCACGATATGCCGCCCGACGCGCCTGCGCCGTTCATCCAAGTCGGCGATTTGGTGCAAGTCACACGGCGGGCGGCATAAACTGTTTATTGCGCGTCGTCGGAAGGGCGGGGTTGCGGCGGCAAGTCCGCCTCGCGCAAACACCACGCCAAAACCCACGGCCAGTTACCATAGCCCCAATAGGGCGAAATGTGACCGGCCCCGGCGAGCAAATGGATCGGAACGCCCAAACGGTCGGCGTAGGCTTTGGTTTGCTCGAACGTCGCGTAGTCGTCGGAGTCGGTTGCGATAATCACGGTTTCGTTGGCAAGAGCGGCGACGCCTTGAGGGGACAGCGGCGGCGGGAAAAACGCGCCCACGCCGGGCGGCGCGTCGGTCGGCGGAATTTCCGCAATCACATACGGCGGCGCAACGAGAAGAACCCGGTCAACCAGCGGACTTGCGGGCGCGGTTTTGCTTGCGTAGTGGAACCAGTTAATCGCGCCCAAACTGTGGCACAAAACGGTCACGGGCTTACCCAATCCGACCGCTTCATCGAGTGCCGACTGCAACGCGGCCTGCCATGCGGGCAAATCGGGGGCCATCGGGTTTGGCATCGTCGGGTACACAACGTTCGCGCCCGATGTCCGCAAATCGTTTGCCAGATGTTCCTGCCAGTGGGCGGGTTTGTTGCCGCCCCAACCGTGCAGAATAAGAAACGTATCGTCCGCCATAGAAAATTTCGCTTTCTTAAAACAACAAAGCCGCGCCGTCCGCGTAGTTTCGCGGGGCGCGGCTTTTACCCGTTTCGCTTAAGACGATGCGAAACCCTGCCGGTTTTGGTTTGAACTATTTGGTGGCGGGTTTGCCGGGCATCGCCTGCGCGACGCCTTTTCCCGATTTGGCTTTCCGTGCGAGGGTGGCTTGCAGCATCAGCGTTTTGAGTTTTTCCTTTTGCGCGGGCGTCAAAATCAGGGCGGCCTTATCGCGCAGGTTTTTACCTTCGGCCCGCACCAAAAGTTTTTTCTGATCCACGGTCAGCGTTTTGTTGGCCTTGATACCGTCAACGGTTTTCTTGTTGCCTGCTTCGAGGGTTTGCAGTTTGGTGGTTTGATCGGGCGTCAAGTTAAGCTGCGCGAGCAAGCGTTTGAGTAGGGCGTTTCCACTTTTACCCTTTGCTTTTTTTGCCCCCGGCGTTTGCGGCTTTGGGGCGGCTTTCGGCGCGGGCAGCGTTTTGCCCGCCTGCGCGAAGGCCGTCAAGTTGTCGGCGGCGAACGTGCCTAAAATCAAAAGCGATACGATACCCGCGACGGCGGCGGGCCACCAGTTTATTTTCATCGGTTTTCTTTTCTTTGGTTCGCCGCGCGAAACGCAGCGAATTGTATTGGGTTTTTCGACGCGCCGAACGCGGCAAAGTTCAACGTTTGTACGTTACACTGTTTTTACGATGCCGCTTTCGTACCTGCCCAATTTCGAGCCGACCGCTTGGGAGCAAAAACTGCGCGCCTATCGTCTCGAAAACGAAGCGCCAAAAATCCGACGGTGGCGCGAAGAAGCCGAAGACCCGAACACGACCGGTGAGCGATTGGCTTGGCTCACCGCGACGGTCTACGAAGACGCCAAACTGCCCAAGCATTGGGGCAGCGGCATAACGGTTCGTCAAGCCTTGGCACGGCATCCCAATACGCCCCCGCCATCCCTTGCGGAACTCGTCTTCGATTGTGCAGGCGATTTTTGTCAAAACCCGTTTGCGCCGTTTGTGATGTTGGAAATGCCCGACTTTGTTGGGCGTATAAAAGCGGCGGCGTTGCTGCGGGAAGAAAACGCGCCAATTCCTTTACTCGAAGCGATGGCATTTTATCCTACCAGAAAAGACGTAAATGAAATCAAGCCTGATCTTCACGTTTCTTTGGCCGGTGCGGTGAAAACCGTTGCCGACGGTGAGGCGTTAATCCTTGCGTTTTGGCAGGAACAAATTGCCGATCAAATCGCAAACCCTCAAAAATCAGGGGCCGATAAAAATACGAACCTGCTCATGGCGGTGAACGCTGAAATGGTAGAATTTGGCCTCGCGCCCGCTTGGGCGAACGAACCGGCCTTTGCGTCGGAACCCAGCGCGCCCCAACTGTCCGCCGAAGCCGATCTGTGGCTTGGGCAAGCGGTTGTCCCCGGTTCGCCCGAAGAAAACGAACTTTGGGCGCGTATCGCCCCGACACTGGCAGCGCAGCCTGAACTTGCCGATTGTGTTCGCGCCGATGCCGATGAAGACGCGCTGATACGGCTGGTAAATTTACCGAGTCTGACAAACTATCCGTGGCACGTACACGAAATAATTGCTGCCCATCCGAAGGCTACGCCGCTGGTTTTTGAACGTTTGCTCCGCTTGACGAACAAAGGGGTGCGCATTCCTTTGGATGTGATGCGTCTGATCGCCATTCACCCCAATGTGTCGGTCGAATTGCTCACGAAATTTATACAGTTTCCTGATGTTGCGCTGCGTCATTTGGCGCGAGGGCACAAAAACGCCCCGGCAAATGCCCGCGATTTATCCCGGCAGGCGATACTGGATTGGTGGGGCAAAAATATCTGGGACAAGCATATTTGGTATGGTGAACACTACCGATGGCTGCCGTTTGAAATGTTTGTCGCTGGTTTGCATGGGCGATTGACACGAGATCGCCTGCATACATGTGGAACCAGTTGGGTTTGGTATGACCGACTTACGGCGGCCCTTTCGCTTCCCATCGAGCCGCTTGAATTTCCGAATGAGGAAGACAACATGTTCGAGTACCCGGATGAAGCCATAAAAGCGGGCTGCACGACGCGCGACCTTTTGGAACACCTTGCCCGCGACGGCAACCGCTTGGTGCGCTGGGCGGCGCAAACGCGCTTGCAGAACCCGGACTACGTGTTTCGCTGGGCAGAGTAGCCGCTACGGGGTCGGGGCGTCGCTGCCGATTTCGTTTGCGAATTGATTCAGGTATTCGCGCAAGAAGTTGGTGCGTTCGTGGGCCAGTTCGCGGGCGGCTTGCGTGTGGAAGCCGCTTTCTAATTTGAACAATTTGCGGAAGAAATGGTCGAGCGTGTATTCCTTGTCGTCGGGGGCGCGGTCAAGGCAAAACGGGTCAGTTTCCTCGTAGAACGGGCGACCCATCACGGCCCCGGACGAAAAGCACCGGGCGATGCCAACGGCTCCGATGGCGTCCAGTCGGTCGGCGTCCTGCAAAACGCGCGCTTCCAGTGTGTCGGGCAGGACGCTCAAACTAAACGGATGCACGGCGATACAATACGCGACCGCATTGCGCACGTCCTCGCCAGCGCCTTCGGTTTCCAAAACGCGGGCGGCGCGTTTGGCGCATTCCTGCCCCGACTGCGGTGAGCGCGGATCGTTTTTGGGATACGAAAACAGTTCGTGCAGCACGGCGGCGCAAACCACGACCATTTCATTCGCGCCTTCGGCCTGCGCCAAAATGTGGGCCGTGCGGGCGACGCGGCGAACGTGCAGAATATCGTGGGCCGGGTCGGCGCTTTGCGCCTGCGACGCTTCCGCAGCAACGGCATCTAAGCGGACATAAAGCCCGCTGTTTGTGGAAATTTTGTTCATCGGCGCAGCCCGTACAAACCCATTCCAACGCCCATCGCCGGGCCGACGAGAAGCGCGTAGACAAGCGTTCCCCAGCCGATTTTCGCGCCCATTAGAAAGCCGCACGCAAGCACGATGATTTCCATGACGGTGCGAAGGGCGCGCACCGATCCGCCCGTGCGTTTTTGCAGACCCAAAACAACGGAATCACGCGGCCCGGCTCCCAAGTGCGACGCGATATAGGTTCCCGCGCCGAGGCCGACCACAAAACTGCCGCCCAAAAACATCGCCCATGCGG
>CAXTBP010000044.1:1278-32763 GCA_964241985.1 uncultured Armatimonadaceae bacterium | reverse complement strand
GGCCGAGCATATTATGCTTGTCGATTTGGCCCGCAACGACGTGGGGCGCGTGTGCCAATACGGAACCGTTAAAGTCGATGAACTCATGATCGTCGAGCGGTACAGCCACGTCATGCACATCGTTTCCAACATTTCGGGCCAATTGTTGCCGAACAAAACGCAGTTCGACGTGCTGCGGGCGACGTTCCCGGCGGGGACGTTATCGGGTGCGCCCAAAGTGCGGGCTATGCAGATTGTCGAGGAATTGGAGCCGACGCGCCGGGGAATTTATGGCGGCGGAATTGGGTATTTTTCCTACAATGGAAACTTCGACGCCTGTATTACTATTCGCACGGCTGTTATCAAAGATGGAACCGTGTATGTGCAGGCGGCGGGGGGCATTGTCGCCGATTCCGACCCGGACGCCGAATACGAGGAAACCGTGAACAAGTCGATGTCCGTGCGGCGGGCCGTTGAACTTGCGGAAGCGGGCTTGATGTGAAACCGATTGCGCCCGGACAAATCGCGGACGCCGACCGCTTGCGGATGGATTCCCGCGACTTGGAAGAGATTGCCCGCCTTGTTTCAGGGCGTGTCCATATCCAATGCCCGGCCTGCCGAAACTGGGTCAAACCGTCCGTTTTGGGCCGAACGCTTCGTATGGGAAGCAGTCCCGATTTGGGCGCGGTGGATGTAAAACAACCGGGTTTCCCGCGTTTGTATTTCGTGTGCGGCTGCGGCAAAAAACCGGGCTTCATACAAGGCGACGAATGGGCGAGCGGCGACGAAGCCGACGATTTGGACGCACCGACGCGCTGGGAACACTTGGAAATAAACGAAACCGGCGACTAAAACAGGCCCGCGTTCGCACCGGGGAAAAGGCATTCTTTTGGAACCAAAAAACAACAATAAACCAACGATTGGCCTCACCGGCCTTGCCGTAATGGGTCAGAACTTGGCCCGCAATATCGCCCGCAACGGCTTCCCTATTGCCGTCCACAACCGCACGACCGAAAAAACCGAGGCTTTCATAAAGGACTTCGGGCATGAAGGCGCGTTTACGTCCGCGAAAACCGACGAGGAATTCGTCAAGGCGATTGCCGCCCCGCGATCCATCGTCATTATGGTGAAAGCCGGGCAGCCCGTGGACGATGTTATCGAAAAACTGAAGCCGTTTTTGGATAAAGGCGACTTGCTGATTGACGGCGGCAACTCGCACTTTCCCGATACGGCCCGCCGCCAAGAAGCGTTGACGAAAGAAGGATTTTTATTTTTGGGAACGGGCGTGTCGGGCGGCGAAGAGGGCGCGCTAAACGGGCCGTCGATTATGCCGGGCGGGTCGAAAGAAGCCTACGCGCGCGTTGAAAAAATCCTGACCACGATTGCCGCGCAGGTCGATAACACGCCGTGCTGCACCTATATCGGCGACGGCGGGGCCGGGCACTATGTCAAAATGGTGCATAATGGCATCGAATACGCCGATATGCAGCTAATCGCCGAGGCCTACGATTTACTCAAAAATGCGCTGGGCCTAAGCAACAGCGAAATCGCCGACGTGTTCGACGAATGGAATCAAGGCGATCTGGATTCGTTTCTTATAGAAATCACCGCTCAGATTTTCCGCACCAAAGATGTGGACAACGATGGCAGCGATTTGGTGGACGCCGTTTTGGATAAGGCCGAGCAAAAAGGCACGGGCAAATGGGTTTCGCAGTCCGCCCTCGATTTGGGCGTGCCCGTCACCGCGATTACCGAAGCGGTTTTCGCGCGTTGCTTGTCCGCCTTAAAAGATCAGCGCGTCGCGGCGTCTAAAATCCTGTCCGGCCCGAACGAAACCTATGAAGGCGACCGCAAGCAGTTCGTGGATGCCATTCGCGCCGCGCTGTACGCCTCAAAAATCGTCGCCTACGCGCAGGGCTTTGAGCAAATGGCGGCAGCCGCAAAAGAATATAAGTGGGATTTGCACTACGGGGAACTGGCGACGATTTGGCGCGGGGGCTGTATTATCCGCGCCCGCTTCCTCGACCGCATCAAAGAAGCCTACGATAAGCAGTCGGATTTGCCGAACCTGATGGTCGCGCAATACTTCAACGACGCCCTCAAAGAAGCGCAAGGCCCGTGGCGGCAAGTCGTGACGGAAGCGATTAACTTGGGCGCTCCGGTTCCCGCGTTCGCCTCGTCGCTCGCCTATTACGACGGCTACCGGCGCGAACGGCTGCCCGCGAACCTCATTCAATCGCAGCGCGATTTGTTCGGCGCGCACACCTACGAGCGCGTTGACCGTCCCGGCACGTTTCACTCCGCATGGGGGCCGGACGCCAAAAACATCCCCGACGACAAGCCTGCGGAATCGGCGGGCGAAAAGCAGCCGGAGCGCGGGCAGGACTAAATGAGTAATTTGTCGCCCGCAAACGAAGCCCGTCTGCGGGCGGCGATTGCCGAACGTGGTTTACAAGCCGCCGAGGAATTGATTATCGCCTCGTCGATGGAATGTGCGATGCTGTATACGACTGGCTCGGGCGAGGACGCGCCAATCGGAGCGTCTCGTTACGGCGGTGTGCCCGAGTTGCCCGAGGAAGGTTGGTGGCCCAAAACGTCGGACGGCAAGTTTTACCAATTCATAATGCAGGTGAACTTGGCGGACGTACCAAATTTCGGCGGCAATGTGCTCCCCCGGCGCGGAATGTTGTACGCTTTCCTTGCTGATTACGACGACATCGTCCAAGATTGGGCTATACAATGGGCGGATATACCGCCCGAAAATGTGCGGCGTTTGGAACCGAAAAATAAAGAGCAAATTGCAGGATGGCCGGAAGACGGGAGTTTTTTGCCTCCATATCGGATGGTGGTGGAAACCACTATCAATGTGCCGGAATGGTTTTCTTTGGCGTCCAAAGCGATTGATGAGCAACTTCTGGATACACCAGACACCGCAGCGGGGAAGTCCGCAATAGAACGCTTTGAGGTGTTAGGTTTCGCGCTGCAAGACCGAGCGGATGCCAAAACAACGCACGTAGGCAAATTATTGGGGCAGGCCGCCTACATTGGTTACGACCCCAACGACGGCTGCGATGATGGCTGGCCGGTTCCCGATGGGTTCGTTTTGCTGTGGAGGTTGGACACCACTCAAAATATGGATATTATTTTCGGCGACGCAGGATATATCCAACTTTTTATCGACCCTGCTGCGCTTTCCGCGCACGATTTTTCCAATGTGTTTGCCCGAATGGAATCTTCTTAGAGAAAAATAATGATACTTGTTATTGACAATTACGATTCTTTTACTTACAACATCGTGCAGTATTTAGGCGAGATGGGGCAGGAGGTCGTCGTGCATCGGAACGATAAAATCACGACCGACGAGATCGCGGCGTTGAACCCCGACCATTTGCTGATTTCGCCCGGCCCGTGCGACCCCGACAAGGCGGGTGTTTCGGTGGATGCGATTAAGCGGTTCGCCGGGGAAATTCCGATTCTGGGCGTGTGCTTGGGGCATCAGAGCATCGGGGCCGCGTATGGTGGGAACATCGTGCGCGCGGATCGCCTGATGCACGGAAAAACGTCGCCGATTTTACATCACGGAAAGGGCGTTTTTGCCGGAATGCCGCCCGGCTTTCCCGCGACCCGCTACCATTCCCTCGTGATTGAGCCGAAAACACTGCCCGCAGAACTCGAAGTCACGGCTATAACGGTGGAACGCTAGATTATGGGGGTGCGCCACAAAACCTTGCCGATTGAGGGCGTCCAGTTCCACCCCGAATCGGTGTTGACGCAAGAGGGGCGGCGGATTTTGGAAAACTTCGTCGCGCAGGAAAAGCCGAAAAAGGCCGAGCAAGCGGCATGATTACGCCCGCCTTGAACACGCTGATCGGCGGTGGGCATTTGTCCGAGGCCGACGCGGAAGGTTTGATGAACGCGCTGATGGACGGGCGACTTTCGCCCGCGCAAACCGGTGCGCTCCTTGCCGCGCTTCGTATGAAAGGCGAGTCGGTCAGTGAGATTACCGGCTTTGCCCGCGTGATGCGCGAGCGGTCGGTGCGCGTCCACACGTCGCGGCGGCCCCTTGTCGATACCTGCGGCACGGGCGGCGACGGGTGCAAAACGTTCAACATCTCGACGTGCGCGGCTTTCGTCGTTGCAGGGGCGGGTGTCGCGGTCGCCAAGCACGGCAATCGTTCGGTGACCAGCAAATGCGGATCGGCGGACGTTTTGGAAGCCCTCGGCGTACGGATCGATTTGTCGCCGGAACAAGTGGGGCAGTCGATTGATACGGTCGGTATCGGCTTTTTATTCGCCCGTGCGCACCATCCGGCCATGAAACACGCCGCGCCGGTGCGGCAGGAGTTGGGCATTCGCACGGTTTTCAACGCGCTCGGCCCATTGACCAATCCCGCCGGGGCCGCGCGGCAAGTCGTCGGCGTGTACGACGCAGCCCTGTGCCCCGTTCTCGCGCAGGTTTTGCTGAACTTGGGAGCCGAACACGTGTTGGTCGTTCACGGAATGGACGCGGGCGGTCTGGACGAAATCGCAACGTTCGGTACGACGCGCGTGTCCGAAGGCAAGATTGGAGAAGGCGTCCGCACCTATGATGTGACGCCCGCCGATTTGGACTTGCCCGAATGCAAGCCGTCCGACCTTGCGCCGGGAGCCGATGCCGACGAAAACGCGCAGTTGCTTCGCGGCGTTTTGCAGGGCGAAACCTGCCCGCGCCGCGACATCGTGCTGGCAAACGCCGGGGCCGCACTGTACGTCGCGGGCATCGCGGAAACGCTGAAAGACGGCGTTCAACAAGCGGCACAAAGTATCGACGGCGGGGCCGCGCTTGCCGCGCTGGATAATCTGCGCCGCTTCACACAAGCCGCCGACACAACCGAAAAGGACGCTCACGCATGACGCCTGCCGAAACAATCACCAAACCGACCGGCACGATTTTAGACCGCATTTTGGAAACGAAGCGCGGCGAAGTGAAGGCTTTGCTTGCCCGCGAAAGCCGCGAATCGCTTCGGGCGCAGTGTGCCGATTTGCCGCCGACACGCGGGTTTATGAAAGCGTTGACGGTGCGGCCCGATACCATCGCGCTTATCGCCGAAATTAAGAAAGCGTCGCCGTCCAAAGGGGTGATTCGCGCCGATTTCGATCCGGTTTCTATCGCGCGGGCGTATCTTGCGGGCGGCGCGGCGTGTTTGTCGATTTTAACGGACGAGCGGTATTTTCAAGGGCATTTGTCGTACTTGCAAACTGTGCGCGATACCGTTTCGCTGCCGATTCTCCGCAAAGATTTCGTTATCGACACAGCCCAAATCTACGAGGCGCGGATAGCGGGGGCGGACGCCATTTTGCTGATTGTTTCGGCGCTGCCGGACGCGGGCGTTTTGCGGCAGTTTCGGGAAACCGCCGAAAGCGTCGGCTTAGATGTTCTTGTGGAAGTTCACGACGAAGCCGAACTTGAACTCGCCGTTCAATCGGGCGCGACGTTAATCGGCGTCAACAACCGCAGTTTACACACGTTCAAGGTGCGGCTGGAAAACAGCGAGTATCTTCTGCCTCGGCTCCCGCTTGGCGCGGTTGGAGTCGCTGAATCCGGGTTTTTTGTCGCAAGCGATGTGGCTCGCGTGCAGAAAGCGGGCGCAAGGGCGATTCTGGTCGGCGAGAGTTTGATGCGCGCGGACGACATCGAAAGCGCGACGCGCAAATTGCTGGCGATACAATAAAGCCGTATGGCATCTCTTTTAAGCGGTCAAAATCTGACCAAAGCGTTCGGGCCGCGCCCGTTATTCGCAAATGTTTCCCTCGGTATCGAAGACGGCGATCATGTCGGCTTTATCGGGCCGAACGGGGCGGGCAAATCCACCCTTCTGCAAATCCTCGCCGGGCGCGAAACCGCCGACACCGGCACGGTGTCCACGCAGACCGGTTTGCGCGTCGAATACGTGCCGCAGGAAGAAACCTTCGCGGCGGGCCAAAGCGTCACCGATATTTTAACCGCCGCATTGCAAAACCTTCCCCTCGACGAAAGCGAGCGCGAACGACGCATTGCGCGCACACTCCAGCGCATAAACTTTCCCGACGGCGACGCCCTTGTAGACACTCTGTCGGGTGGCTGGCGCAAGCGGCTGTCGATTGCGCGGGCCGTTATCGCCGAGCCGGAACTGATGCTCCTCGACGAACCGACGAACCACCTGGATTTGGACGGCGTTTTGTGGCTGGAACAGTTTTTGCAGTCGGCTCCGTTCGCGTTTTTGCTGATTAGCCACGACCGCACGTTTTTGGAAAACGTCGCCAAGCGCATGATGGAACTCAACCCCGCGTACCCCGGCGGCTTGTTTTCCACGGCGGGCAATTATTCGGGCTTTTTGGAGCGACGCGAAGCGTTTATGGCCTCGCAGGCGAAACAGGAACAAGCGCTTGCGGGCGTCGTTCGGCGCGAAATTGAATGGCTGCGGCGCGGGGCGAAGGCGCGCACCACCAAAGCCAAAGGGCGCATCGAACAGGCCGGGGACTTGATCGGCGAACTTGCCGAACTCAAATACCGCAATCAGCAAGTCGAAAAATCGGTCGGCGAGATGGAGTTTTCCGCGTCGGGGCGGCAAACTAAAGAGTTGGTCGTTTTGACGAACGTAGAAAAAGCGCTGGGCGGCAGGCAATTATTCGCCAATCTGGATTTGCTCGTGTCGCCGAAGCAGCGTTTAGGCATTGTGGGCGGCAACGGGTCGGGGAAAACCACCCTCCTTAAACTTTTCGCCGGGCAAATGGAGCCGGACAAGGGAACGGTTCGCCGGGCGGGCGGCCTCAAAACCGTGTGGTTCGAGCAAGACAGAGGCAGTTTGAACCCGAACGAAACCCTGCGCGACGCCTTGTGCCCGAACGGCGACAACGTATCGTACCGGGGTGGGTCGATCCACGTTTCCTCATGGGCCAAGCGGTTTTTGTTTCGCAATGACCAGTTGAACCAAACAGTCGGTACGCTGTCGGGCGGCGAACAGGCCCGCGTGCTTATCGCGCGGCTGATGCTCCAGTCCGCCGACTTGCTCATTTTGGACGAACCGACCAACGATTTGGATATTGCGACCCTTGAAGTGCTGGAAGAATCCTTGATGGATTTTCCCGGCGCAGTCGTTCTCGTCACGCACGACCGGTATCTGCTCGACCGGGTTTCGTCGCACGTTTTGGGTTTGAACGGCGACGGGCAAGTGCGCCATTTCGCGGACTACGAGCAGTGGGAAGAATGGCGTCAGTCGCAGGAAAATCCCGCGCTGCCCTCAACGGCAAAAAAAACGGGGGCGGTTCCTGCCGTAGCCACGGCTGCGCCAACCGTTGCGACAGCACGTTTATCCGCTTCCGAGCGCAAAGAACTGTCCCGCATGGAAGACAAAATTAACAAGGCTGAAGAAACGGTCGCCGGTTGGGAAGCCGCGCTCTCCAATCCCGCCGTCGCGTCGGACGCCGCCAAGTTACAGGAAGCGTGGGATAAATTGGCGGAATCCAAGCAAGCCGTTTCCGATTTGTACGACCGCTGGCAGGAATTGGAAGCGCGGCAACTTGCATAGACCACAGACCCGATTGACACAAATGGAAAAAAGCCGTATCTTGTAAACCATTCCACGTACCGGTGAATAGAGTTCCGCCGCGCCACAAAGCGCGGGTCTGGTATCAAGTTTCACATAGTTTCGCCCACGGCGGGCAGACAAGCACCTGAGCATAAAAATCTTGAGGGCAGACGATGGGGCATTTTGTTATGCCTTCGTTTTTCCGAAAGGGTTGTGCTATGTTCTCGCTGCTGCTTGGGCCGCGTAAACGCGCCGCTATATGCGCGTTTTTTGTGACGGTTCTTTGGTCGTCGTCATGGGTTCTTATTAAAATCGGTTTACGTGACGAAATTGGTTTGCCGCCGCTTCCTTTTGCCGGACTGCGCTACAGCGTGGCCTTTTTGTGCTTGATAGCGTTCGTTTTGGGGGCGAAAAAACACCGCGCTGCACTTCGCCAAATGCCGATTGCACACGGGGTGGAACTTGCCCTACATGGTGTGGTTGCAGTCACCTTGACGCAAGGGGCGCAGTTTGCGGCGCTGTCTTTGTTACCATCGCCGACCGTCAGTTTACTGCTCAATTTGACCACTCCGCTGGTTGCTTTGGCGGGAATAAAACTGCTCGGTGAGCGTCCCAAGCCGCAACAATGGGCAGGAATTGGCTTGGCGATTTGCGGCGTCCTGTTTTACTTTGGTCTGCTGACCGGTACTGCTACACCTTTACCTTCGGTTCAGCGCACGGGGCTTGTGGTTGGGGGGATGGGGCTGGTCTTCAATGTTGTTTCTTCGCTTTCGGGCCGTCGGGTCAACCGCGATACACGGCTCTCTCCGCTGGTGGTGACAGCGGTCAGTATGGGAGCGGGCGCATTTTGCCTACTAACTATTGGCATTTGGTTTCAAGGTGTGCCGCATCCCACACTGCACGGGTGGGGAATAATTGTTTGGTTGGCCCTTGTCAACACGGCGTTGGCCTTCACCCTTTGGAATTATTCACTTCGCTTTTTAACCGCAATGGAATCAAGCCTTATCAATTCCACCATGCTTATTCAAATCAGTTTTTTATCATGGTGTTTTTTAGGGGAAATGCTCTCGCCACAAAAAATCGCCGGGATCTCTCTTTCCGTAATCGGCATTTTCGTGGTTCAAACCCGCCTTTCTGCACACCCTTGACAAAATTACGCCGCCTTGATACGATTGACTACAAATTTAGTCTTTCTATTGCGGGAGTTCTGCGATGATTCAAGCGTATCAAAATGCGATACTGCAAGCGTTAACCAATGCGCTGGGCCTTGTGCTTCGGCTGGCTTTGCCGATTTCTATTTTGGCCGGATTGCTTTGTATCGCCGTCGGGGCGGGCCTGTGGAACCGACGCCGCGCAACCGAACAAGGCACAAATTCGGATAGTTGGACGCCTGAAACCGTGGGGAAATCATTTGCGGCGCGGGCCGGGGCGGTCGTGCTGACCGGGCTTGTGCTTACGTCGTGCTGGGCAGCCGTACGACAAACGCTGCCGCTCGCACGGCAAACGGCCTCATGGCGCGAATCGGCGGAAGCGACCGCAAATCCCATCCCCGACGCCCCGTCCGTGCAGCAATACGGCCCGGCGACTGCGGTTATGGTGGAGCACACCTATTCGCGCAATTTGACGTTGCCGCCCGATTTCTTAACCCGCATCGGCGAGCAGGGCGTGGGCGTGATTTCACCCTATTTATCGGATCCGTCGGCGGAGGGCGTCACGAAACTCACGGACACGTTCCGCAAAAGCGGGCGCGACGTGATTCTGACCCGCGAAGTCACGCGCACCGACGAGGAAGCCGTTCCGTTCCGGTCGGCGCAGGCCCGCGTGCAGTTCAAACGGCTGACCGGACGGGCCTACGACGCGCAGTTCGAGGGCCGGTACGCCTTCCAAAACCCAAAAACCGAGGCTGCCGAAATGCGGTTTACGTTTCCGCTCCCGCAGGCGGGAACCCTGCGGAATTTGAGCGTGACGGTGGGCAATCAAGCGGTCGCCGATCCCAATGATAGTGGAACCTACGAATGGAAAGGGACGGTCGGCGCGGGCGAAACGCGCGAAGTCATCGTGCGCTATGAGGTCGTCGGCGCGCAAACGTGGCGCTACGATATGGGGTCGCAACGACGGCGCGTGCAAAAATTCGGCTTGGAAGTCATCGCGCCCGCGAGCGGCATCCGTTTCCTGCGCGGCAGTTTGACGCCCACGCAAAGCACGAGCGGCAGTTTCCGCTGGGAGTTGGATAACGTCGTCACCGCGC
The DNA here is from genome assembly GCA_964241985.1 of uncultured Armatimonadaceae bacterium. Classification (GTDB taxonomy): domain Bacteria; phylum Armatimonadota; class Armatimonadia; order Armatimonadales; family Armatimonadaceae; genus CAXTBP01. The sequence goes on along the minus strand of CAXTBP010000044.1, from coordinate 22,989 downwards.
AACAGATCGCGCTGTCGTTTTCGCCGTCTACGGCGGGCGAATTGCTTTATTGGCAAGCATTAAGCGCGCTTCCCGCGAGTCTTGCGGTGTTTTTCGTTGGAGCCTGCATTTTGCTGATAGCCCGAAGCGGTGTGCAGACGGCGCGCCCCGGCGTCGGCCCATTTGGTTTGGCTCTCGGCTTGGTCATTTTCACGCTCGGCTTGGGGGCGGTTTCCGTATTGGCAAACTATGTCGGATTCACGGCAAGTCTGCTGCTTGCCCCGCTTGCGGGCGCGGCGTTGTGCGCCGTGTTTTTGGGCCGACGCTTTTTGCTCGCCGCCGTTCCCGCCGCGCTCGTGCCCGCCGCGTTTTTGAGCGGGCAGCATTCGGGCGCGTTGCTGCTCCTGCTTGCCATCGTTACGCTCGGCGCGTATCTGCTCGTCTTGCGCAGTGCATCCCGACCGTCAGCGGTATAATCCAAGCGTGACGCGCGTTAAAATTTGCGGACTTACAAACCGTGACGATATAGAGGCGGCCTGCACCTACGGGGCCGATGCGGTCGGGTTTATCTTCGTGCCGGGCGGGCCGCGCTATATCGGCGGGGATTTGCAAGCGGCGCGGGGGCTTCTGCAAACCGTGCCGCCGCTCGTGTGGCGCGTGGGCGTGTACGACGCGCCGCCGGAAGGATTTGCTGTTCCGCCCGAACTGCACGCCGTTCAGTATTATGCAAGCGGCGTTTCCGCGCCGAAAGGTGAAGCCGCGCCCGTGCCGATAAAAGCCTTCCGCGTGCAAAACGAGGATTCACTGCGGGCTATCGAAACCGATCCCGACCCAAAAAAACTCGTTTTGCTGGACGCTTATTCGCCCAACGCTTTGGGCGGAACCGGGCACACCTTCAACTGGGACTTGGCGGTACGCGCGAAATCGCTTGGTTACCCCATCGTGCTTGCGGGCGGCCTGACGCCGGAAAATGTGGGCGAGGCGGTGCGAACCGTGCGCCCGTACATGGTGGATGTGTCATCGGGCGTGGAAACCGAACCGGGCCGCAAAGACCACGACAAAATCAAACGCTTTATTCGCGCCGTCCGCGAAGCCGATTTGGCTACTCAACGAACCGCCAGTACAAATACCAGTTTCCCTTAACCGGGCGGTACATGAGCGCAGCGCGCGGTCTTCCATCCAGTGATGCGTAGGTTTTTGCGGGCGGTTTGGGTAAATAGGCGAGGCCCTTAATATGTAAACTTGCCGTGCCGCCGCCAAACCTCCAAATCGGAAATTGAATTGCGCCGTCGGATTTTGTGGACACGTTCCAAACGGAAACGCGGTGTAGCAGCGTTCGGTATTCGGCAATTCGGGCGGGCGTCTGGTCTGCCTCTTTCGGCTCATCCGAAAACATCCCGCTTCTTGACATGGTTTCCAATCGGCTGTCTTGTCGGTTCATTTGCACGAGCCGACTGAAGGCGGATTCGTTTTTATTGAATTGCGCGACGAGATCGGCATCGGACGGTTGAACCCACGGATTGAATGGCACATAAAATCCGGCAATGAGTAGGGCGGGCAAGCCGATAGCAAAACCCGCCGTCCTGAGCAGGGCGCGGTTCGTGAAAGAAACCGGGCGAAGGAAAGGCAAAAGGCGCGACGCTCCGCGCGCCCCAAGCACTGTACCGCCAATAACGCCAAAAGGAAGCGCCAGAATAAAAATAAGCACGATTATAGTGCTTGTGCCTGAAAATGCGGTTAGCAGAACGACGGCAAGCAGTCCTACGCAAAGGCCCCACAGTCCGCCCGCCAAACCAACCAGCCACCGCGCCTTTTTGTTTGCCATAATGCCTTGATTATTGCACAAAACGGCGGGCGTCAGCGATAGAGAAGAAAAGGATTACGAAAACTATGAATGAAGCGCGAACGGTCAAAATTTCCAAGTACTTGTCCAAGCACTTGCGGCACGACCCGGAACGGATTGGGCTAACGCTCGAACCGGGCGGATGGGTGCGCGTGGACGATTTACTTGCGGCGTGTCAGCGAAATGCGATGGCGCTTACGCGCGAAGAACTTGATTACGTTGTCGAAAACAACAACAAACAGCGGTTCGGGTTCGATGAAACCGGCGAGAAAATCCGCGCCCGGCAAGGGCACAGTGTTGAGGTCGATTTGGAACTCACGGAGCAAATGCCTCCTGAAATTCTTTTCCACGGAACCGGCGCGCAGTTTGTCGCGCCCATTCGTAAGGATGGCCTCAAAAAGATGCGCCGCCAGCACGTGCATTTATCGTCGGATACGGAAACGGCAATCGCGGTTGGCAGGCGGCATGGGCGGCCCGTCGTGCTGACGGTTTTGGCGGGCGACTTGCACCGCGCCGGGCACACGTTTTACCAAGCCGACAACGGCGTGTGGCTCACCGACAGCGTGCCACCGCAGTTTTTGGAATGGGACGAAGACTAACACAGGTTGCGGCAAACTAAAAAGGGCCGTTAAAAAAGAAGCGGCTCCATTGTCCGGTTTGCACGTCGTATTCGGCTCCCCAAAACGAGTTGCCACCGTCGCAAACGTTCAGCGGTTCCAGCTTCCAATCGAACGGCTTTTTACCCGGCGCGATGGTGTGAGAATGCGCGGCGGCGATGCGCGGGGCAAAGCCGTTGAGGTACAAACTTTTGTGCCCGCTGCGTTTATCCACGAACCCGGCATACTGGCGATAATCGAAACGCAGTCGTCGGTCCGGGCCGTTTGGGTTTTTCAGGCTTTGTATAAACGCGGGTAGGGCTTGTTCCGCCGCTCGCACGTCGGCAACCGTTGGTGTCCAAAATGCGGTGGCGACCGGCGATTGGCGCGAGCATTGCTTGAACAAAGGCCGGGCCGCCACGCCTTTTATGATGGTGGTTCGTTCGGGTAAACGGTTCGTGTTCGCGGTTTGCCCGGCGGGCTTTTGCCCCTGCGCTTTGACACTGAACAGAAAATAAAAACCAAGTATCGCCACGCTGAAAACTGTCAGCAACCGTCGGCGCATTGTCCAAATCATGATAGCTAATCCTTTTACAGCGCAGCCGCCCTCGCTGACGCTTCGCCTCTTGCCCGGTCGTTTGGCGGTTTGCAAATTGCCCGCCAGCGCGCCCATTCCAGATTGGGCTATGGAAACCAGCGGCCCGCTTGTGTCAGTGACGCGCACCGCACACGAACTGTCGCTTATCGTGTCCGAGGCATTGGTTCCAAGTGGGCAGGAAAACCTTCACGCAGAAACCGGCTGGCGCGTTTTCGTGGTGGACGGCCCGCTGCCCTCTGATGTCGTGGGCGTAATCGCCGGGATAACCGCGCCGCTCGCGCAGGCAGGCGTTCCCGTGTTCGTCGTGTCCACGTTTGACACGGATTACTTGCTCGTGAAGGAAACCAATCTTGCGTGGGCTATGGAAACGTTACGCTCGGCCCATTTCGTTGTCGCCAGCGATTAGTCGCCGAATTGTTTGAGCGATTTTTTGAAGGCCAAATACTGCGCCCGATACCGCTTAAAATCGGCTTCGGTTTTGTATTTCACGCCCGTAACGCGCCGGGTGTTCAGCGACGTTTCCACGTCTTCCCATGTGCGCGTGTATGATTTGTTTTTGGCTTCTACCGTAACCCATATCGCCTTCGTCGTATAAATGCGGGCCGCATCTTTGCTCGTTTGGACGCGCCGCGACACTTCTTTTTCGGTCGGCGCGACTGTAACAAACGACGGCTTTCCGTTCCATTGCGGCGAAAACACATAGAACGACACGCGCCCATCCGGCGAGGTGAACGTTGCCTCGTCGCTTCCGGTTTCCTGCAGCGTTTTCCGCGACGGCGGCGTAGAGGTAAATACGGCGGGATAGGTCACGTCGAACCATTCGCCGTGATACAGGCGCGTACCCGACGCCGGGGCGGGCGCGTTTTTTTGTGCGGCGGCGATACCGCCATTGCACAGTGCGCCGATTGCGACGGCGGCGATTCCTGTACGAAGCGCGCCGCCAAAAGCAACGAATCTAAAACCGGGTCGCATAGATGCCTCCACCCTTTCAGCGAACCGTTGCGGTAAACGCATAACGTGACAGGCCAGCCACTTTTTGCGTTCGGGAAATCGTCAGCACATACGGGCTGTCGCGTGGAAACGTCACCGCCCATGTCTTTTTATCCGTTTGCCGTAGTTCGACCGGAGGGCTGCCTTGCAGTCCGTGGAGTTGGGGATAGACGGAGCCGGAGGGCGCGGCGTTGATGGAAATCGAAAATCGCTGGGTTTTGCGGGCGACGAGGAAATATTCGGCTTCCTCGTCGCCTTTGACCGTTTGTTTGGAAACCTTCGACATATACACCCCACGCTTGATCATGCTGAAGGTCAACGGGCGCGGTTCAGCCTTTTGACAAAATGCCGGACTTGTGAATGCGGGAACGATAAGACTCCCCAAACCCGCGATGAAAAACGCGGCGACCAAACCAGCGCGGGAGTGTATCGAAGAAAATCGAAGTGCGTTCATTAGTTTTCCATTTTTTCTCGACGGTATTGGCATCGTACCCGATTTAATGGGAAAAACTCAAACGGTCACCAAGACAGCGCGTAGCGCGGAACAAAATAAATAGCACGGTTAATCCTGACAAGAACCGGGCACAACAAAAGCGCAGCCATTGCGCGGAGCCGCGCCAAACTCCGAGGTTTGCGCCGCACGCCACGCTGCTTAGACTGGTTTTTTTATCATGGCAAACGCACTTTCCGGCGAACTCAAATCGCTGGTCGATGCCCTCCACGACGGGGTTTCCGATTTGGCTTTGACGGCGGCTACCAAGCAGCTCGACCACTGGCACGACGTGCTCGCCGAAGCCCATAAGCCCGAACTCAAAGCTATTGCACGCGATATCGACAGTTTGCGCAAGGCGCTGGGCGGTGACGCGCCCGACGGCAAAAAAATCGGCGCGACGCTGATCAAACTTGCCGACCACATCGACGGCGTGGACGAACCGGATTTGGTGAAAGGCAACAAAACCCGTTTGAAATCGTTGTCCCGCTTGCTACGCTCCGAAGGCGAAGAACTGCACAACGGATAGTCTGTTGCTCTTAAACAACAAACGCGCCGAGGTTTCGGCGCGTATTTTGTTTAATGGTCGCGCGACGGTTGAACTGCGTCGCGCTCGTCCCGGCTCCGGCGGTCGGCTTTGGCGAAGAACGACGGATTGTACCGCCGTATTTGCAGCGCCCGTTCCGTATAACGGGTTTCCATCTTAAAATCGCCCTGCTGTCGCGCGGTTGCGGCGGCGTCTTCCAAATAAACGACTAAGCGTGGGTCGGAGCGCAACGCCATAGGATCCGTGATTTTTAGGCCAAGCGAAAAATATTCGGAAGCGTCGGCATATTTCCCCTGCGCGAAACAGGCGCGTCCGATGCCATGCAAAATAGGTAATCGGCGTAACTGCCGGGCCGACGGAGTGATATAGGGCGCGGCGTCCCAGCAGGCGAGCATCTTTCGCCACAAACGTTCCGCAAGCGCGTACTGCTCGGCGTCTTTGGCGGATTTGACGCATTTTTCCAGCCAGAGCGCGATGAAAAAATGGTTTTCGCCAAGCGCCGTTTCCCATTCGGGAACGGTTGCCGCATAGAGTTCTTCCACGCTCGCCGCGCGCGAACAAACATAATTGATGTACAAGTAGCGCAGATTCGCCAGTGTTTTATTCCAAAATGGATGCGCGGGCGCGAACCACTTAGCAAACGAAAGGGCTGCGAGATAGGCGAAACGCGCATTCTGATAATCGCCATCCATCATGTGCCGTTCGCCCTCGAAAATTAAGCGCTTCCATTCGGCTGCCGCGAAATTACAGTCGGGGTTCGGGATAGGTTCGTGCGGTTCGATTGCGTTCATGGTTCGGCTTCGCGGAGCCTTTATTTTATCGCGCCGCACCAACCGAAGGCGATAAGATAAATCCATGACAGCCATTGCCAACGATTTTACGCGCCCCGTTGATGTTGCCGCACCGTTTGTTTCGCTCGTGGATGAACGGGGCCATTTCGGCGATTTCGGCGGGCGCTTCGTGCCCGAAACGCTCGTGCCTGCCCTCGATGAACTTTCGGACAAGTACGAGGAAGCCAAAAACGATCCCGCCTTTCAAGCCGAACTCGACCGCCATTTGCGCGATTATGTCGGGCGGGAAACCCCGCTGACGTTCGCGGAAACCATGACGCGACAGTGCGGCGGGGCGAAAATCTATTTGAAGCGCGAAGATTTGGCCCATACCGGCGCGCATAAAATCAACAACGCTTTGGGCCAGATTTTGCTCGCCCGGCGGATGAACAAGCCGCGCATTATCGCCGAAACCGGGGCCGGACAGCACGGCGTGGCGACCGCGACTGTGTGCGCCAAGTTCGGCTACGACTGCACGATTTATATGGGGGCCGAAGACATCAAGCGGCAGGCCCTGAACGTTTTCCGCATGAAACTTTTGGGAGCGGAAGTCCGAGAAGTTACGTCGGGCACGCGGACTCTCAAAGACGACACCACTGAAGCGATGCGCGACTGGGTAACCAACGTGCGAAACACGCACTACATTATCGGTTCGGTCGTCGGCCCGCACCCGTTTCCCACGATGGTGCGCGACTTTCAGTCCGTGATCGGGACGGAAACCCGCGAGCAAATCGTGGAAAAAGAAGGCCGCTTGCCGGATGCCGTGGTCGCCTGCGTGGGCGGTGGCTCGAACGCGATGGGGATGTTTTACCCGTTCGCGGGCGATGCGTCCGTGCGTTTGGTCGGCGTGGAAGCCGCCGGGGAAGGCGTTGATACCGAAAGGCACGCCGCGACACTGACCTTGGGCAGGCCCGGCGTATTGCATGGCGCGTTTCAGTATCTTTTGCAGGACGAGCACGGACAAATCGCCGAAGCGCACAGCATTTCGGCGGGGCTGGATTATCCCGGGGTCGGGCCGGAGCATTCGTATTTCAAGCAACAGGGCCGGGCCGAATACGTCGCCATATCGGACGCGCAGGCCCTTGACGCTTTCGGCTGGGTCGCCCGTACCGAAGGCATCATCCCTGCTCTTGAAACCGCCCATGCTTTCGCGCACGTCCGCACGCTCGCCCCGGAACTGGGCAACGGTAAACTCCTTGTGGTGTGTCTTTCCGGGCGCGGCGACAAGGACGTGGATACCGTCGCCCGCCGCCTCAAAATGCTGGAAGGGTAGAGGCGCATCCGTTCATGCCCGGTTTGCCCGACACAATTCTCGTCCATGTTGTTTGGACGCTCACGCCCGGCGCGCCGCCACTCACAAACGCGGTTGTGGAGCGGCTTGCGCCGTATGCGACGCGCTGGGCGAAAACGCTCGGCGTGACGGTTTGGGCGGTTGGCGGAGCGGGCGACGAACTGCACCTGCTTCTTGACGCACCCGTTGACCGCGCCCTGCAAAGCGTAACCAACGAACTGCAAGCGGCAACGATGCGTTTCGGCAAAGATACCCTCGGCATAAACGGTTTAATCTGGCAATCGGCTTCGTATGAAGGCGTCGGCGCACACGAAAAAGAAGCGCGTATCGGGTATATTCAAACTATTGCGCACCCTTCGAGTGAGGAGACGTTCCCGCACGAGAAAAAAACGGAAAGCGCTGCCGCTTCCGAAACCGGTGCGGACGACGACACCATGCCGGAATGGCTGCAAGAAGCCCTTGCCGCGTCGAAGTCGCGCTTGTGAATTGTGAAAGGAATCCGTTCCGATGAGTTACCCAAACTACACCCCGCCTGTTTACGATCCTCGGATGTTCCAGCGTCAGCAGGATGAAGACCATCTGCGCCTGCTTGCCCTGTTTCACTACATCGTCGGCGGCATAACGGCGGCCTTTTCGTGCATCTTTCTCCTTCACTTCTTTATGGGAATCGCTATGCTGACCCATCCGCAAGCGTTCGCATCAAAGAACGGAAGCGGCGACGGCATGGATCAATTTGGCGGCTGGCTGTTCACGATCATTGGTGGGGGAGCCGTATTCGGCGGCTGGACAATCGGTGGCCTGACCGCGTATGCCGGTAAGTGCCTCAAAGAGCGCAAAGGTTCGACGCTCTTGATGGTGATTTCCGTTCTCAACTGCCTCAATATGCCCATCGGAACCGCGCTGGGCGTGTTTACCATCGTCGTTTTGTCGCGCCCGACTGTCAAAGCCCTGTTCGCCGGACAGCCCGCCGATATAGTGTATGGGAATATCGGGCAGCCGATGGCAATGGCGAATCCGACCGATCCGCAACAGCCGTGGTATCGGGGATAAGGGACGTGCTCATGAAAAAACGGCTTTGTTTCGCGCTCGTGATTGGCGCGCTGCACTTGTCATTTGCGTTTGCCGCCGGGTTCGGCATTTTATCGAACTCCGCGCACGGCGAGGGGCTTAGCACGTATGCGTCTCCGCTGGTGAAATTGCTCCTCAGCCCCATTTATTATCCTTTTCGCAACGCGCCGCATTCCGGTTTCCTTTTTGCTGCCAACAGCCTGCTGTGGGGCGTGATGGCGGAGCGGCTTGTTTTTGGGCGCAAAACCGTGTCGCGCAAAAAGCGGGGCGCGGCCTAATGAGCCGATTGGCGCAAACGTTTGCAAACCTGCGGGAAAAAAACGAAAAAGCCTTTGTCGCGTTTGTGACGGCGGGGGATCCGTGGCCCGACCGCACAGACGAAATTATCGTTGCGCTCGCCAACGCGGGCGCGGACATTATCGAGTTGGGCATCCCGTTTTCCGACCCGCTCGCCGACGGGCCAACCATTCAGGCCTCGTCGCAACGCGCCCTTGATGCGGGCATGACGCCGCCCAAGGTGCTGCACATTGTTCATCAAGTCCGGGCCGAAGGATGCGAGGTTCCCATTGTTTTGATGGGCGCGTATAATCCAGTTTTGCAGTACGGGGCCGAACGGTTCGCCAAAGCCATGCAGGACGCGGGCGCGGACGCCGTCATTTTGACCGACCTTTCGCCCGAAGAAGCGGGCGGGTGGAAAGCCGCCGCCGACCCGCACGGCATCGACACCATTTTTCTGCTCGCCCCGACCTCTACGCCCGCACGAATGGCGCTTGTCGCGCGGATGGCGTCGGGCTTTGTGTACTGCGTTTCGCGCACGGGCGTGACCGGGGCGCGGAGCGACGTGCCCACCGATTTGCCGCCGCTTATCGAGGCCATTCGCGCCCGCGTCGGCGATTTGCCCGTGTGCGTCGGCTTTGGCATTTCTAAGCCCGAACACGTCCGCACGATTTCCCAATTTGCCGACGGCGCGGTCGTCGGCGCGTCCATTGTGGAGCGGCTGCACAACGAGCAGGGCAACCCCGAAATGCTCCGCGTCGTCGGCGATTACCTGCGCGAAATGAAGGCCGGAACGCGGCAGTGAACCGGGCGGCGATACAGCGTCACCGCCCGCCGCAACCCGACACCGTTCGCCTTTGGACGATTCAGCCACCGTATGTCTGGGACGCGCTCCAAGAAAAAGGCGTGCTGCTCGTAGACCCGACGCATCCGAACTTTTGTGGCATCGACCTTGAAGCGGGCTTTTCGGTTGCCTACGAGTGGCTACGCACCCAAATGGCAAAACGCATCCCCGCCTACGCGGGAAACTTTCCGTGGTGGGCTTACGATCATTTTCTGGATTTGCGTTTTTACCGCTGGCATCATGGGAAACAGGGCGAACGGCTGGTACGGATCGAACTGGCAGTCCCGAAAGAAAAAGTGCTTTTGTCCGCCTACGAGGATTGGCACTGCGTTTTGAACCGATATTATCTGCCCGAAGCGTTGGACAGCGAAGCGCGCGACCGGGAATCCGACGCATGGGAAGCGGAGGCTTACGGCGACATCCCGCTCCTTGAACAAAATTGGGTGCGCCTCGCCAAACCGTGGAAAACGCAACTGCAAGAGAGTTGGGAGCGCATTTTTGATGTGGACGCGCGGCGTCCCTCGAATACCATCCAAGCCAATTTTGAACGGCTGGAACTTGCCGATGTCGTCAAGGTGACCAAATTTACGGCGGTTGAATCGACGAAATACTAAGGGTGCGGCGCGGTACAATGAAAGCCTATGACACCTGCCGAACTTGCCCGTTATATCGACCACACCCTTCTTAAACCCGATTCCACGCGGCGCGACTGCAAGCGCATTTGCGAGGAGGCCAAGCAGTACCAATTCGCGTCGGCTTGTATTTTGCCGTCGTGGGTTGCCGATGCCGCCGATATTTTGGATGGAACCGATACCGCTATTTGTACCGTTATTGGGTTCCCGCATGGGATTGCGCCCGCGCAGTGCAAAGCCGCCGAAGCCGCAACCGCCGTTGCCGACGGCGCGACCGAAGTGGATATGGTTGTCAATGTTTCGGCCCTCAAATCGGGCGCGGACTTGCTCGTTTTCGACGACATTCAATCGGTCGTGGACGCCGCGAACTTAGGCGGCGCGCTGGTCAAAGTCATTTTGGAATGCGCGCTTCTAACCGACGAGGAAAAGCGCCGGGCCGCGAAAATGGCGCAGGAAGCCGGGGCCGCGTTTGTGAAAACCTCGACGGGCTTTGCCTCCGGCGGCGCAACCGTTGCCGATGTGCGTTTGCTCCGCGAAACGGTTGGGCCGGACATGGGTGTCAAGGCGGCGGGCGGTATCCGCTCGCTCGCGGACGCCCTTGCCATGATCGAGGCGGGCGCGAACCGTTTGGGAACGTCGGGCGGAATTGCGCTGATGCAGGAAATTTCCGGCGAAAACCGAACCAATTCAAACCTCGGTTCGTATTAAGTATAGTTAATTTACGTTAAGCATTGAGTCAGCAAGGAGTTTCGTTTTGCCTTTTTCGCTTCGTCGCCTTCCGCTTGCCGCCACGCTCGGCATCGGGCTTTTAGCGGTTTCCCCCCTCGCTCGGGCGCAGCAAACGCCCGCGCCTGCACCCAACCCCGTTCCCAATCCGACCCCAACACCCAATCCCGCGCCGCAAGAACCGACGCCCATTCCCGATAACCCGCAGCCCCAACAGCCGCGCCGTCCCGGGGGCGGGCAATTTCCGCAAGCGGGCGCAGGGCAAATTCGCGTCCCGATTCAAGGGCAAGTTGCGCCTACGTCGCGCCCGCGCCCGTATTCCGAAGTGATCACGTCGGCGGCGAAAACCGATAATGGCCTGTTCAAGTCGCACCAAATCGATGACCGCTATTATTGGGAAATTCCGACCAACTTGCTTGGTAAGGAAATGCTGTGGGTGACGACGTTCCGGCAAACCCAAACCGGCTATGGCTACGGCGGAACCGAAGTGCAAAATCGCGTCGTACGCTGGGAAAAGCGCGGCGACCGAATTTTGCTCCGCGCCGTCGATTACCAAGCCCGCGCCTACGATGCCAAAGACGAACCGCTCCAACGGTCGCTCGCGCTCGCGTCCGTCGAGCCGATTCTGATGACCTTCGATATTCGCGCCTACAACGACAAGGCGAACAACGCGCCCGTTATCGAGGTGACGCCCGCGCTCACGAGCGACAACGATTTTTCGGCCCGGCGTCAACTCAATGCTTCGCGTATTGATGCGACGCGCACGTTTGTTGACCGCGTGAAATCGCTGCCGACCAATATCGAGATCGACGTGCTTTCCACCTATGTCGCGCTTCCCGCCGGAGCGGGCGGGGCCGGTGGGGGCGGCGGACGACGACCCGCCGACGGCCCGCAACCCGACCGCTCGACCGATGCGATTACGGTTGTTTTGCATCATTCGCTCGTGCTTTTGCCGGAAACCCCGATGAAGGCCCGGCTGGCCGATGATCGGGTCGGCTTCTTTTCGACCGGCTTTTATGAGTTCGGCAACCCGAAAAACCGCGTCAACGAAGTTTCGTTTATCGACCGGTGGCGCTTGGAAAAGAAAGACCCGAATGCCGCGCTGTCCGAACCGGTCAAGCCTATTGTCTACTACATCGGGCCAGAAGTGCCAGCCAAATGGCGTCCGTATATGAAGCAGGCCGTGGAAGACTGGCAGGTCGCTTTTGAGCAGGCCGGTTTTAAGAACGCGATTATCGCCAAAGATGCCCCGACCAAAGCCGAAGACCCGAACTTCGACCCCGACGACGTGCGCTATTCGGTCATTCGCTGGCTGCCGTCCACGACCGAAAACGCCTACGGCCCGCATATCGTTGATCCGCGCTCCGGTGAAATTCTGAACGCCGACGTGAAAGTGTACGAAAACGTTCTCAAACTCAACGAGGCATGGTACTTCACGCAGGCTTCGCCGAACGATGCCCGGGCGCGCTCGTTCCCTTTGCCCGAAGCGCTCGTCGGCCAGTGCTTGCGCTACGTGTTGAGCCACGAAATCGGGCATACATTGGGCTTTCCGCACAATATGAAAGCGTCGTCGTCGTACACAGTTGCTCAACTGCGCGACCCGAAGTGGACAGCCGAATACGGCGATGAAGCGTCGATCATGGACTACGGGCGCTTCGATTATGTCGCGCAACCCGGCGACGGCGTAACGCGGCTCATCCCCAAAATCGGCCCGTATGACAAGTTCGCAACCGAATGGGGCTACACGCCGCTTCCCAACGCCGCCACACCGGAAGCCGAAAAGCCGTTTTTGGATAAAATCGCGCGCCGTCAGGAAACCGACGGGAAGTTGCGCTTCGGGCACGGGCCGGAATCGTCGGACACGTCGGAAGACCCAACCCAGCAATCGGAAGACTTGGGCAGCGATCCGGTCGCGGCAACCGCGCTTGGCCTCAAAAATATCGACCGCATCATGGGCTATCTGGTTTCGGCGACGGTTAAGCCCGGCGAGAACTACGATATGCTCGACGAGATGTACACGCAAACGCTGGCCCAGCGCCAGCGCGAACTGAATCACGTCGTCAACGTCGTGGGAGGCGTGGTGCAAACGTCGAACTATTACGAAGCGGCTGATGCGCGGCCCAAAGTGTGGACGCCGGTTCCGGCTGCCAAGCAAAAAGAAGCCGTGCAGTTCCTTGTCGCCAACTCGCTTGCTACCCCGACCACCATTGTGCGCACCGATATTACGTCGCGCATCGGGATTGCGGGCGTTCGAGATCAGGTGCTGTCCGGTCAGCGTGCGATTTTATCGCGCCTTATGGCGTCCACGCGCACCAAGCGCATGGCGGACGTCGAAGCGCAGTTCAAAGGCAAAATGCCGGTCTACACCATCGGCGACCTAATGGACGACGTGCGCAAGGGCGTGTGGAGCGAACTTGCCCAGCCAAAGGTCGTAGTCGATCCGTACCGCCGCGATTTGCAGCGGGCGTATGTATCGGCGGTCGCATCGAAACTGGTTCCGCCGGAGCCGGTTGCAGTGCCCGCCGGTATTCCCGCCGCGCTTGCCCGTCAGCTTCTCCCACAGGATCAGCCGGAATTGCGCCCCGCCGCCCGCGCCGCCCTGCTGGACACGAAAGTATCCATCAAGAACGCGCTGGTTCGCACAACCGACCGCGACACGCGCCAGCACTTGCTGGACATCGAGCAGGTCATTCAAAACGCGCTGTATCCGAAAGGATAGAGTGGCAAAACGCCCGCCCCGAAGGGGCGGGCGTTTCCGTTATTGCCGGTTTCGCCGTAGTATATGATGTACGATCATGCCCGTTTATAAAACCAACGCGCTCGTTTTGAAGCGCATTTCGCTGGGCGAAACCGACAAGATTTTAACGCTTTTTACGCGCGAATACGGCAAGTTTTCCGCGATTGCCAAAGGGGCGCGCCGCACGACCTCGCGGATCGCCGGGGCGACCGAACCACTGCTTTTCGTGCGCTATCTCTTAGGCGAAGGCATGAACTTGGATGTGGTCACGCAGGCCGAAGTGCGCGACTCGTTCCCGGTTCTCAAATCGGATTTCGGTTTGTATCTAAGGGCGACGTATGCCTGCGAATTGCTGGACAAATTGACGCCGGAGCGCGATCCGTCGTCTGCCGCTTTCGATTTGTTGCTTTCCGCCTTATACGTTTTGCAGCGGGCCGTTGACCCCGACGCCGCCCTTCATGCCTACGAATTGCAGCTTATGAGCTTGGTCGGCTATGAGCCGCGCCTTGACGCCTGCGTGCGTTGCGAGCGGGTTTGGGGCGAGGGCGTTTTACCGTCCGGGTATTCGGCATCAAGGGGCGGGGCCTTGTGTGGGGACTGCAACGCGCAAACAAAAGAGGAAACCCTACCGGTTGGTGGTGAAACAGTCCTTGCGCTGGCCCGCCTTGCGACCCTCGACGACGCCCGCGCGCTTGCTCGAACCGAACTAACGACCGACGTGCGCGACCAAATGAACCGGATTCTGCGCGCCCATTTGCGGTTCCGCTTGGAGCGCGACGTGCGCTCGACCGCGTTTTTGGACGCTTTTCGGTTGGGCGCGCTGGACGATTTATCCGCTACCGTCACGGTTTAATTTCACGGCTGCATAGCCCGCAATGGCGCGGGCAATTTTTCTTTGGGAGTTTTGCTTGACATCGTTGCCATCTTCGTCTCCGCCGCCCCCCCCTGACACTGCCGACAGCGCGCGGCTTATGCAGCCCACGCCCCGTCCGCCCGCCGTGTCCGCGCGGGCCGTCGTCTTGGGTTTGGTGTTTGCCCTGTTTTTCTGCGCCGTCACGCCCTACAACGACTTCGCGGTCGCGGCAACCTATATCGCGGGCACGCAGTTTCCCATCGGCGCGCTGTTCGTTTTGTTTTTCTTCGTGTTCGTGATCAACACGATTTTGCGAAAATGGCGGCCTAAATCCGCGTTTCGGGCGGGCGAACTTCTCACGATGTGGACACTGATGCTGGTCGCGTCCGGTTTGCCGTCGTCGGGCATGATGCGCTATTTTTTGCCGCATATCGTCGCGCCTCGGGGCTTGTCCACGGATACGAATAACTGGCAGAGCAAAGTTTGGGCGAACTCGCCCTCATGGCTCACGGTTTCCGACCCGGAAGCCGCTGTTGCGTTTTTCAAGGGCTACCCGCGCGGGCAGGAGCATATTCCGTGGGGGGCGTGGGCCGTGCCACTCACGGCATGGGGCATTCTCGCCGGTCTGTTTGTTTTGGCCACCTTTTGTATCGCGTCGCTCGTCCGCAAGCAGTGGATCGAAAACGAGAAGTTTTCCTTTCCGCTCGTCACACTTCCCATCTTGCTTGCCGAAGAACCAAAGCCGGGCCGCATCACGCCGGACTTGCTACGCTCGCCGCTTTTGTGGGTCGGCTTCGGGCTTGTGACGATTCTGCATACCGTGCGCGGTTTGCACCAACTGTACCCGTCCATTCCCAATATCGAGGTGTCTTGGAATTTGATGGACTACCTCAAAACGCAGCCGTACAGTCAGATCGGCCCGATTGAGGCCAAGTTCTATCCGCTCGTTATGGGCATCGCATACCTTTTGCCCACCGAAGTGTGTTTTTCGCTGTGGTTTTTCCATTTATTTTACAAAATGGAGATTTTGACGGGCGTCGTGAACAACTGGGATATGCCCGGCCCGCAAGGCTACGGCTACAAACTGTTCCACGGCTTGCAGGCTTTCGGCGGCGGTTTGGCCCTTCTCGCATGGACATCGTGGACGGCGCGACGGCACTTGGCCGACGTGTGGGAAAAAGCGACGAACGGGCCGCGCGCCCGCGAAATATCGGACGCGGGCGAAATGCTGTCGTACCGCGCAACCCTGATTTGCCTATTCGTTTCCTACGGCGGCATCGCGCTGTGGCTTTTGCTCGCCCAAGTCCCCGCCATTATTATCGCGCCCACGTTACTCACGATGACGCTCGCCATCGTCGTGATTTCGTGGGTCGTGTGTCAGGCCGGGATGCTTTTCATGGCCCAGCCCTACGGAACGCTCGACGTGTTATCGGCGACACTGGGAACCGGCCCTTTCAAAATCGCGCCGTTCTATACGGCGACGCGCTTTGAGTCCATGTTCTTCTACGACACGCGCGAAATGCTCGCCCCTTCGCTTTTGATGGGCGCTAAAACCGCCGAAGTCGCGCATTTCGACGCGCGCGCTTTGTTTCGCGCGATGACGGCGGCAGTCGTTTTGGGAGCGGGCGTTTCGCTCATTTCGTCGCTCGCCTTGCCCTATTACAATGGCGGCGGGAACTCGCTGCAAAACCCGTTTATGTACAACGTCGCGCCGACACGCCCGCTGAACTTTTTCGCCGGGGCGTCCGCTTTACCGTTTAAGGGGTCTTGGACGAACTGGCTGCATATTTTGGCAGGGTTTGTCGGCGTGTTTTTGATGCTGTTCGTGCGCGCCCGGTTTAATTTCGGCTTGCATCCCATCGGCTTCTTAACCGCGTCCGTGTACGCCATGCACATGCTGTGGTTCTCCATCTTTTTGGGCTGGGTCGCCAAAACATTGATCAACCGCTACGGCGGCATGAAAGTGTATCAAGGCGCGCTGCCGCTATTTTTGGGCCTGATTTTGGGCGATGTCGTCAATGCCGCCATTTGGATTATTTTGGGCTACGTCACGCAAGTCGGCTACCAACTTATGCCGGGATAAACGCTATGTCTTTTTCTTTCCGTTCGTTTGCCGTCGCCGTAGTGTTGGCAATAGTGGCGCTTGCGCCCGTTTGCGGCGCATGGGCGCAAACAGATTACAAATTAGGGCCGGATTCGCAAGTCAAGGAAAACGTTCCGCACGGCACAACGACGCACTACACGTTCAAAAACAGCCGTATTTTTCCGGGCACGGAGCGCGATTATTGGGTGTACGTTCCCGCCCAATATGACAAAACCAAGCCCGCCTGCGTGATGGTGTTTCAGGACGGCGGGGGATGGCAAAGCGCGAACGGCGGGTTCCGCGTTCCGGTCGTTTTCGATAACTTGATCGCGTCCGGCGAAATGCCCGTTTGCGTCGCCGTGATGGTCAATCCCGGCGTGGTTCCCGCGGCAAACCCGAACGCTTTGCCACGCTACAATCGGGCCTATGAATACGATACGCCGAGCGACGCCTACGCCCGCTTTCTCGTCAGTGAACTGTTGCCCGAAGTTGGCAAAACCGTCAATTTGACGACCGATCCGAACGGACGCGCGATTGCAGGCAGTTCGTCGGGCGGCATGGCGGCCTTTACCGCCGCTTGGTTTCGACCCGATTTGTTTCGGCGCGTCGTGTCGTATATCGGAAGTTTTACCGACTTGCGCGGGGGCGATTTGTACCCGTCGCAGGTGCGTAAAATGGAACCGAAACCGATTCGCGTGTTTATGCAGGACGGCAGCCGGGATCAAGACATCTACGGCGGCGCATGGTTTTTGGCGAACACCGATTTGGCAGCCGCTCTCAAATTTTCCGGCTACGATTATCAGTTCGTCATCGGCGACGGCGGACACAGTGGGCAGCAAGGCGCGTCCATTTTGCCCGACGCTTTGCGCTATATTTGGAAAGGCTACCCGGCCCCGATTATTGCTGCATCGAACGACCGGCAGCCCATAATGAACCTCGTCACAGCGGGCGGAAATTGGAAGTTGGCCTACGAAGGCAAGGGCGCGATTGGTGGTATCGCCCCCGATGCGAACGGAAACGTTTTGCTGTCCGACACGGGCCGCGACGCCGTGTTGCGCCTGCCCACCGACGGCGGCGCGGCGACCGTTTGGCGCGAAAAAACAGGTGGCGTCGGCCCGCTTGCGTTTGCGCCAAACGGTGACATACTCGCCGCGCAACCCGAAAAAGGGCGCATCGTTTCGCTTGGCTCCGCACCGAACGGCAAGGAAACCGTGTTGGCAAAAAGTGCATTCGTTTCGGCCTTAACGGTTGGGCACGATGGAACCGTGTATGCGACCGACAAACGTGAAGGCCGCTTGTACACCATTGCGCCAACTGCCGGGGCGAAAACGACGCTTTTACCCCTCGATGCCGACTTACCGGGCGGGGGACGCGGCGTGTGTTTGTCGCCGGATCAAACGCTGCTTTTCGTGTCGCCGCAAGCGGGCGGGACGAATGGGCAGGCAAAAACGGTGTATTCTTATCAGTTGCTCGATGGCGGCAAAAAGGCCGCCTACCGCGAAACCTACCACGACCTTTCGGCTGTCGCGGTCGGGAGCGGCGATACGGGCGCGTCGGGCATGGCGACCGACACGAACGGCTGGCTGTACGTAGCGACGAACGCGGGCATTTGCGTGTGCGACCAAGCCGGGCGCACGAACGGCATTATCAACGCGCCTACTGTAAGCGTGCCGACGACGCACCTCGCTTTTGGCGGGCTAGGAAATAGCGTTTTGTATGCGGTTGCGGGAAACCGCGTGTACAAACGACAAACGAAAGCCGTCGGCGTTCATTCGCAATCCGAACCGACTAAACCGCCGGGGCCGCGTTTATAACTGGCTTACAGCCGTTCCACCAAATACGCGAGCAGATCAGTCATGGCTTCTAAGTCGGATAGGTGGGCTTGCTCTTTAGATGTGTGCGGGTCTTTTTCCGGTGCGCCGACGAAAACCCAGTCCATCGGCACGGCGGAACGCTGAATATGCCCGCCGTCCGAACCGCCCGCCGATTGCACTTCTTCCTGATACGCGACGCCGCTTTCTTTGGCGAGCGTGAGCACGCGATCAAGGTACGCCTGCCGGGGAATGGTTCCGTCGCGGCGCGAAACGGCGACGCCTTTTCCGCAGGGCGTTTCGTCGCCGTGCCACGTTAAATCGGAAATCAAAGCCTGCGTCACATTGAAGTTCCGGTACAAATAGTCGGCGCAAATGCGCGCGCCGTGCCCGTGCGCTTCTTCGCCCGTGCAAAACGCGACCGCAACGCGCTCGGCCCGCGCAAGGACGTTCAGCGCGCACCAAACGCCCGCGCGGTCGTCCAGATACGGTGCGGAAACAATCCCTTTTTTGATCTTCGGAGCATAGGCGTAGACCCAGCGGCTTCCCAATAGCGCGGTAGCCTTTTTACCTTTGGCGTCGCGCACCCGTTTGAGTGTCCAGTCCGGTTCGCCGTGCGGGCCGCGCCGTTCGCCGACCCGTATGCGGGCGCGCAACTCGCCGGAACGCAGTTCGTCCTTGTCTTTGGGCGCGGGGCCGCCGATGGGAATAAGTTTGTTGCCGTATCCCAACGTGAAGCCCGTTGAATCTGTGTGCGCGAAAATGGCAACCAGCGGTTTCTCCGCATTTGCCACGCCTTTGACGGCAACTATGCTGTCGCCGATGCGAACGGTTTGCACTCCTGAGATACGGCCTGCTTTCTTCATCAGCAATTCGGCGACTGTGCCTTCATCGCCAGACGGGCCTTGTAGGGCGAGCAATTCTCGCAGTGTATCGAGTGTCAATTTATCCATTTTCGGCTCCTGTTTGCGCGGCGATGGGGGAGTATGCGGCGACTGCCATACCGAAATAGGTCGGGGCCTCGTAAGACAGTAATTCGCCCGTCATCGGCGTGCGTCCCAACGCGCCCGCGAGCATGATGGTTTGCCAGTAGGCGTCTACTTTGGCGGTTTCCATAAAATCCTGCGGCCAGTCTAAAAGGCGTGGCAAATCGTTGGCGGCAATCGCCTCGCACATTGCCTTGTCGTGGATAGCGGAGGCCGGATCGTAGCCGTAGGGGCCGCCCGGGTCGTGGGCGTGGCCTTGATCACAGGACGCAATCAGCGCGACCCGCTTTTCGGGCAAAGCGTCGCTGGCGCGCGCAATCGCAAGGCCGCAGCGCACGAGGGTTTCGCGGGGCAAACTGCGGTCGGGACACAGCACGACAACCAGTGGGCGCGGCGTTTGCGATTGGGCCGCATACCAAAGCGGAATGAGCGCGCCCCAATCCAGCCAAAACGCGCCGCCCACTTTCGTTTCGCCTTCGGAAATCGGCAAGAGCGGGATTTGCGCATCGGACGTTTCGCGGGCCAAAACCGAAAGAAAATCGAAGTCCGTATTCCATGCCGCTTCGATGCGCCTTCCGGGCCTGTTTCCATCCAGAAAACCCGCGCACGTCGGCGTCGCGCCAACGGAAATTGCACCTCTGACCCCGTAGCCGTGCGGTGTAATCACAACAACCGTATCGGGGCGGGCCGCTTGACAGCGTTTACCCATTTCAAGCATCGCGCGGCGGGTTTGCGCCATCACGGCTGGGTCGTCGGCGATTTCTTCTAAAATATCGCCGCCGTGCGGGGCGATGGCTCCAAAAACCAAAGGCATACCGCGATTATACCCAAACCCTCGCCGGGTTTTTCTCCAAGATAGTGCAGACTGGCACTCTTCCTATGGCGTGATGGATTCTTCGCTGTGGGAAGGCGCAACGGGACGCCCGTTGATCTTCGTGATTTTGCCCACGTGTTTTCCCCGCACACCGTTTTTAAGTAGTCGCTTTACAAACTCCGTGTCGTACTCAGGGCGGAGTTCGTCTTGTAAATCGCTCGCCGGATCGGTTTTCATAGGTTAGCGGTAGTTAGTTTTGCAATAACTTCCGGTACGCCGTCGGTTGCCGATTTTCTTATATGCTGGACACGGCGCGGCATTTCGTGCAGCCGTGAAAGATTTGGCACGTTCGGATCAATAATAAAAAGTTGGCGAGCGTTGCTGCCTTCGACAAAATATGCGGCAGGGTAGACCGCCAAACTGGTTCCAACAACAATCATTACGTCGGCGCGTTTGCAGACGCTGCGGGCAGCATCGTAGTTGTAAATGGATTCGCCAAAGAAAACGACATGTGGCCGCAGTTGTTCGCCATTAGGTGAGGTGTCACCGAGTTCTATGTCGCTGAGGCAATCGTAAAAGGTTTTTTCATCCAGCACGCTGCGGGCCTTCATAATTTCACCGTGTAGATGGATTACGTTTTTTGAACCCGCTCTCTCGTGTAAGTCGTCAATGTTTTGTGTGACGATGTGAACCGTATGCTCGGTATTTTCTAACGCGGCGATTGCATCATGGGCCGCGTTCGGCGCGGCTTTGATAACCCCGCGCCGTCGTTCATTGTAAAAATCAAGAACGCGCTCAGGGTGCATCCTCCATGCCGCAATCGAGCAAACCTCGTCAACAGGTTGTCCCTGCCACAAACCGCCCTCGTCACGGAAGGTTTGCAGGCCGCTTTCGCGCGAAATGCCCGCACCGGTAAAGAAAACTATTCGCATCGCGGCTCAATCTTTCCGCTACAACTGCAAGATTTCGCGGATGTGACGCAGGGTTTCTTCGGCGACGGCGCGGGCTTTTTCGGCCCCATTTTCCAAGATGCGGTCGAGTTCGGCGCGGTCGGCTTCATATTCGGCGCGGCGGGCGCGGATGGGATCAAGGGCGGCGTTCAAAATGTCGATGGTTTCGGTTTTGCTTTTGCCGCAGCCGCGCGCGCCGCTCCGGCACTCGTCCCACTGAGTTTGGTAGTTTTGCGGGTCGTAGATTCTCCGCAAGCCGCACACGCTGCAGCCTTCGGGAAAGCCCATGTCGGTTTGGTGGATTTTGTCCGGCGACGTGTAGGCCTTTTTGAGCTTCTTGGCGACCGTGCTCGCGTCGTCGGATAGGTAGATCGCGTTGTTGTACGACTTGCTCATCTTGCGCCCGTCCGTTCCCTTCATGACACCCGTATCGTCGGAAATAACGGCGTCGGGTTCGGGGAATAAGTCCGTCTTGAACATGTGGTTGAAGCGCCGGGCAATTTCACGGGTGATCTCCAGATGGGCGGCTTGATCCTTACCGACCGGCACGGCATGGGCGCGGTAAATGAGAATATCGGCGGCCTGCAAAACCGGGTAGCCCAAAAGGCCAAACGACGGGCCGACCGAGTTTTCATGCAGGGCCATCGTTTCACGGTGTTCCTTGTAGGTGGGAACCCGCTCCAACCAGCCCACCGGTGTCAGCATGCCCAAAAGCGTTGACAGTTCGGCGTGCTGCTTAACATCCGACTGGCGGAAAATTGCGCACT
>CAXTBP010000044.1:0-1268 GCA_964241985.1 uncultured Armatimonadaceae bacterium | reverse complement strand
CTTATTCGGGTCGAGACCAGCGGACAAATAATCGAGGGCGACTTGACGGCTGCGTTCGGCAATCGACAGTTCAGCAGGGCCGGTCACGGTCGTCAAAGCGTGCCAATCGGCGATAAAGCAGAACATTTCGTACTCGTCCTGCAAACGAATCCACGGTTTGAGCGCGCCCTCGTAGTTGCCCAAGTGCAAGCGCCCCACGCCGGTGGGTTGCATTCCCGATAAAAGTCGCTTTTTCGCCGATTCCGCCATAGTGTAAATAAAATCCTTAGTCTACGCCGATAATGAGGCGCATCAGAAAACCGATAACGGGCCGCAGGATTATTCCCGAAATTCCCGTCATGGCGAGCGCCATAAAAATAAAAAACGAAAACTGCCGCATAACCGCGCCGTATTTTTCCGCAATAGCGTCTGGCAGCGCGTTGTTGAGCAAATGCGAACCGTCGAGCGGATACACGGGCAGCAAGTTGAACGCGAACAAAACGCAGTTCATCTGCACGATGTAAAATGCCCACGTGGCGAACGCTTCGCTGCTATCTAAAACGCCAAAACGCAAAAGCATTCCGAAGAATGTTGCGATAACCAAATTGGAAATCGGCCCGGCAATTACAACAAGCGAGTGCCCCGTTTTCATGGGGATGTCGCGCCGGTAGCGGGTTGGATTCGTTTGTACGGGCTTTCCCCAACCGAAGCCAAAGCCCATGACGGTAGACACCACCATGAGTATCGTGCCCAATGGGTCAAGGTGCGCGGGCGGCCACAGTGTTACGCGCCCTTGCAGGCGCGGCGTGTCGTCGCCCAGTTTGTCGGCGGTAAAAGCGTGCGCCCATTCGTGAACCGTGATGCCTAAGAGAAGGGCCGACAGCACCATTACGATATGTACGACATCAAAACCGTTACTCATTCAATCTCCTTATACAAAACGGTGGGCAAAACGTTAAAGACCCATCAGCAAGCGGAACAAAAACAAAATCATCGGGCCGATAACTTTTCCCAGCACGCCGGACGCCATCAGGCCAACCAAAACATACGGGCCGAACTTGCTCATAAACGACCGAAACTGCTCGGATTGCGGCGACGGCAAAAGGCTTGCCGTGATGTGCGAGCCATCGAGCGGCGCGACGGGCGTCAGGTTAAAACAAAACAGCGATAAATTGACGAGCATGGTAATCGCCAAAAACGTCAAGATGAAAATTCCCAACTCACCCCGTCCGAAGCCCCCGGCAAGCGCGATGCGGCCCAGCGGGGCAAGCGCAATCGCAGTCAATAGG
>CAXTBP010000043.1:0-33099 GCA_964241985.1 uncultured Armatimonadaceae bacterium | reverse complement strand
GGCTTGTCAAGGGCAAATCACCGCAAATGAGAAAAACTTGTGGAAAACTTTGAAAGGGTTTCTAAAAAGTGTTTGAAAGCCACTACTACATCGTGTGGCGGCTATTTATAATTTCGTTCTAAACTTTTTCTTCACATCGTTTAACACGAGCTTAATTGATTTTTTCAGCCACTTAAAACGCCACTGGTTATACTCTCTCGGTGTTTCAAACCAACGACTCCGCTTTAGATAGATGTCAAATCGTTTTCTAACGGGATTTGTCAGCATTGCATTCCATGGCTTTCGCCCCCCTGTAAAGTGTAGCATATATGCGCTATTAATAAGCGTCTTTGCTTCGGGACGCATTTTTTCTTTATGCGGCGATTCTGGCAATGTCTCGAACGCTTGCACTGCTCCAACCTGCACATTCCAGCGCATATCAATCTGGCCCCATTGTCCACCAATTACAGCATTTAATCCATCTTGATCGGCATATTGGATATGTTTTTTGTAAACGTTGGTGTAGTTTAAAACTTTGTCGACCGTGTTTTCCTGCCGCCATCGTTCCAAATTTATAATCATTACTCCTGCGTTGAATAACGGAGTATCGGATGCGAGCCCAATTTTTTCGTATGTTCCGGGAAGTCCGTATGGTGAAGCAACATACCCTGCTCCAAAATCCTGAGCAGCAAGTACATAATGATTTTTAACTTCGTTTCGCCATAACGGGGCAATATCCTTTTCGACTACGATGTCGCCGTCCATATATAACACTTTTTTACAATCGTCAGGCAGGCATTGTGGGATTGTTAAGCGCAAATAAGTGTTCACACCAAGCCACTCTTTCGTTGCAAGGTCACTCAGATCTTCAGTATCAGGACTGTGATACTCAATGAATAGCTGACGTAAGGGTAAAGATGGCTGACGAAGAACCCTTTCAAGATTCTGTTTACTTCCTTCTTTTAAACCATTGTCAAGAATCGAAAGATGGACGGCAAGACCCTCTTGTAAATGAGACAACAATGAGAATAACATAACGGTCATCGGCATAGCGAAATTATCATCGCCACCACAGACAAGTACAAGAGGTGAGTTCGCATCAGGCATATTTTGTTGATAGCACTTCCTAACAAATTACCGCGCAGTTACCCTGGCAAAATTGTTTGCAAGACATCTTTGGAGTAAATCCCTAAAAATTGGCGCGCGGAACCGATACATCGAAGCCCCAGCCACCGACCTGATTGGTGATTTTTACCAAGATGCGGTTCGTGCCCTCGCTTAGGAAAATCGCTGCTTCGTCTTCGCCTGCGGCGTAGGCGCGGGTGGCGTCGTTTTCGTGGACGGGTTTGTTGTTGACCCAGACTTTGATGCCGTCGTCGCTGCCGCACCGGAGCAACGTTTCACGGGCGTGAACGCTGTTTAGTTCCGTGTAGGCGTAGGCAATGGCGAAATCGGTTCGGCCCACGATCTTGTCCAGATTGACGTAGCCTTTTTTGCCCGCCGTATACGATTTCCAGACGACCGTTTTATCGCCGCTGGGGTAGGTCGCGTCGAAGTCCGGCCCGGTTTCGCTGACCAGTTCGGCTTCAAGGGTAGGCGCGAACGACAAACTGATTTTGTCGGCCCCGTTTTTGAATGGGCCGAGGATTTTCCAGTCCAAGATATCGTCTTCGTGCCCGGCTTTTTGTGCGGCATCCCAACTTGCCCGGAGTTCCTGCGGCGTGGGCGGCGCGAACGTTTTTCCGCTCGTCGGCACGAGGGTTTTCTTGGCATCGAGCGGGGGCAAATAGTCGGCGTGGCCCACGATGAGTTCGTCGCACATTTCGACGATTTGATCCAGCGTCAATGTCGCCGCCGTCAAGGGGTCGAACATGCAGGCTTGGTAGATGTGATCGCGCCTGCCTTCCATCGCGGCACGGATAAACAGTTCGTGTTGCGTGATGTGCGGGTTCATGTAGCCGACAAGCTGCGGGGGCAGCGCGCCGACGTTCGTGAACTGCAAGCCCGCGCGGTCAACAAGGGTCGGCACTTCGGCGATGGCGTCATAAGGCAAGTTAGAAATCGCGCCCTTGTTCGGCATATTGCCATATACAACGGACGGCGTACCCGTGACCATAGAGTGAATGATAATGGAGCCGTATTCATGCGACTTGCGAACTACCATTGGCTCATCGGATTTGCTGAACGTTTTCATGCGCTCGAACTCGTCCACAATGCCGTCACAGCGGCGCAGATATTCGTCAATCGGCACGTCGAAACGGTTGATCAAATCCGCCCCATGCGTCATGAAAAATGAGTTGTATTCGGCGTTATGCTCGCTCGATTCCGTTACGAAATAGCCTAAGCGGTTCATGAGTTCATAGCGCACGGCGTTGTGTTTTTTGGCAACATTTTCATCGGCGATGGCGAACAAGCGGGGGTACAAATCGACGCCGTTTTTCTCAATTTTGGTGTAAAACGCCATGTGATTGATGCCCGCGCAAATGAACGTGATGTCTTCCGGTTTCTCGCCGATGTCGCGCATAATTCCGTTGAATGTGCCCTGTACACTGTGGCACAAACCAACGGCATGAATGTTCGAGTTGCGCGTAATCGTCTGCATATTCATGCTCATCGGGTTGGAATAATTGAGAAGGGTTGCTTTTGGGCACACCTCCATCATGTCTTCCACAAGCCCTTTGAGCATCGGGTACGTGCGGAGCGCGCGGAACAAACCACCCGGCCCGGTCGTGTCGGCAATCGTGAAATTGAGGCCGTATTTGCGCGGAATTTCAAAATCCACGAGGGTAGAGTCGAAGCCTCCAATTTGCACCATATTGATGACGAAATCGGCATCGCGGAGCGCTTCACGACGGTCTTGGGTTGCGTTGATGGTCGGATTGACGTTCAGGGCTTTGCCGACTTTTCGACATAAATCGGCTCCGACTTGCAGGCGGTCGGCGTCGATGTCCATATAGGAAAACGTCGCGTCAGCAAACTCGGGATAGCCCAAAATATCACCGGTCAAATTCTTGGAAAAAACGACGCTGCCCGCGCCGATCATAGCGACTTTTATCATGCGGAAAAATTCCCACCTGTGGAGGCTTTTTGGTTTTGTACCTTAACCTTCGTCGCCTGTTGCGGGTTCCCCTTCCCAGCGCACAGCGCGAATTAAAATATCTATCTATACTTCATATAATTAAAAATATATCAAATTAGTCAGGATTGTGATATAACCGTTTCATACCGCCGTGTACCGTCAAGAGGGACGAAAAGCTACGCTGCCGCGATAAAATAAAAAGGCGTTTCGTCTCTCCAAACGTAGCGGTTTTTCTTTTTTCTTTATTTGAAGCGGAGCCAGAGTAAATATGATTTTAAGCAAAGACGAACGCGACGCAATACAATCGCGCTTACAGGCTTTGGCCCCGGTCGCATCGTCCACCGATGCCGCTCAAAATGCCCTCTTAGCCAAAGAATGGCTTGCCGCGCTGCTTGCTCACGCCGAAACTGCGGATGCGGAATTGTTGCGGCTATCCACCACGCTGGAAATTGAAAAAGAACGACGGGAACGCGCCGAGCGCGGCTTGGATTTCTTCACGTCCGGCGATTGGGTTATCTGACTCGGTTGCTGCATAACACCAAAATCACAAAAAAGCGCGGCAGAAACTCTGCCGCGCTTTTTGCTTTGTTCGCTTGAATGTTTAGTTCCCTCGGTTGCGTCGCCCGCCGCCGTTAGTACCGCCGTTACGACCCATACCTTGAAACATTTGCTGGCGTTCCTGCGGACTCATGCTTTGCATGTACGAGCGCATGACTTGGCCCTGTTGCTGCATCATTTGGGTGCGCTGCTCCGGGGTCATATTTTTGAGCGCGGCGACCTGCTGGGCCGTGTAGGCCTGCTGTTCCTCGCGCGACATTTGCCCCCAGTTGGCGGCTGGCCCAACCGTATTCGCGGCAGCCCGCGCGGACGGGTTAATCACCACGTACACGGGTTTCAAATTGAGCGTGGAAACGACGGGCGTCGCCTGCGCGTCGCTTACTTTTTGGCCCATGATTTCGACCACACCGGGCGACGTTGCCGCGCCGACATTGCCAAAAAGTTTAGCCTGTGCGAGCGCGTAATCGGCGACATCATCGCCCTTGTACGCGCGCCCACCCGCTTGCTGCGGGAGCATGAGTTTAACCCATTGGGTTCCCGGCCCGATGCGCCGAACAAGAAGGGTCAGTTCGTTTTCCAATGTCGCCGCGCTGACGGCTTGGGTGGAAACGGTTACGTTTTTCGAGGCGACCGATTTGTCGGCGAGAACCGTCATCTGCGTGGCTTGGGCTATCTCGCCGACGACCGTGCTGACGGGGCGCGCCGATGCGCGCGTCGTTTCAGTTGCCGCGACGGGCGGCGCGGAGGCCTGCGCCCGCGCTTCCGATGCGGAAAATCCCGACGACACAACGGCGGCGCATAACCCCATCCAAAGGGCGTACCGCGAAATTGATTTTTTCATAAACTGCGTTCCTTGTTTCGTTTTCGGTCGCCGGGCGGCAACGATGCGTTGGCGGGCGAAGTCGTTAATACTCGTTAAAGAATACGAACGGCGTGCCCGAATTGTTCAAAAGTCGCAAACGTTTTGGGTATAGTTGGACTAAACGTCACCGAAACCAAACGAGAACGAATTATGCTCTTTTCTAATGCTTCCGCAAATGCCACCACGAACACGGGCGAACGCTTGATCACGGCGGCGTTTGTCGATCCCGACGGGGCCGAACGCGCGATTGGCGCATTGCTCGACCACGGCGTCGAGGCCAGTCAAGTCAGCGTTGCCAGCCGCGCATCAAGCGAGGGGGTAAGCGACGGGGCCGATGTTGCCGTCATAGAGGATGCGGAGGCGGCCCACAACGTACCGATTTATATGGACAAGGACGGCTTCATGGAAGTGCAAACCGACGACCCGCCCACGCCGACCGATATGAACGCGGCGACCGATTCACGGCGCGGCTCAAACACGGCCCATTCCATGACCGATTCGCCTATCGCCGCCGAGGGCGAGTTTGCTTTGACGACAACCACGCCCGCCGACGCCGCCAAAGGCGCGGCAGGCGGAACGCTCGTCGGTTTAGGGGTAGGCCTTTTAGCGGGCGCGGCGGCTTTGACTATTCCCGGCGTCGGCATGGTGCTTGCCGCCGGGCCGTTGTGGGCCGCGTTCGGGGCCGCGTTGGGAACCACGGCGGCGGGCGCGGTTGCGGGCGGAGTGACCGGCTATTTGCGTGATATGGGTGTCGAGGGCGGCGTCGCGGACTTGCACCACGAAGCCCTCACAGCGGGCGGCACGCTCGTTACCGTGCATTTGGACGAAAACGACGACACCGCAAGCGTCGCGGCCCTGCTCGCCAAATACGGCGGCGCGGTCGCAGCCTAAGACGGGCTTAGTCACTTTTGCGCTTAGCGGCGAATGCGCCGCTCCCACACAACGCCAATGACCGCGCCTCCAACAATGAGCATCCAGTCCCCTACTCCGTTTGGTACGTGCAGGCGATGGAGCACAAACCGGAACGTAAGACCGAAAATAACGACAAGGCAAAAATAGCCTGCGCCGACACGAAGATTTTTCCAAACGGCGCTGCGTTTCATTTGTTGTATGGGTTTATTTTATCCCGCCGGGTTCGCCGTGCGATACGCAAATCCGCTTTCGCGGTCTTCGATTTCCGTGCCGCGCGCCAAAGCAAACGTGGCGCGGGCGACGTACCAATCATTGACGCAGCCGGTCAAATGAAGGGTTAACGCGAGGGCAAGCGCGCCGCGCAAAACGGGAACGGCGAGCATCAGGAGCAAACCCACGGCGCTGACAAGCAACGTGGGCGAAACAATCACCGTCACGTATTGCCAACGTTTCAGCCATTTGCCCGGCCCACAAACCGAAGGGGCAATCGGCTTCCCGTTTCGCATCACCCACATAAAGCGGGCCTCCCTCGCGCCGAACGCACGGAACGCGACCCAGTGCGTCGCCTCGTGCAAAATGACCAGCGCGACGAGCAACGGGACAACACAAATAAACCCGGCGAGAAACCAAAGCACCCCGATAAGCGGCGACGGCGGGGCAAAACCGCCAATGGCAAATGCGGCCCCGCCAAAAACCAACGCACCGGCAGCCGCCATCCCGTAAACGGTTTTTATCGACACGCGCAGGGCGGCGGTGTTACAAAATCCTTCGTCGGATTTCGTCGTGGCTTTTTCGTTTTCCATGCCAACGGTTTTTTAAGAGTAGGCGACCTACCCTTTGTGGAGCATCGTGACTTGAATCCAGTCATGGAGCAAGAAATACATTCGCCCGATAAGGAGCGTCATGCGCGCCATAATCGTCGAGCCGAAAATTGAACCGAACGCGAACATCAAAACGTAGCGGCCCGCTTTGGAAACTTGCGGAACGATTTTGCCTTTATGCTCGAACGAGAACAAAAAGTAGGTCGTGACGGCAACGAGAATAAACAAAAACAGCAGGTTATTGGCGAACGACGAAAACGCGGTTATCGCTGTCGCGTCGGGGGATTTGGTTTCCGGGCCGCCGAACAGAGGCACGTTCACGGCGGAGCGCACGAGCGGGAAATAATACGCGGCGTAGCCTTGGAACGCCCGGCCCGCCGCCGCACCGAAAAACACGCCGAAAATCAAGCGGCTCATCCACGAATTGCGGCGCGAATAGATCGTGTAGAACAGCATTCCACCGGCGAATAAGAAGGCCAGCCACCACTTGCCGTCTTTGGTCATCGGCTCCCACCAGTTCGGGCGCAAAATGTCGTTCCACGTCGTGTAAATCGTGTAGCCGGTCGCAATGCCCAAAAACAAGTGCTCGAAGAAGCGGAATACCTTGTTTTCCTTGTACAAAATGGAATAAATGCCGAGCGTACACAGTGCGCCGATCCACACGGCGGCGACGCGAATAAAGTCGGCGTTGGTTAAAAAATCAAACATTCTTTATCGCCCCCTCGCCGCCGCGCGTCGTTCCATAACCATGCCGACGTTGCCCAAAACAATCAGCGCAATAATTAGCAAGTGCGAGTACGACAGCGCCGCCGAGGCGCGCGTGGCAAAACCCGGCTCCTTGATCAAGCCCTCGTATTCAATCGCGCCCTTGAGGCCAAACAGCATTCCCTGCAACTGCCCCGATTTCAAAAACGGAAACGCTTCCGGGGCCATAACCGGGGTCGGGCAAAACAGCGTCGGAATGTCTTCCTTGCCCGTGTGCTGGAAGTATTGCAGCCATGAGGGAAGCGTGTTTGACGGCGACACTTCGACGATCAAATTGATGTCGTCCACGGTTTTGATGCCCTGCATCACGGGCACTTGCGCGAGCGCGGTTCCCTTGTAATCGTTGCCGACCGCCCCGGGAATATCGCGCACCATCGCTTTGAGAAGCGCCTCAATCGCCGCTGCCGGTCGATAGCCCCAGTTGCAGTAATCTCGCCCATACTGATAGCCGTACTGCCCTTGAATGCGATCAACCACGTCTTGCGCCAACTGCCGACCTTGCGGATCGTTGAACGAGAAAATGGCGAATTTGAGTTTGCGCTTCATCAAATGTCGGAACACGGCTTCGGCCTGCGTGTTATTGTCGGCGAGCGTCCCGGCTCCATAGTTTGCGCTGACGATAACCAGTTTGTTTTTGGCAACGGGGTCTTGCGCAATCTTTTCAATTGTGTCGTAAAACGACTGGGTTTGCGGCAGGACGACGGCAGGCGGCACGGCGACCGGCACGACAATTGGAAATCCGATAACGAGCGCGAGCAAAACATACAAAACGCGCCGGTCGATATTTTGCAAAAAACGAAAATTCATAGTTGGTTGCGTCCCCTACAGTTCCTTGTCGAAATAGGAGCCGCGCTCCAAACTCAGCCACAAGCGCAGCGAGGTTGCGAGTGCGCCCACGCCCAAGCCGAAATCGACCGCTAAAATCGCGGGCGAATTGACGCGCGTCAAAATCCAGTTGGCGATGTTTTCCACGCGAAACGAAGCAGCGACGCCTTCGTTCGGAATACCCGCCGTTATCGCCTGCCCGACGGCGACCTGCCCCAGCATGATCAAAAAGGCCGCCCCGAGCAAAATCGTCGCTTCTACGGAGCGCACGCGGAACGCACGATAGGCCGCCGACACAATATAAAACGCGACGATAGAAAACATCGCGGCGTTCAAGTTGTTGTACGCTCCCTTGAAAATCAGGGCGTACAGATTGATGTTGTAGCGGTTCGGGTGATACTCTTTCAAAATCGCCGGGAAAACCATCGCAAGGACGGCCCCGATAAGCACCAGCGAAAAGCCCCAGCCCGACCGCCGCCGCACAATGTTTTTCAAATGCAGACCGACCAGCGAATACACGCCGAGGCCGAGCGCAAAGGCTTGTAAAACGTTCGTGAAATCGGAGGCGGGCTTGAGCGCGTCGGTCAGGAAGTTTTTGCCGTCCGCCCCGACCGGTAGGAAAAATTCCAGCGCGAAGAACAAGCCGCACAAAAACGTGATGGCGGAAATCAGCGGCTTACGCGCCCGGTTCGGGGTCAGCGAAATAGCGAAGAAAACAAGGGCGGAAAACGCGAGCGCGCCAAGAATGAAGACCCACAATGCAATGCCGGTTTTCGGTGTGAACATTGGTTATTTGTTTCCCTTCACGGCCTGCGTGAAATAGGCTCCCAATTCCAAGTTTTTGTCGCCGAACAAATTAAAGAGAAGCGGTAAATTCACCGTCATCAAGAGCGCGCCCAACACAATACACACCATCAGCACAATTTTCACCCGGTCTTGTCCGACAATCGACCCCAAAAGCGTCGGCTGGCGCGTCAGATATGCGGTCGCGGCGTAAAACTCGTCGCCGATAATCACATAGTCGCAGGAGGCGATAAAGAACGGAATTTGCGTGGTTGAGGGCGTGCCCGCCACTTGGATTGCGCCAACTTGGTTGGCGTTCTCGGCCATAATCAGGGCTTCGGCGAAAAACGTGCCGAAGAAGAACGTCGCCGCCACGCGCTCGCGGTTGATGATTCCTGCGACGCCTGCGGCATACGCAAACTGGGCCGACGAAAGGTAGCGCACATCGTCCGGCCCGAAAGCGTCCGAACGGCCCGCGACCGCGTAGGCATTCGATATGGCGTCTTCGGCGACCGGCAGAAGCGCTGCGTCGGCGACCGGCATGGTGATTTTGTTGCCGAACCGCGCCGCCGTTTGCGCGACACTCGCGCAGATGGCGAGGGCCTGCAGCGTCACGATGTCAATGCCGCCTAAACCGACCGACAGCAGAATGGAGCGGCCCATTTCGGTCGCCCGGCCCACGGCCTCATCAATCGCGGTCAAGCCCGGAATGCGCCGAATGTACAGCTGCTTGCCGCGCTGGGCGGACACGACCATATAAATGATGATCGCCGAAATTGCAAATAAAAAGACCCGCGCGGGCCATGTTGCGTGTTCCATTGTGTTCTTACGTGTCCGTTCGCGCCGTTTGCGCGGTGTCCGCTTCGACCGCCGACGCCTCAATGCGCGCGATTAAATCATCCATTCCACCCGGTTCGGCGAGCAGTTTTCCCACTGCCTGCATTCGATCAAGTCCGATGAGCGGCCCAAGCAGCGGTACGGCGGCGACGATGCCCTGCGACGCGACATACGCGAGCGGCTTGTGCATTTCCAAAAGCAAAATGGCGGGCGTTTGCAAACCGCGCCGCGCAATGGCCTGCACGGTTTGGTCGAGCAGTTTTTCGCGCTCCTCGACGGGCAACGGCTCGTCCCATACCGAAACCGAATCCCAAGCGTTCACGATTTGGGGCTTTCGTTGGTATCGGGCGCGGCGCGATGCCACAAATCGCGCACGGTTTGGCAAATTTCGTCCGCGTTTTCGCCGCCGAAGCGCAGACGCACACCACGAAAATCGTCAAGCCGCGACGGGCGCGAAAGCGGCGACAAAAACACGCCGTCCTTGCCCTGCCCCGCTCGCTTCACGTCGGCCCACGCGATAAATAGCTGCGTCGTCCAGCATTTTTTGTGCGCTCCTTTTGTCGTCAAGCGGAACGTCACGGGAAACAAAAACTCGGCAAGCGCGCCGGTGAGCGCGAAAACCGGCAAAAACAACGCGAGCGGGTGCGGAAAAAGGAGCCGCCACAGCGCAAAAGCGACCGCATACGCCAGCGCAACAAGTGGAGCGTACTGCGGATTTTCGCGCAAACGGTGGACGCGCCACTCCTTCACCGTTTCTTCCTTTGCGGAAGCGGCATCGGATGGGGGCACGGCAGCGGACGGTTGCGCGGCGGAAAAAGACATAGGCTAAGTTGCGAAATTATAAAGCGCAAACCGCCGTTTTGTCAAACCGCATCTCATTTTTGATCTGTGAATGCGCACATCTGCCCGATGCGGTAGCGTGACAAAACGACATCCGGCGGCAATTTTTGGTCGGCAACGCCTTCGATTCTCTTTTCACTCACGATGCCCCAACGGGAAATAATTTCGCTGACTTTGTTTACAAATGTAAATTTTATGCTATAATCCCATTGTTTACTTATGTAGATAAATTTGCAAGGAGGGTTCCGATGGGTCGAAAAAACGACGGGAACGACGGCGTGGGCGAGCAGGAGTGGGAGCTTTTGCAGTTCATCGCGGGCTGCGACGGCGACGGAATCACGGTTGGCGAGGCCGCCGACGCATTTGGTAAAGCGCGCGATTTATCGCGGAGTACAGTCGTGACCATGATGGAACGCCTGCGGGCCAAAAACTTTCTGACGCGCGCCAAAGGAGACGGTGCAGGCGTGTTTCGCTATTTTGCCGCCCGGCAAACCGGCGACGTGCAGCGCGGCCTCATCGCCCGGTTCGTCGAAAAAACGCTGGCCGGATCGCTCACGCCGCTTGCCGCGTATTTTGCCAACGCGCACAAACTCACGCCCAGCGAAATGGCAGAACTGCGCCGCCTTTTAGCCAAACTGGACAGCGGTACGCCAGAAGAAATAACCACAGAAAAGGACGCGCACCATGCCAAATGACCCGATGGATTTTGCCGACCGTTTTTTGCTCGGCGCGGCGCAAACGGCCCTCAGCGCGAGCCTACTTGCCTTTGTGGTTTGGCTCGTTTGTAAAGCGCTGCCCCAACTGCCGCACCCGGTTCGCGCCGCGCTTTGGTGGCTTGTCTGCGCCCGGTTCGTCGCTGGGATTGCTTGCGCCGCCGTGCTTCCGCCCGCGCCCGCCCTGATTGTTCTTGTGCCGCCTTTTTGGCAAGCCCGCGCCACAAATAGCGGCGTAGCGGAAAACGGCGCAAACACGATTCCGACCGATTTAGTGCCCGCAAATGCCCTGCCTTCAAAAAGCGAAACCGCCGTAGCGCCATCCGATTTGTCCGCGAAACCGGACGCACTTTCCGTCTCGCCGCCTACGTTGCCCGCCCCCACGCTTCCACAAGCACTCTGCGTTCTGTGGCTTGCCGGTTTTACGGTTCGTGTACTAATAAGCGCCGCGCAATACGCGCGGCTGCGGCGACGGCTCCGCGCCTCCCAACCGCTAACCGGCGATGAAGCGGACGCCGCCGCACAAACGCTCCAGAGCGCCACAAACGATGCCGCCCGCCTTATGCGCCGACCGACCGCGCCGCGCCTGCTGCTGTCCCAAGAACCCGGCGATCCGCTCGTGACGGGATGGCGTTGCCCGGCGATACGGATAAGCCGCGCCGATGTCGCCCGCCTATCGCTCGACGAACTGCGCTTGGTGCTGTGCCACGAAATCGCGCATATCGCCCGCCGCGATTTGTTTTGGGGACTTGTTCCGCACTTGGCGCTGCATTTGTTCTGGTTTTGGCCCGTCGCTTATTTCGCCTGCCGCGAATGGGGTTTGGTTTGCGAAGCGGATTGCGACGCTCGCGCCGCCCGCGCCACAAACACCGCGCCCCGCGTGTACGGCGAATTGTTGCTCAAATTGGGCGTCACCGCACCGGGCGCATCGTTTGCCGCTTTGCCCGTTTCCGTCCATTTTCACTCGCTCCGAAGGAGGCTTGTACTGTTGGAAAAAATGTCACCGGTTTCACGTGAACGCCGTTTAGCGGGCGCGCTGGGCGCGGGCGCATTGGTGCTTGCCGCCGTTCCGCTCGCGCTTTTGCCGTTGCGCTTTTCCGCCGTCGCGTCCGATTCCGCCCCCTATTCGCGCATCAATGGCGACACGGGCAAAGCGTGGGAAACCTATCCCGACGCCCCGCGTAATTTGACGTTCGCAGGCGGCCTCACCAACTGGCAAATCCCCGCCGAAGACAAGGGCTACGGCTACACCGTCGCCGTACAAACCGTCAAAGCGCCGAGTAAAGGCCCGAGCCTTTTGTTCAAGGGGCCGAAGCGCGAAGATTTGCGGGGCGTCGTTGTGCAATACGCCCGGCCCGGCGCGTTTCGAGGAAAGCGCGTGCGCTTTTCCGGCTGGATAAAAACCGAGAACAGCGACGGCGCGGGCTTGTTTCTGCGCTTGGACGCGCCGACATGGCAAAAAGCATGGAACCAAGTCGCCGATCCGCTGACCGGCGCAAACGACTGGCAAAAAGTCTCCTACGTCTTCGACGTGCCAAGCGACGCGCAGGGCTTCTCGTTTGGCGCGCACTTGTCGGGCGCGGGGAAAGTGTGGCTGCATGATTTGACCTTTGACGTTGTGGATGCCAAAGTGGCGGCAACGCCCGCGTATTTCGATTCGTCGCCGGAAGCCAAAATGAAAAATGGCGACACGGACAAACCGTGGGCCGAGTATCCCGCCGCGCCGACCAATCTCCAATTCGCAAACGGCGTTGCAAACTGGCATCAAGGCAAAGAGGATAAATCGGACGGATACGTCATCAGTGCGCAAACCGTGCCCGCCCCAACACCGGGCGCGAGCGGCGTTTTGCAGGCATCGGCTTCCCTTTACAACGGATTTGGTATTTTGGCGCAATACGCCCAGCCCGGCGATTTGAAAAGCAAGCGCGTTCGCTTTTCGGCTTGGGTGAAAACCGAGGCTGTGAAAAACGGCGCGGGCCTGTGGCTGCGCATGGATACACCGAACTGGCAAAAGGCATGGAATATGACCGCCGCGCCGATCACCGGCACGACGAATTGGGTCAAGTGGGACTATGTCTTCGACGTTCCCAGCGACGCCAACGGTTTCGCGTTCGGCACGGATTTGTCAGGCAAAGGCAAGGTTTGGCTGCACGACGTTTCGTTTATGCCCGTGGACGCCGCGACACCGGTTTCCCAACCCTCCTACGATTCGTCGCCCGACGCAAAATCCGCCAAAACAACCGACGACCCGTCGGAAGCCCTCGCCTACGAAACCGCGCTCGTCCAATGGCTTAAGGCAAACGAAAACAACGCTTGGGGTATAAATGCGACCCGAATCGACAAAAGCGCGGGCCGTAACACCGGCCCAAGCAATCCCGACCGCAACGCCGAATTACTGGAAAGCACGTCGGCCCAGCCGCAGCGGTTTGGGACGCTCTTTTACGACGACCAGAAATCCCTTGTCGAATCTAATCGGCTCGGCAGGCGCGTCCGCTATACCGTGCCGTTGCGAACGGAAAACGCGCAGGGGGCGGGCATTTGGTTCGTGGTGTTTTCTGGCGAAAGAGTGGTCGGTTTCGGGCGCACAAGCCGTCCAATCAACGGAACGACCAAATGGAACAAGTACGATGTTATTCTTGATTTGCCGCAAGACGCGACACGGCTGGTTTACGGTCTCAGTATGAACGGCACGGGTAAAATCTGGTCGGACGGCATGGACATCACCGCAATTGGCGACATTCCCCAAACACAAGCAACTCCTACCGTGACTGCCGCCGGGGCGCGCAATCCGATTTCCGGTGTTGATTGGAGCGGCTCGCCAACCAAGCCCGAAAACCTGCATTTCGCCGACGGTCTGACCGGATGGATGAAAGGCGCGCCCAGCAGCAACGCGCCCGATTACATGATTGGCGTTGACCCCGCAGCGGCTCGGCCCGGCGGCAGCGACACGCCCGCCTACATTAGAGCGCAAACCAACGCTCCAAAGGGCTACGGCGCACTCATGCAGGCCTTTCAAGCCACCGAATACAAAAGCAAGCGGGTTCGGTTCAGCGGTTACATCAAAACCGAGAACGTGAACGATGCGCGCTTGTGGATTCGCATGGACGCCCGCGCGAAAGTGTCGGCATGGAATATGGGCAAACGTTTCTTGCAGGGCACGAACAACTGGACGCGCATCGAGTACGTGTTCGACGTGCCCAACGATGCCGAAGGCTTCAACTACGGCGTGTCCGTGGACGGGCAGGGAACCGTTTGGGCGGACGGCTTTCAGTTTGAAACCGTGACCTCCGACGTGCCCGTCACGCCCGAACCGGGCGGATAAGCGCACAAACCATAGGCGAAAAGAAAGCCCGGTCGTTATAAACGACCGGGCTTTTTCACGCTGTATAATTTCAGCGTACCGATTGGAAGGTCGAACGGCGCGCTCGGCAATGAGCGTTGCCAAACGCGCTGCATCGGAACAAGGCAAAGGAGTACAGTACAAATGCACAACCTTACCCAATGGTTGAGTTTGCTAACGGCAATCTCAGCCACCATCAACCTATGGCGATTTTAGCAGATGGCTGTACGTTATCAAGCCTGTTACAAAATCTTTTCCGATCTTGGTGTTCTTGGCGTCTTGGTGGTTTGAATTAACGCTTCACGCTGCCATTTTTAATTTGACGGCTTGCGCCTCGAACTTGGGCTTGTACATCGGGCACTTGAACGATTTGCTGGTTTCTTTGGGGGCTTCGGCTTCACCAATGAAAACTTTCGCGCCCGTTACGCCGCACTTCTCGAATGGGCGGTCGTAGTTGCCGCAGTCGTAGCAGCGGCGCAAAATCGTCCAGCACACCGAGCAGCGGTTACTTCCGATGAGTTCCGTGCGCCCGCAGAGCGGGCAGTGAATGTAGACTTCGCGGAAGCCGAAATCTTTGTTCGCCAGCGCGTCACGGACTTTGCCGTTGAACTTTTCGACTTCGCGCTCCAGTGCCGCCGTGGACGCCAAAAGTTGGTTCAAACTTTCCGCCGTTAAAAATTCCCCGATGCGGTCGTCGAGCAATTCCGCCAATGAATCGGCCTGTTTTTCCAGCGCCTTGACGTGCTGATCGGCGGTTTGCGATTTGTACGGTTTGCGCCGCTCTTCACGCGCTCCGAGCGATTTGAGCATTTGCTGCGTGACCGAAAGCGGGACGCGCAAAAACGCCTCTTTTTTCGCCGGGTACTCCCGAATAGCGTTGACGATTTTGTCTAAATCGCCGACGTTCAATTTTTCGGTTTTGATTTTCTGCACCAAGCGGGTTTGCGTACCGGGATCGTCGTTGAGGGAAATCAGGTTTCGGGCGTGCCCCTCGTTGAACGCCCCTTCGCCCGCGCCGGGCCGCGTCACGAGTTCCTGCAAGATGTGCGGCGGCAATTCCAAAAGTTCGAGTGAGCGGCGCACCGTCGTTTCCGAAACGCCCAGCGTTTTGGC
The DNA here is from genome assembly GCA_964241985.1 of uncultured Armatimonadaceae bacterium. Lineage (GTDB taxonomy): Bacteria > Armatimonadota > Armatimonadia > Armatimonadales > Armatimonadaceae > CAXTBP01. Next base: position 17,672 of record CAXTBP010000043.1, on the reverse strand, counting down.
GACTTTCTCGTAACTCATAAACTGGAGCAAGCCCTGTATGGCCCGCGCCTTTTCCACCGCGTTCATGTCTTCGCGCTGGAAGTTCTCCAAGAGCGCGTCGGCGGCGGCGTCCTCGTCGGACAGGTTGCGGACAACGACCGGAATGTGCGTGAGGCCCGCCATGCGCGACGCCCGGTAGCGCCGCTCCCCCATCACGATTTCGTAGAAACCGGCGTCTTTGCCGTTCATGGGCCGAACCGTAATCGGCTGCAAAACGCCGCGCTCCTGAATGGAGGCCGACAGTTCTTCCAAGGATTCACTGTAAAAAGTTTTGCGCGGCTGGTTTTCGTTGGTGCGAATTTTATCCAGCGGCAGTTCTTGCGTGGTTGCGGTAGCCATAATCGTTTTTCCCGGTCTGCTTTCGGTTTGATTATGGCTTTTGGGCAGCGGATATGGAGGGAAACCAGCAGATTTACGGGGGCGTTACCGGAGCGTCGTCAAATAAGCGGGTAAGGAATTGTTCAATGTTGTTACGATGACAAATTATCTTAGCCAGCCCCTCGGTCGGCTTGCGCGGCGCGCGATTAACTTTTTGGACAGTTGTGATAGATCTTTGTCTTGACCCGTTGCAAAGGAATCAACAATCGTATCCGCATCGGGCCGGTTCAGGGCCGACAACGTGCGAAGAAGGAATAACCCTTCCAAATCATACGACCCCGCTTTTTTAAGCACGTCCAGCCGATGCGTCGTTTTGGCAAACACCAAATCCGATTTGTTTTTCTTCCAATGCCGCACATCGGAAAATATACCGAAAACGGCGCTGTTCCTTAATCTTTTCCCCGGCGTGTCATTCACTATGGGAAGCAGAGCGTCGATATCGGCGTCGGACAGGTCTCGGTCTCTTATGACCATCTCGCGGACACGCTGAATAGTTAGCATTTCCGATTCTCTTACCCATCCCGCTTTAGCAGCTTGCCTTGCCGCCTCTTTCTGTTGCTGGGTCAATGGAATAGATGTCCTTCGCACCTCATTGAGGTGTTTCTCCCGAAGATAGGCCGCCCCGTACAAGGAAGCATAAAGCGTAATCGCACATGTAATCAAGACAAAAAACGTGATGGTCAACGGCTTTTTCATGGTTGGTGCGACTACTCCCAAGGGCGATTTGACGATGTCTAACAAGAAAACTGTACCAGAAAATACGAGTAATTTGGAACATTTTTTCGGCCATGTTCTTTTTGAAGATTCGCTCAAAAACATTGATACGGAGTGGGTGAACACCCCTTAAAATGGCAGCGCTTTTCCCAACGTGCTACCATAACACGGCGTTTTCGCCACTTAAGGAACTTGTTTTGAACGCCGCTTCGTCTTCGCCGTCTTTATCCGTTTTGCCGTCCGCTCACGCCCAGCTCAATGCTTGGGTTGAGGAATGCACCCAGTTGTGCAAACCCGACCGTATCGTGTGGTGCGACGGCTCGCAAGCCGAGTACGACGCGCTGCTCGCGGGCATGGTAGAAACCGGCGTTTTGCAGCCGCTCAATCAAGCCGCATACCCCGGCTGCTATTTGCACCGCTCCAACCCCAACGATGTCGCCCGCGTCGAGCAGGCTACCTTTATTTGCAGTGAATTGGAAAGTGACGCGGGGCCGACGAATAACTGGCTGTCTCCGCAAGCCGCCCGCGACCGCCTGACGCCCTTATACGATGGCTGCATGGCGGGCCGGACGCTGTACGTCGTGCCCTACGTGATGGGGCCGCTCGGTTCGCCTTTGTCCGAGGTCGGCGTGGAAATCACGGACAGCCCGTATGTGGTCGCCAGTATGCGGATAATGACGCGCATGGGTCAAGCCGCGCTCAATCAACTGGGCGTTCAGGGCGCGTTCGTCAAAGGTCTGCATTCGATGGGCGACATTTCGCCCGACCGCCGCTACATTTGCCATTTCCCCGAAACGCGCACGATTTGGAGTTTCGGCTCCAACTACGGCGGCAATGCCCTCCTCGGCAAAAAGTGCCACGCCCTCCGTATCGCATCCACGACGGCCCGCGACAATGCGTGGATGGCCGAGCACATGCTCCTTTTGGAGTTGATCGGCCCGAACAACGAGCAAACGTATTTTGCGGGCGCGTTCCCATCCGCGTGCGGCAAAACGAATTTGGCGATGCTCGTGTCGCCGCTCAAAGAGTACGGCTACGAAGTTCGCACGATTGGCGACGACATCGCATGGATGCGCGTCGGGCCGGACGGCAAACTGTGGGCGATTAACCCCGAAGCGGGCTTTTTCGGCGTCGCGCCGGGCACAAGCGCAAAAACGAACCCGAACGCCCTTGCCACGATTAGCCAAAATACAGTTTTCACCAATGTCGCCGTGTCCGATGGCGGCTTGCCGTGGTGGGAAGGCATGGACGGCGAGGGCGTACCGTGCCCCTACGAATGGGTAACGGACTGGAAGGGCGTCCGCCGCAAACCCGCCGATGGCGGCGATCCGTTAGCGCATCCCAACAGCCGCTTTACGGCCCCGGCAAAACAGTGCCCGTCCATGTCGCCGCGCTGGGAAGACCCACAGGGCGTGCCGATTTCCGGCATCTTGTTCGGCGGACGGCGCAACGACACAATGCCGCTTGTCGTCGAAGCCGCGAACTGGCAGAACGGCGTCTTTTTGGGCGCGACGATGGGTTCCCGAACGACCGCCGCCGCAGTGGGGCAAACCGGAATTTTGCGTCGCGACCCGATGGCAATGCTCCCCTTCTGTGGCTACCACATGGGCGATTATTTCACGCACTGGCTCCGCATGGGCGAAACCATCCCCAATCCCCCGCTCATATTTGGCGTGAACTGGTTCCGCAAAGACGCCAGCGGCGCGTTTTTGTGGCCCGGTTTCGGCGAAAATATCCGCGCCTTGATCTGGATGGCGGAGCGCATTCGGGGCGAAGGCTTGGCTCAGCAAACGCCCATCGGACAAGTGCCCACCAACGCCGCCCTCTTGATGCAAAACGTGTCGGTCAGCCCGGCCCGCGTGTGGGAAAGCCTGCTCGTCAACAAGCGGGACTGGCTGCGCGAAGCCCGCGAAATCGAAGCCCACTTCGCCCGCTTCGGCGACAAATTGCCACCCGAACTCCAAACCGAACTTGCCGCGTTGCGCGAGCGACTGGCCTGATTACCAGTAAAAACGCCTGCACGAAATCGTGCGTTTACAGGGTACAAAAGAACGGGACGCGATGGCACGGAACACGGCAAAGCATCGCCACGCCCCAGTCAGGAATTTGGTATGGAAAATACGCCCTCTGCTGCCGATGCCCTTAGCGCGCTGGACATGGCCCGCGACGCCGTCGCCCATCTGGAAGAAGCCGCCCAGCAGGAAACCGAAACCCTGCGCCGTGAGCGTGACCAGTTGCGCGACCAAGCCGCGCAAAGTGAAGCCGAGTGCGCCCGCCTGCGCGCCCAATTAGCCCAAGCCAACCGTCAGTCCGCGCACATGGCGGCGCGGCTTTTGGATTTGCACGGCGATCTTCGCATTCCGTCGCTGTCCATGCTGATTCTCGAAATCAGTATGAAATTGACCGGCGCGGAACAGGGCCTGTTTACCGACGAAACCGGCGCGTGCGTTATCGCCTCCATCGGATTGGAAGAATTGACCCACGTTCCGCTGCAAGCCCTGTTTGAATACACCACGCAGGCGTCCGAGAGCGGCACGCCCGTGGTGCGAAACGACAGTACGAACCTGCCGGACGGCCCGCAGCTTGTCAATCTTGCCGCCGTTCCGGTTGCCGTGCGCGGCGCGAAGCGGGGCGTTGTGATGGTCGCCAACAAACGCTCCGGGCCGTTCGAGGGGGCGGACACGGAAATCCTGCTTTCGGTCGGGCGGCACGCGGGCGTCGCTCTGGAAAACCAAAAACTCCACGAGCAACTGCAAACTGCGTATCAGCAAACCATCGCCGTACTCGCCGACGCGATTATGGCAAAGGACGCCTACACGCGCGGGCACTGCGACGAGGTCGCCCACCTTGCCGTGCGCGTCGCCGAAGCGATGGGTTTTACCGGCAACGATTTGCGCGACATTCGCTTTGCCGCTCTGCTTCACGATGTCGGCAAAATCGGTATTTCGGACGGCATTTTGCTCAAACCCGGGAAATTGATGCCCGAAGAACGGAAAGTTATTGAGCGCCACTCGGAGATCGGCAGCGACTTAATCAGCCGCGTTCACGCCCTCCATCCGCTTATCCCCTATATCCGCCACCATCATGAGCGCATCGACGGCAACGGCTATCCCGACGGCCTATCCGGCGACGCCATTCCGCTCCCCGCCCGTATCATCGGGGCCGTGGACGCCTTGGACGCCATGACCTCGCCGCGCCCCTACCGCGAACCCGTCAGCCGCGCCGCCGCCCTGCAAGAACTCGCGCGTTGCGCGGGCGAGCAATTCGATACCGAAGTCGTCGCCGTCGTCGCCCGCCTTTTGGGCGACGCCCCCGCCACTACGGTTTCCGCTGCGCCCGTTTTTTAGCAAAGCACAGGTTGTTAGACATAGCGAGCGTACGGGTTAAGCACACGGGTTGAAACCCACGTCTGGTTGACGTTTTCGCCGAGGCTCAACCGCCGATTGTCCTTCGGACAAAGAAATGAACGCAAGGTTCCCAATATAGGGATCCTTGCGTTTGCGAAACGACCTGACACCTTTGCACAGTTCCTTGTCCGTGAGGACAATAGGCCGAAGGCCACTTAGACGTGGGTTTCAACCCATATCAACAACTATGTGTGGCTATGCACCTGTCTCGAAAACGGGCGTTACGTCCTGTAAGTCGGGTTCGTCGCGCCACGGATGCTGGGCGACAAAATCGATGGCTTTTTCCGCTGCCGACGTGTCGTACAGCGAATCCTGTGGGCCGAAACCGTCAACGCCATGCGCGAGCGTGGGATAGTGCTTTTGGGCCAAATGCCGCGTGTCGTGGGCGGAAAACAAATCGCGGGCCGCGATAATCAGCGTGTGGCTTTCGTTATCGGGCGCGTTTTCGATGGCGAGCCTAAACGCGCGGGCCGTGTCGCGCAAATCGATGTACGTCCACAAATCACCGGGCTTGTCGGTATCATTCGCCAAACGGTTCTTCCACCAGTGCCGATGCCGTCCTTTCTCCAAATCCATCACGGTCGTCAAACGCAAGCAAACCGTCGCAATGCCCGCCCGCCGCGTGTAGGCCCGCGCAGTTTCCTCGTTCAGCACTTTACTCAAGCCGTACAAATCCTGCGGAAGCGTCGGGTGTTTTTCGTCCATCGGCAAATACTGAGGGTCAAAGCGATGGTGCGCGAAGAAAATTCCGAACGTGCAGCACGTGGACGCGAGTGCGACGCGCTTGATCCCATGTGCTTCCGCTGATGCCAAAATATACTGTGTGCCCGTCACGTTGGTTTGGAAAATCACCTCGTCGCCACCCCGCGATGGATTGGGAATAGCGGCAAGGTGCGCGATGGCGTCGCAGTTTTCCGCCGCCCGAAGGAGTGCCAAACGGTCGGTCAAGTCCGCGTACACGGTTTCGATGCGCCCCAACAAATCGCTCGGCGGCGCGTTTTTGTCCAAACCGCGCACCGTGTAGCCATGCGCCAACAATTCGCGGGCGACTTGCGACCCGACCGTTCCCGATGTTCCCGTTACCAGTATCCGCAATTTACAGTCCGTTTCTTATTTGAGGAGCAATTCAATCAAGCGATGGCCTTCCTCCACAATGAGGCGCGTGTCGTTCAAGGCGCGTTCGTCGTAGGGCAATTTGCCCTGCACAACGTTTTCCGAATCGTACAGCAAAAAGGGAACCGGGCCGGAGCGATGGGTTTTAAGCGCAAGCGGGGTCGCGTGATCGGGCACGACCATCAAGCGAAACGCTTCCTTTTGCTTTTCCAGTTTGTCCACCAACGGCCCGACGACAAATTTGTCGATGTCCTCGATTGAGCGCATTTTGTGATCCAAATTGCCCTCGTGCCCGGATTCGTCCGGCGACTCGATATGCAAATACAAGAAGTCGGTTCCGCTTTGCAGCGTTTGGAAAGCGTAGTCGGCTTTGCCGCGATAGTTCGTGTCGATGTAACCGGTCGCGCCGGGCACGTCCACGATTTTCATGCGGGCGCATTTGGCAAGCCCGCGCAATAAATCAACGGCGGTTATCATGGCCCCGCTCAAACCGCGCTCGCTCGTAAACGACGGCAACTCGGTCGCCAAACCCTGCCCCCACGGCCACAGCGTATTGGCGGGAGCCAGTCCCTCGCTGCGTCGCCGACGGTTGATTTCGTGGTTGTCCAGCAGTTCGAGCGAGTCGAAAACCAAGTTTCGCAGAGCCGCGTCGCCTTCACCGGTCGGCAAATAGGGCGCGAGTTTTTGGCCTTGAATGTCGTGCGGGGGCGTCGTTTTCAAATCGAGGCTCCCGTTCGTCCAGCGCAAAATGTGCCTATACTGAACGCCGGGGAAAAACGCGAACCGGCGCGAGCCGAACTTTTGCTGCGCCAGTTCAATCAGCGGGCGCGCTTCTTCGGTCGAAACATGTCCCGACGAATAATCTATGAGCGTTTCCCCGTCGGTGGAAACCAGCGAGCAACGCATCGCCACGTCGCCGTTACCGAGCGGAATATCGAGGGCTGCGGCTTCAATTGGCCCGCGCCCCGTGTAGTATTTCGCCGGGTCGTAGCCCAGCAGCGACATATTCGCCACATCCGAGCCGGGATACATTCCGTCCGGCACGGTCAAAACACTGCCCACGCGCCCCTTTGCCGCCAATTTGTCAAGGTTCGGCGTTCGGGCGGCTTCGAGCGGCGTTTTCCCATCCAGTTCGGCAATCGGATCGTCGGCGGCCCCATCGGGCACAAGCAAGATATATTTCATAATTCAATGCAGTTTTAAGCCATTATTCAATGGAGGACGTGCTGTATCCAATTGCAAATGCGACCACTTGCACAATACGTTCCATGTCCTCAATGGACAGAACGCCTATTTGATTTCTGAACCGCTGCAACGATACGGAACGCATTTGAAAAACGTCGGCAGCGGAAGTTTTAGTTAGAACCGTTTCTTCCACGGCAAGCACTCGCATACACCACGGATAATTTGTAAGCGGCTCCTGCCAGCCGGTCAAAGGAACGACGAGCCGCAGGGCAAGACGCCCAGCCCCGCGTTGATTAAGAACGATGCAAGGCCGCGTTTTTTGTATCTCGTCCCCTATCGTCGGATCAAAGTTAACCCGCCAAATTTCGCCGCGCTGAGGGCTGACTTCAGGAGGCATCTTGTTTTGTCGAATCTTGCGTCACATCATATTCTACCGGCGCCTCATAATCATATATGGGATCGTAATCGTTCAACGCCTCAAAAGCGGTCAATTCGCGCAAATGCTGTGGCAAGGCCAAATCCGCCGCGTATAAAGGAGCCGCGTCCTTTGCGGCACGCTCCATAATCCGGTTTTGCTCGGTTTTCGGTAGAGCCATCAGGCGTTTGTAATCCCAGTGCCCGTCCGGCATCTTCAATGCTTGAATTTCTTTGTGCGCCAAGTTTTCTTCGACCATCAAGCGTACCAAATCAGGAAGGGCAAGCCCTTCCCCTACGGCGCGGTCGCGCAGACGGGCTTCCACGTCAGGCGAAAAATCGAGTGTTACAGACATCGGTCAGCCGCTCCTTTTATGTGTAGTTTACAACAAATCGTCGCCCGTAAGCAGGCGGTAGGCGTCGCGGTATTTTTCGCTGGTTTGCTCGATGATGGCTTCCGGCAAATCGGGGGGCGGGGGCATTTTGTTCCAGTCGGGCACGGTTTCCAAAAAGTCGCGGACAAATTGCTTGTCCCACGAGGCTTGCGCGCCGCCGGGGTCGTAGGTGGCGGCGTCCCAAAGGCGCGACGAGTCCGGCGTCAGGGCTTCGTCAATCAAGAGCAACTGATTGTTTTCGTCCAGCCCGAACTCAAATTTGGTATCGGCGAGAATCATTCCGCGCTTGCGGGCCAAGTCGGCGGCGAAGGTGTAAAGCGCAATGGCGGCGTTTTGCACAGGCGCGGCCTGCTCGCCGATATAATCGGCGATTTCGTTTTGCGGCATGGGCATATCGTGGCCCGCGCTGGCCTTCGTGGACGGCGTAAAAACCGGGGCGGGTAGTTTGTCCGATTCACGTAAACCGGACGGGAGCGGCACGCCCCATAAGTCAACGTTTCCGTCGGCATTTTTTGGTGCGGTTTGATAGGCTTTCCAGCCGGAACCCGACAAATAGCCGCGCACGACGGCCTCAATCGGCAAAGGGCGCGTGCGTCTGCACAGCATCGCGCGGCCCCGCAAAAGTTCTCGCGTATTTTCCGTAACGGGCGCACCCGTCACAGTTGCAATGCGTTCCGCAATTTCGTTATCATCGGCGGAAAGCAAATGGTTTTGGATAATTTCTTTCGTTTGCGCGAACCACCATACCGACAACTGCGTCAAAACGCGGCCCTTGTTTGGGATGCCTTGCGCCATGACGACATCAAAGGCGGACAGGCGGTCGGTGGCGACAAGGAGCAAAGCGTCCTCGCCGACTTGGTATACGTCGCGCACTTTGCCCCGCGCATGGAGCGGCAGGCCGGAAATATCAGTCGTTAAAACAACGGGTACGCTCAAGGGTTCATCACCTTTCCGATAATTTCACTGGGAAAAACCGGCCCGAAATCGCGGGAATCCATCGAGTTCATGATATTGTCACCCATCACGATCATACTATTTGCGGGAACCGGATTGCGCCCATCGACTTCGCGTGGAAACCAGTCGAGTGCAGGCACGTCGCCGCGCCCCGCAGGGAGATACTTGGGCCACAAAGCGTTGCCGGTTGCGTTTTGTACGAACATCACCCGCTTAACGATTTGCTCGCCCTCTTCGCTGCCGTGCCGCAATTTAATCACGACCACATCGCCGGGTTTGATCGGGGCAAAAAGTTTGTAGGTTCGCAGCAAAACGAGCGTGTCGCCGGGTTCGTAGCGCGGCTCCATACTATGCCCGATAACTTTTGCGATACCGAAGTTGGGCCACGCCATCAGTGTAAGGGCGAGAATGGGCAGTAGAACGATCCGCGCGTGCAGAACGCGGCGGCGATGGTCGGCGGCTTTTGCGTCGGCCTGCCGCGCCAGTTCCCGTCGCCGCAAAAGGTCGTCGTTTTCGCTCGTTGGATAGGCTTCCATACTTTATGCGGCCCCTTTATTCCGTTTTTGCTTGGGCGGCGCGGGCGATTTCGCGCAAAATGGCGTCGCGGGTCGCGTCCACTTCGCAGATACGAACGCCTGTGGTTTTAATCGCCCGGTCGGGGTCTTTGAGGCCGTGTCCGGTCAGCGTCACGGAAACCAATGCACCGTCGGGCGCGTCCGCGAAATAATTGTTCGATGCCAACTGCTTCAACCCGGCGAGCGGCGCGGCGCAGGCGGGTTCGGCGAACACGCCTTCCAAACCGGCGACGGCTTGATACGCCTCTATAATCTGCTCGTCGGTGACTTTGTTGATCAAGCCTCCGGAAGCGTCGCGCGCCTCGGACGCCATGCGCCACGAGGCGGGATTGCCAATACGAATGGCGGTCGCAACGGTATGGGGTTCGGCAACCGGAGAACCATCCACAATCGGGGCCGCGCCCCACGCCTGAAAACCGAGCATTTTCGGCGCGCGGGTCGCTTTGCCCAAGCGGACGAACTCACTAAAACCGCGCCAATAGGCCGTGATATTGCCCGCGTTTCCGACCGGGAGCGCGTGGTAGTGCGGCGCGTCGCCCAAATCGTCCACGATTTCAAAGGCCGCCGTTTTTTGGCCCTCGATCCGAACCGGATTGACGGAATTAACGAGTTCCACGGGTTCGGTTTCACAGATGTCGCGCACCAACCGCAGGGCATCGTCGAAGTTGCCGTTGATGGCAAGTACGGTCGCGCCGTGCATCAAGGCCTGCGATAATTTGCCCAAAGCCACTTCGCCGCGCGGCAAAAGCACGACGCTCGCCATGCCCGCCCGCGATGCATACGCCGCCGCCGATGCCGATGTGTTGCCCGTCGAGGCGCACATCACGACTTTCGCGTCTTTCTCCGCCGCTTTGCTGACCGCAAGCGTCATGCCCCGGTCTTTGAACGAGGCCGTTGGGTTCATGCCCTCGAATTTGAGAAACACGCGCATTCCGCTGGGCAAGCCGAGCCAAGCGGCAAGACGCGGCGCTTCGATAAGCGGCGTGCTTCCTTCGCACAAACTGACGATTGGTGTCGCGCTGGTTACATCCGGCAAAAATTCCCGGTATCGCTCAATGATTCCCGTTCTCATATTAACCCCACACTTTGGGCAGTGAAAAAGCGTCGCGCAAAGAGGCGTATTGCAGCGAAGCGATTGACGCCAACACGTCACTTTTCAGTGGATCGTAGCCGTCCGCGACGAACGCACCGACTACAAGGGCAACGACCAAGCGGCACTTCGACGGAGGCAAATCCACGATACTCTCGACACGGCACGCCAGTGCAGCAGGGCACTGAGCGATACGCGGAACGTTTGCGCCATCAATCGGCGCGGGCGACAAACCGAGCCGCGCGAAATCGTCGGTTTCGCGTCCGGCTTCGCGGGCCGACTCATTCATCGTATCCGCCAAAGTGCGCGTCACAACGTTTAGCACAAATTCGCCGGTATCTTCGATATTGCGAAACGTATCTTTTGGGCCGCCGTCGCGCTCGGAAAACGCAACACCAATCAGCGGCGGATTGTTCGCCAAGCCGCAGTACGAATTGAACGGCGCGATATTGACAACGTAGCTTTCTTTGGCGCGCGACGTAATCCATGCGAGCGGACGCGGCGAAACGACCGAAGCAAGCAGTTTGCCCCGATCTTCAAACGACATTTCGCTTACGTTCATCGTTTGTTCGCCCTTTATTCTTCCACGCGAATCCAGTTGGAAACGTCGTGGACGGATTCCAAAGCGCGAATGTCGTCGAGCGCAGCCCGCACGTTCTTTTCGCGCACTTTATGCGTCACCCACACGATTTCGGCGTCCTGCCCCACCGCGCTATCCGGCACGGCACGCTGCACGACGGACTCAATGCTCACGTCATTGTCGCCGAAAACGCCCGCAATCGACGCCAAGACTTTGGGACGGTCGGCGGCAAGGACGCGCACGTAAAATTTGGTTTGCACGGCCTCAATCGGCAGCATCTTCTTTACATCGAAGCACGTACAACCGATACGCCCGGTCGCATTCGCCATGATGTTGCGCCCAATCGCCACCAAATCCCCGACAACCGCGCTGCCGGTCGGCAAACTTCCGGCCCCCGGCCCGTAAAACATGACCTCGCCGACGGCGTCGCCGCGCACCAGAACCGCGTTGAACACGCCGTTTACGCTCGCCAATGGGTGCGCAAGCGGCAGCAGGGCCGGATGGACGCGCACCTGCATCGTTTCGCCGGAATCGTTTTGCTGGGCAACCGCGACCAGTTTAATGCGGAAACCCAATTCGCGGGCAACGGCAATATCGCGGGCCGTGATACCGCGTATGCCCTGCGCCGAAATATCGTCCACGTTTACGCGCGAATTAAACGCAATCGACGACAAAATGGCGATTTTATACTGGGCGTCGAACCCGTCCACGTCGCTGGTCGGGTCGGCTTCGGCGTAGCCTTTTTGCTGGGCCTCGCGCAAAACCGCGTCGAAGTCCGCGCCTTCTTCGGTCATTTTGGTTAAGATGTAGTTGGTCGTGCCGTTAACGATGCCAATAACTTGCTTGACCTTGTTGGCGGCGAGCGATTCCTTCATCGCCGCGACAATGGGAATGCCGCCCGCAACGCTGCCTTCCAAGTAAAAGTCGCGCTTGCCGTCCCCCGCCGCCTCCATCAGGTCATGGCCCGCTTTCGCCATCATTTCCTTGTTGGCGGTGACGATATTTTTGCCCGACTTAATGGCCCGCAGCACGTACTCGTGCGCGGGTTCCACACCGCCGATGAGTTCGGCAACAATTTCGATTTCGGGATCGTCGATAACGTCGAGCGGATTATCGGTCAGCAACTCGCGCGGCACATCAACGGCGCGCGGTTTGTCAATCGTTCGCACGGCGATTTTTTTGACCGTGAGTTTCGCCCCGACGCGCTTTGCGATTTCGTCGGCGTTTTCCTGCAAAATGCGCACGGTTCCCGACCCAACGACACCCAAACCAAGCACGCCGACTTTAATTTCGCGCATCTTAGGCCGCCTCTTCGACAACGACGAGCGCGTCGCCGGGCTGCACCAAGCCGCCGTTTTTAGCTGGGATAGCCACAATGCGCCCTGCGACTTCGGCGGGCACTTCGGAAAACACCTTCATCGCCTCGATCATGCCCACAATTTGCCCCGGCTCGATTATGTCGCCGATTTCCACAAACGCGGATTCGCCGGGCGCGGGCGAGCGATAAAACACGCCCATAACCGGCGCTTCAATTTTGGTTTGATTACCCCCGCTGTTCGCGGCATCGGCAGACAAAATTTGATCGTTGTCGGCAGTTTCGGCTGCGTTGTCGGTTCCGGTCGGCACTGCGCCTGCGGGCGCGGCGTACATCGCGGGCAAAACGGTTGCAGCGGACGGGCGCATGAAATCGGCAGTGCGGAGCGTGACGCGCAAATCGCCATCCTCGTAGCGCAGTTCGGACAAGCGATACCGCTCGACCAGCTGCCCCAGTTTCTGCAAATCTTCCGTTTCGATGCCCAAATCCGCCACGTCTGTCGTTTCCTTAACGCGCCCTGTAATCTAAGAACGCCCCATAATTAAGACCAAAAAACGCGCCCATAAAAGCCTTGCGGCGGCGCGTTGAACCCTGTCATTGTAGCACGCAGCAAACGCGCGTGTCAAAGCGTAATGTTATTTAGCAAAGGCAAAGAACGCCCTGTCACGGTTCCGTCGTCGTGCCCGAAAAGGACGCGCGAGGCAAGAGCGACGAACAAACCGACTTCGGCGACACCCGAAATAGCGCGAAAATCGGCGAGGGTTTGGGCGGGGTCGGGAATTTGGCCCAAGCGGCAGTCCAAAATGAAAAGGCCATCGTCGGTGGTGAATGGGGTTGAGGGGCCGCCGCGCAATACGGGTGCAACGCCGGGAAAGGCGGCCTCAATGCGGGCTTGTGTGACATCCCAGCCAAACGGGAAAACGGCGACCGGCAAGGGAAACGCGCCCAAAATCGTTTTGTCTTTACTGTCGTCGGCGATGACGATCATTTGGCGCGAGGCGGACGCGACCAGTTTTTCTCGCACCAACGCCCCGCCGCCGCCTTTGATCAGGTTTAGATGCGCGTCTACTTCGTCCGCGCCGTCAATCGTGACATCGGGGCGGGTTTGCACAGTGAGCGGAACGAGCGGGATATTGCCTTCAAGGGCTAAAATTTCCGACGCCCGCGACGTTGCCACGCCGCGCACGTTTTGCAGCTCGCCCGCCTGAATGCGAGCCGCGAGGGCTTGGACAAAGAAATGGGCGGTCGTGCCCGTGCCAAGCCCAACGATCATGCCGCTTTCGACGAGGGCCGCCGCCGCAGTTGCGGCGGCGGATTTGGCGGCATCGCTTCCCAACTATTTACCTGCGGCTATGGCTTCGCGCACGGACGCAAGCTGTCCCGCCGAACCCAAATACTCGTTGCGCGACGCGATGAACTTGGCGTATTCAGGCATGAAAATCTTGCCCGCCGAGCGCAAATCGAAGTCTTCCGGTTTGTTCTGGAAGAACTCGCGGTGCACGCGCGTCCAAACCAAGCGTCCGTCCGTATCAATATTCACTTTGCACACGCCTAATTTGGCGGCGGGCAAGTACTGGTTCGGGTCAACGCCTTTCGCGCCCTCTTTGAGCTTGCCACCGGCGGCGTTGATGCGCTCGACTTCTTCCTGCGGAACGCTCGACGAACCGTGCATCACGAGCGGAACGCCCGGAATTTCCTGCTGAATGGCTTTGATACGCTCAAAGTGAAGGCCCTGCGAGCCGGAAAATTTGTACGCGCCGTGCGAAGTTCCAATCGCGCAGGCCAAGCTGTCGCACCCACTACGCTCGACAAACTCTTTGGCTTCTTCGGGGTCGGTCAGAAGGGCGTTTTTCTCGTCCACGGCGATGTCTTCTTCCACGCCGCCCAGCATGCCTAATTCCGCTTCCACGCTCACGCCTTTGGCATGGGCGGCATCCACGACGCGCCGCGTGATGGCAATGTTTTCATCGAACGGATCGTGCGAGGCGTCGATCATCACCGACGAGTAAAAGCCGGACTCAATGCACTCCATGCACGTTTTTTCGTCGCCGTGGTCAAGATGGACGGCGAAAATCGCGTCGGGGAAAATATCCTCGGCAGCGCGAATCATGGCTTCAAGCATCCGCTTGTCCGTGTACGAGCGCGCCCCTTTGGAAAGTTGAATAATAAACGGTGCTTGGGAATCGATGCAGCCTTGAAACAAACCCATAATTTGTTCGAGGTTGTTGATATTGTAGGCTCCGAGCGCGTACTTGCCGTAGGCGTGGGAAAAGAGTTGTTTGGTGGTGACAATCATCGGGAGGTTGCGTTTCCTTAGTTGGCGGCCCTTGTTTCCTGATGCGCCACGCCGCGCAGGCAAAAAAAGGCCGAAGTTCTATCAAAAAGTGTAACAGGCGCGATAAAGCCTTGTCAAGCCGGAACGGCCTTGTTGGATATAATACAAACCGTGAACATCACCAATCAAACGAACGAACCCAAACCCGACGGCGAAGCCGTGCTTGCACTGTTGCGCGACGCCTTCAAGGGCACGGAATGGGAAAACCGCCTGTTTCTCGTGGGCGGGTACGTGCGCGACAAACTTCTGTACGGGCAGGCCGCCGCACCGGACGACATCGACTTGGTGCTGGAGGGCGACGCCCTTCAAGTCACCCGCTTTTTATGGAGCCGGCGCGTCGCCGATCATTCGCCCGTGGAGTTTCCGACGTTCGGAACGGCGATGGTTCACGTGCGCGGCGCGCAGGTCGAACTCGTGACCGCACGGGCCGAAACGTACCGGAGCGGTTCGCGCAAGCCCGTTATCACGCCGGGAACCTTGCAAACCGACGCCCAGCGCCGCGATTTCACCATCAACACGTTTCTGGAAAATCTGCACACCGGCGAAATCGTTGACCCGCTCCTTCGCGGCTATGACGATTTGGCGGCCCGCATTTTGCGCACGCCGCTGGATTCCGTGCACACGTTTACGGACGACCCGCTCCGTATGCTTCGGGCCTGCCGGTTCGCCGCCAAACTGGATTTTGCCATCGAGGAACAAACGGAGCGCGCCTTGTACGACAACGCTTTCCGATTGGACGAGGAGCACGGAATTTCGTTTGAGCGCATCCGCGACGAGTTGAACAAAACCTTGCTCGCGCCGGGCGCATCGCGCGGCTTGGAACTCATGCGCGAAACCGGACTTTTGGGCAAGTTCGCGCCGGAACTTGCCCAAATGCACGGCGTTGGGCAAAACAAATACCACAAATGGGACGTGTGGACGCACACGATGGAAGCGTTGCGAAACCTGCCGCCCAGAACGGCATTGCTCGTTCGCTTGGGCGTTTTATTCCACGACATCGGCAAGCCCGCGACGCGAACCGTCGATGAAGCGACGGACGATGTGCATTTTTATGGGCACGAGGATGTTGGCGCGGCAATCGCAAAAACGATAATGACGCGGCTCCGTTATTCCACCGACGAAATCAACACGGTCGCGCGTTTGGTCGCCCTGCACATGCGCTACGGCGCATACGAGCCAAACGTGTGGACGGACGCTTCGGTGCGCAGGCTTATCCGAACCGTCGGCTATTTGCGCGGTGATTTGTTCACGCTCGCCGCCGCAGATATATCGGCCTGCAACACGGACGATTTTCCAACCGCCGATTTGCCCGGCCTGCAAGCCCGCATGGAGGCCATCGAGGCCGTCGCCCACGTTACGCAGGCGACATCGCCGCTGTCGGGTGAGGAAATCTGCGCGCGCTTGAGTTTGCGTCCCGGGCCAGTTGTCGGCAAAATTAAAGCGGCCTTAACGGACGCCGTGGTCGCGGGCGAACTTGCGCCCGATGACAAAGACAGCGCGGAAGCCTTAGCCCGAACTTTGCTGGATTAACGCAAACTATTGCATTTGCTCGGGCCTCAAATCTATGCTTGCGATGCCGCCAGCGTTTCGGGAACGGCGGTTGGGCGCTCGTCAATCGGCATCGCCGCCATGTTTCGGGCGATTTGCAGCAGTTCGCGGGCGGTACGGCCCTGCTCGGGATAAATCGCCATGCCGATACACGGAACGACTTTTTGGTGCAGCGTCGCCCCTTGCGCCAAAAGCACGTTTTCTATACGCTCGGAAACCACGTCGGCCTGCGCGCCCGTGTTCGGAAGCACGACAAGGAAACTGTTTTCCTCGAACCGACCGGCAATATCACGGCGACGGACGGATTTTTTAACGATTTCGCCCAAATGCGTCAGCGTTTCGTCGCGCTTGTGTCCGGCCAACCCGGGCAGACCGTCGAGCCGCACCACAAGAATGGCGACGGGCTGATTGGCGCGGGCGGCTCGTGAAATTTCCTCGTCGAATCGGGCGACCGTATGGCTTTGCGTGTACAAACCGGTCATGCGATCCACGACCGAGGTGGCTTCGTTATCGCCCAACCGCTCGCGGACTTCCACCTCGCCGATCATCTTTTTGAGTTTTTTCGTCGAGTTTTTCAAAATGTGCGACACGTAGTTGCACGAAATATCAAACTTACGGGCGATCTCGGTTTGGTTCAGGTCTTTGTAGAAAAACTCGTATAACACGTCCTGTTCGAGTTTTTTCAGTTTTTGCGCCATGTCTTCCAGCACGATGCGGTCTTCGATAGGAAGTTTGAGCGTTTGCGGTTTGTCCGAATGGATTTTGTCCGGGTCAACCAAGCCCGCCATACCCCCTTCGCCGTCGCCATCGTCAGCGCTTGCGAACGCGGCGACCTGAAAAATCTGTCGCGTCGCCAAGATTTCCTCGACGGATTCTTCGGTCAGGTTGAGCGCCTGCGCGACTTCGCCGGGATGTGGGGCGCGGCCCAGCGTTTGCAGTAATTGATCGCTGGTGCGGGAAATTTTGCCGTGCAAATCGTGGAGCCACGCCGGTTCCTTGATGATTTTTCCCCGGTCGCGCAAACAGTGCCGAATGCTTCCGGCCACAAAGTGGGTGGCATAGGTGGAGAACTTGACGCCTTTTACATAGTCGTAGTGTTCCAGCGCGGACAGCAAGCCCAGAAAGCCTTCTTGCACCAAGTCCTCGAACGGCTCGCCTGAATTACTAAATCGCCGCGCGACCGACTCGACCAAATTGGAATAGTGGTGCGCGATACGCGCCTTGAGTTCGTGGAGCGGCAATGCGTCGCTGCCACGCCCCCGTCCGCCGTCCTCGCTGACCGTGGTGCGCCGCCGGACATATTCGGCGATCCACCGATTCACCTGCTCGTCGCTGAGTGCCATTGCGGCGTTGCGGCTCGTGGTGAAATGGTTCCCCGGCTTGACCGGCGGCACAGAAGGCGCGAGCGTTCGGGGCGCGGCAGAAGCAGGGCCGGACGGGGAGGGTGAGGACGATGGGACTTGGGGTGCAGGGATAGACATCATTCGGTTCCGTTTTCGCTTCGCTCTTAAATGTGCTGCGCGGTACTTGCTTTCGTGTTCCTTTGGCGTTCGCCGTTTTCCATTGTCGGATGGTAATCCCAGTTTCTCTACTTGCTTTTTCAGATATTTTTACCGGCAGATTTTTCTCC
>CAXTBP010000042.1:0-33600 GCA_964241985.1 uncultured Armatimonadaceae bacterium | reverse complement strand
TCCATGCGGGCTAAATCGACGCCGTTTTGCACCACGGTCGTTTTCGTGCACGCGAACGGAACCCAGTCGCACAGGGATTTTTTGGTCGCTTCTGTGATGGCGATTAAGTGCGCGTACCGGGCGTACATCCATTTGTCCAGAGGGCGGCCCCAAACGGACTCGCGCCTGCGATTGTGCGTGTTGTGTTCGGTCGTTACGAGAAGCGGGCGCGTTTTTTTGGGCAGGTTTTGCCACGCTAAAACCGCCCACAACTGCGGCGGAAACAGATGCACGTGAACAATGTCGGGGCGGGTTTCGCGGAGTACGCCCGCTAAATACGGAACTTGCTTGTGCCCGGCGTAGAAGCCCATTGGCGCGGACGGAACGTGAATGGGCACGCCGGTTTGCGCGAGTTCCTCTTTAACGAACGATGGCGTATCGGCGAGAAGCGCGACCTGAACGTCGCAGCCCAAATCGCGGAGGCGCGGGGCGAGTTGTCGAACGAGCATTTCGGCCCCGGCGGGGCGCAAATCATTGATTATGTGGAGGACGCGCATAAATGAAAAGTTTGCACGGGCCTATAAAAGACCCGGCAACAAAAATATGCGTCCTCACGGACGCCCGTAAATGTTGGATTTGGCGCACTACAAGGCATCTCGCACAAGCCGCGTCCAAAGGACGCCTATTTGGGCTGCTGGGTCGTTCATCGGCCCATGCAGTTACGCGCGCAGGAAAATGCGTTTGTGATACAGCACGGCGCACACGACCCACCACACGGCGATGTAACCTATCGTGTAAACCCAGCCGCCCGGGGTGCGGCCCAGCAAGTCGGAAAGGCCGTTTAAGGCGGCCTGCTGGAGCGACACCGAGTGCCCGTTTTGCCAAACCGCCCATTCCTGTAAGACGTGCAGTTTGAACAAAATCGCCCCGGCATAGGCGATTAAAGGGTTCGCGCCAAAAACGACAAACGGGTACGCAAGAACCGACCGCACAGTTTGCAGGCTTCGGAAATTTCCGGCGTCGATGAGCAAATAAAACGCGCCGAGGAGCGCGATGCCCCAACCCGCTGTGTACAGCAAGTACGAGGATGTCCAGTACGCCTTGTTCATCGGGAGCGCGTCCGACCACGCATAGCCGACAATCATCAGAAACGTGCTGACGACCGCCATGATAAACAGCCGCACCCAAACGGGCAGGGTATTTTTTCGCAGCAAATCGCCGATGAGGGTTCCGAGTAGCGCCATGCTTGCGGTCGGCCATACGGACGGCAAGCCGCGCAAAAAGGCCGGGTACGGATGGGCAGAATTCCACCGGGCGACCCAGTTGTGGGTTTCGTTCCAGCTCGACGTGTACGAGTGCTCGTTCCATGCCCCGCCGGTCAGCGATGCGCCATAGATACCGAGCAAAACCGCGACAATCGTTCCGCGCAAAAGCGGCGACGGCGTCAGCGCGTACAAAATACGGGCGACCCCATAGGCCAGCCCGATAATCTGCAACACGCCCAGAACCGGAAGCGGAGCGTGGGCGATGCTGCTGTCGAGAAGCATTCCCAAACCGAGCAAAATCAGGACGCGCTCCATCACGTGCAGCCATGTTTGCCACGGGTTTTGGGTTTGTTCGCGCTTGCCGTGGGCGGCAAACGGAATGGCGACGCCGACAATCAGCAAAAACCACGGGAAAATAAAATCCGCGAACGTTAAATCGCTGCCGCGCCCTTCGGAATGGATGAACTGCGCGGGCGTCGCCGACGCGCTTAGGGCGGCATTGTTGACAAGCAGCATTCCGGCAACGGTCAGGCCGCGAAAAGCATCGAGCGAAACCAAGCGCGGCGCGGGGGTATCGCTTTCGCTGTCCCCGCTGTTTCGCGCGCCGCCGCGTAATTTGTTGCCACCGCGCACGGGACGGTACACGCGAAAATCGCCCGTCCCGGCGGAGTCCCCCGCCCCGGACGGTTTGCCGCGCCCGCCACCGAACGAAGTTGAGGGGCGTTTTTTATCGGGAGCGGGAGCGGTCGGCATGGGGTTTATTTGCCTCGCGCCGATGCGGCGGGCGTGGGCGAAACGAGTGGCACGTAAGTGGTTTTGCCGCCCGGCTGTGTTGATTGCTTCGGCGCAACCAAAATAATTTGCGCGGGGCCGGACGGTTCGTACTGTTTGTGCAAGGCTTTGAGGAAAACCGTGCGGACTTCGTTGCCCCAAACGGCGGCCTGATTATAAAAGGCAACATTCACCACAAGCGACACGCACAGCGCGATAAGCAGTCGGTTTTTCACGCGGTCGGGCGGCAGTGGCACGCGATCCATCGGGCCGAAATCCGGCTCGTTGTTGTCGCCGGGATTTTCGTTTGTCGGCGGCAAGGGCGGAACCGGGGGAATCCGCGACAAGCGAAGCGGCGTGCGGCTTACCGGCGATTTGGGCGATGTAAAAAGCGCGAACATGATACCCCTCATTATACGACGCCCGCCGCCGCGCGCCAAATCCCGCGCCCTACCGCAAAAAAAGCGGCCCGCGACAGCTGTTCGTCGCGGGCCAAAGGTTCAGAAAGGAGGTCACTCGATGCGGTACTTAAACGCACTTCGCGTCAAGCACAATAGTTCATCACAGTCAGTATAAAGCACCGTTGCGCGTCCCGTGTTAAGTGTCCGTTAAGTTTTGATATTTTCCAAAAACAAAAAAGCCCGCGCTTTTGAGCGTGGGCTTTTCAATTAAACGGCTACTTTATTAGTTGCAGTTGGGGTGCGCGCCCTCGATGTCCGTCGTCCACAAGCACACATCGCCGACGACTCGTTTGTACGGTATCGCCTTGACGTGTCCATCCGCGAACTGGCAGTTGAGCAAGCCCTGATGCCGCTTCTGTATATCGGCGAGAACGGTTGCGGCGGGTTCGTTGCCGGTCGCCGTTTGACTGGTGCTGTAGGTCGCGCTCCCCAAATTTCGCCAATACTTGGAATACTGAGCGCCTGCATATCCGCATTCAGAATTACCGCTCGCAAGTTTCGTTGTGTCAACCAAACCCGATTCGTTGCAGGCATCAAAAGCCACACCGTAATAGGTGGCGTCGGTCACGAGAATGGTGCTGGCGACGCGCGGAATTCCGGCTTGCGTTACGGGAACAAGTCCAGCGGTGGAGCCACCGTTTACCGGAGCCGCCGGGCTAAGATATACGTCGCTGTGCCCGTAACTATTTTGCCCACCATACGCTCTTGCGCCACCGGCGGGAATTCCACGTCCCCCCGGATACGACACGTAATCGCTGCTGCTGCCCCCGGGAATAAACGCATCTTGCGCACTGGGGCAGCGGAAAACGCCGTAGTTTTTCGTGTACGCTTGAAGCATGAAAACCCAGTAATAGCGTTTTGCCCCTTCATCGCCCGCCGAACCGAACATGGACGCATAGGGTTCCACCAGTGCGCTGCCGCCGTTGGTATATTCCGTGCAGGTCGTCAAAGGATTGCCGCAGTTGTTGCGGTGCGGGTAGAACGTTTCGTCGTAATCCTGCAAATACATCATCGTCGCCGTGCCAATTTGTTTAAGATTGCTCAAACACGACGCTTGGCGGGCTTTTTCGCGGGCTTGGGCGAACACGGGGAACAAAATCGCCGCGAGGATAGCGATAATGGCGATGACGACGAGCAATTCAATGAGGGTAAATGCAGATTGGGGCGCGGAGTTGCGACCGGCGCGAAAACGCGAAATTGGGTGAACCATAGGAGCAGCCTTCCCTTTGTGACTGTCGCGTGGGATTAATGCGGGAAAACAAACAGTCAAAAAATCGTATCGCGGGCGGGCGGGCGGATTATTAAGCCGGGGTTAAGCCACGGTTAAATTTGCGTTAAGAAATCAAACTGGCGGGCCGTTGATCGAATCAAACCGCCGCGCTGTCGCGGAGCAAAAGGGCGGCGAGCAGCACTTCTTCCGGGCGCACGGAACTTGCCCGCTTGCTTTGTTCCAGCGCGAAGAGGACGGTGCGCGCGGGCGTCGCGCTCGCGGTATCGCGGCCTGTGCTTTCGACGCTTTCGACCAAGAGATGGAGCGCGCTTGCATAGTCGCCCGTACCGAAGGTTTCCAAAACGGTTGCGGGAACGGCCTGCCCGTTCGGACTGCCCGCGCGCCGGTTGATCTCGCCGACCATACGGTGCAGGGTTTCGTCGTAGTTTTCGGGCGCAAGGCTCAGGTACGGGTAAAACGTGCCGTCCGGCAGCCCCGCGTCGGCGACGGCTTCAAGGGTTTGCTTGTAGGCCAAGCCGTGCATATCGGCGCGGTTCAAAATCGGCAAAATTTGCGCGGCGACAACCGGCGCGGTTTTGCCGCTCGCGCTCGCCCATGCCTGCAAAGCGACTGCTTCCTGCGCGGCAACAGAAGGGTCGGGTTCGCTTTCCACGCGACCTGAGAGCGTTTTCCACACGACGCGGGCATCGGCTTCCCGCGCGCCGACACCAGCAAGGCGCGCGAGCGTTCGGGCGGACGCGAGGCGCATTCCCCGATCCACTTCCTGCGACAACAAATAGCCCAAGCGCGGCAGCGCGGCTTGCGCTTCGTTCGGGCCAAGTTGCGGGGCAAGGGCGGCGAGCGCGCTGCACGCCGCTTCGCAGGTTGTCGGGTGGAGCGTATCCAGTGCGAGGATAATGACGGACAGCGCGTTTGGGTCGGCAATGCGGGCAAGGGCCTTAAAGGCGGCAACCCGCACGCCCGCATCCGGCCCGCTTCCTGCCGCCATAAGCGCGGGGGTTGCGTCGCGGCTTCCGATTTGCCCTAACGCCTCGGCGCACAATTCGCCGATTTGCGCGGCGGGGTCGTTCAGTTTTTCGATGAGGTAAGGAACGGCGCGAATATCGCCGGTTGCACCGAGAGCGCGGGCGGCCCCTTCGCGCACGGGAAGCGATACGTCGTTTAGGGCATAGGCCAATTCTTCAACGGCGAGCGGTGTTCGCAAATCCGCCAAGTCTTCCACGGCTTCCAAGCGCGTTTCCGCATCGTTGGGGCGGGTTAGACGGCGCATCGTTAAAAACGATGTCACGGGTTTGCGGGCGTTTCGCAGTTGTTCCAGCACGTAGCGCGTCGAGCGACCGTCGCTGCCCGACGGTACGCGCTTGAGCAAAAACACGCAGCCGACCCGCACAAGGGCCGTCAGCAAAAACAAAATTTTGTAGTTGTTAAAAACAATCGGCCCAAGCGCGAATTGCAAACCTTCCAGCCGCGTCATCAATAGGCCGCCGACAACGGGCGAAAGGCCGCCTAAAACGCCGGTTGCCGCCGAGAACATCGCCACATAGGTTGAGCGTGCCCGATCCGGCGAGTTGGCAAGCAGCAAATTGAACTGCGCCAAACCGACCCCGCCCCACGACACCCCGGAAAAAATGTTGATTAAAACGATGAGCGCAACGTTCGCCCACAGCGCACGCGGCGACGGCACGGTCAACAGCCAAATCAGCGGCGCGACGATAACGCCGACCGAGGCAATGGCAAGAAGCGGACGCGCGCCGTATTTGTCGTTGAGATAGCCCCAAATCGGCGTGGACAAAAGGCTTGCGCCGGAGGCGACCGCGCCCAAAACCTGCACCAAAAAATACGGCAAATTCAGCGCGGCTTTATCGACCTGCCACGCCGTAAAAAACTGCCCGGCCAGCGTTTGCCCGCACACCATCGCGGCGGCGAACCACAAAAACGGGCGAAAGTTCGTGTCGGACAGCGGTTCAAGCAGGGCGCGTAAACCCCGCGCTTTGCTTTGGTCGCCACCATCTTCGGTTTGGTGAATGGCGCGCGGCGGCTCCGGCTGTTTGGTCAGCATCACGAACGAACCGACAGCCGCGCACACGCCCAAAACGAACAAGACGGCGAACGCAAGGCGCGGGGCGAACAAATCCCGTTTCACGGCAAGGTCGAGAAACGCGGCGGCGGGCAGCGGCAAAATCATGGTAACAAGGCCCGCCAGCGTGTTGCGCCGCGCGAAATACTGCCCGCGCGAACTTGCGGGAACCAAGTCGCTCATCCAACTCGTCCACGCGGGAACCACAATCGTTAGGAGGGCCGACGAAACCGTGAGAAAAAGAAGAAACGCCCATAGCGCCCCGGCTGCGGGAAGCACGAACGGTAAACACGCAATCAGCAGCCACAGCGCGCGGCCCGTGCCCGACGAAACGGCGATAAAGCGACGGCGCGACGGCAACTTTTCGCTGTAAATCGAGGCGGGTAATTGCAACAGTCCGACGATGGCGGGCAAACCGGCAAGGAGGCCCAGCACGAACGGCGTCGCGCCTAATTGCAAAGCGAAGCCGATTTGGAATGCGCCGCCGGTGAGCACCGTCCAAGCGGTTGCCCAAACGCCTTCCCACGTGGAAATACGCAGTCCGCGCAGCACGTCCAGCCGGGTCAGCGGCGGGGCGGTTTGCGAAGCGGCTACGGGAGCGTCAGCGGGCATACGATCACTCGTTGCGCGACCGTCGGCGCTGCGCGTATCGCGCCGCCTCGGCAGCTTCCTGCGCTTCTTTTTCCTGCGCGAAACGGTCTAACTGGTCGGCGTATTTTTCGTGGCGGGCCTGCTTGCGGGCTTTATGGCGTTTGTTTCGCAAAATCGCGCGGCCCCACTGCGCCCCGCCAACGCCAAAGGCGACCGCGAGAATCCACATAGTCATCCACGCGGGGCCGCTGTTGTCGCCCAGCGGTTCGCCGCCGAAGATTTCGGGCATCACGAACCACCCGAAGGCGTAGCCCGCCGTGCCGCCGAGGGCCGCCCCCAAAAGAGCCAGTATCCAAACCAGACCGCGCGTTTTCGAGTTCATAATCTTTCAACCGGTTTAAACCGCGCCCTCAAAAAAGCGCGGCCTACCAAGTGTTTATAAGCGATTTATAAACCAATTATACGGCAGGCGGCAGTGCGCGCAGCAGGTCGGCGGTTTCCGGCAACGCGATGAGTGCATCGAACACGCGCTGGGACAACCGCTCCGGCTTTGATGTGCCCACGGTTTCTTGCTGCGTCATTTGCAGCAGTTTCGCGCCGTCGAGCGAGCCTATCTGCCCGGTAAATGCGAGCGACATTCCGTCCTGCCAAACGGCGTGCGCGGCAACGGGGGCCGAACAACCGCCGCCAAGCCGCGCCAAAAACGCCCGCTCGATTTCCACGGCCTGCCGTGTTTGCGCGTGATCGCAGGCGACGCGCAAAAGTCGGTAGGTGTTTGTGTCGCCTTCGCGGCACTGCACAGCGACGCACGCCTGCCCGACCTGCGGCAAGCACAAATCAAGCGGCAGGCGTTCCGTTATTACGTCGCTTTTGTCCAAACGATCCAAACCGGCGCAGGCAAGAATGATCGCGTCGGCCTCGCCGCGTGCAAGTTTGGCAAGGCGCGTGTCCACGTTGCCCCGGATTTGTACGAAGCGCAGATCGGGGCGCACGTGAAGGAGTTGCGCGATGCGGCGCGGCGAACCCGTCGCAACCGTTGCGCCCTGCGGCAAATCGGCAAACCGCTCGCCATTCTTGGACACGAGGGCATCGCGGGCGTCGGCGCGCTGGCAAAACGCGGCGAGCGTCAAACCCGCGATGTTTTCGGACTGCAAATCTTTGGCGGAATGGACGGCGAAATCCACCTCGTTCCGCAAAAGCGCGGCCTCGATTTCGCGCACGAACACGCCCTTGCCCGCCATTTGCTGCAAGGGAATGTCCTGCCGCGCGTCGCCCGTGGTTTTGACGACCACGATTTCCACCTCGGTTTCGGGCGAAAACAATTTCACCAAACCCGCGACATGGTGTGCCTGCCACAAAGCAAGCGCGGAGCCACGGGTTCCCAAACGAAGCGGCGTCATTTGGCGGACGGTTTCGGCGCGACGGCGTTTTGCGGTCGATTGCGGTATTTGTCGTAAAGCCGCGTTTGCTTGGTCGTCATATCGACGGGCTTGCCTTCAATAAACGCGGACTTGACCACGCTCACGATTTCCAGCGGGTTGCCGGTCGTGATGATAAGGTTCGCGTCCTTGCCCGCTTCGATACTGCCCAGCCGCTTTTCCATGCCCAGAATTTGCGCCGCGCCGAGGGTCAAGGCTTTCAGGGCCTCGTCTTGCGGCAGTCCGTAAGACGCCGCCATCGCCGCTTGGTACGGCAAACGGCGGGATTCCGATGCGTTGCCGGTCGAGAAGCAGAATTTGACCCCGGCTTTGGCGAGCCGTGCCGGGAGCGTGTACGGATCGTCGTAGGGCGCGTCGAAGCGGGCGGGCAAGTTGGTGACCGGCCCCAAAATGACGGGTACGTTTTCGCGGGCCAACAGGTCGGCGGCCTTATCGGCTTCCTGCCCGCCGACCAGAACCATTTTGAAGTTTTCGCGCTTGGCCCACGCCACGGCGGCACGAATGTCGCGGTCGCGGTCGGCCCGCACGAACACGGGAACCTGCCCGGACAGCACGGGAATTAAGGCTTCCAGTTTTTCGTCGCGGGCATGAACGGGCGCGCCGTTCGCTTCGGAGGCGCGAATAGCGGCGTACCGACGGGCGTCTTCCAAAAAGGAGTTCAGCGGACGCAAAACGGTGTCGCTGCCCGTTGTCGTGCCCGTGTTCGTCGGGAGCGGCGAGCCGGGCGGAACGGCGGCGGGCGGAGCCGTGGAAACGGGTGGCTGCCCCGGCGTTTGCGGGCGGGCGGGTATCTGACCGGGCGACGGTTGCTGACCCGGCGCGGGCTGCGTGGCGGGCACGGGATCCTGCAAGGCGTCCACTTCGGGAAGCAGGCCCCATTTCATGGCGTTGGTGTCGTGCGACCCGGCGGGCACGAACGCGCCCGAACGGAACTGCGGATCGCTCAATAGCTCGTCCGAGCCGGAACCTGCGGTTTCTTCGCACCGATGCCCAACTTCGCGGAAACGCCGTTGCCCCAATGTCGGGAAGTTGACGTACATTCCCAGCGTCGGACTGACCGCCAAATCTTCCCACGTCCAGCCGTCCAGATTGAGGAGCGCCCCCATACCGCTGATCGTGCCGCCCGACGGGGCCGCGACCGCGTTCAAAACGCCGTTTTGCCGCGCGACGGGAATGAGTTCCGAATCGGGGTTCACGGCAACAGCGGTTCGCAAATCGGGTGAAAACGGCCCGGTTTCGCGCGAGTCAACGGTGGCGCGAATGGATTCGATTTCGGTCAAACCCATCTCGTTATCGGCGTCAATCAAGCCGGGGTACACGTGCAGCCCGGTCGCATCCACGACCGTCGCGCCGCTCGGCACGGGCACGGACGCCTTATCGCCGACCGACACGATTTTGCCGTTCTGCATAACGACGACCCCGTCCGTGATGTCCGGCCCGCTGACGGGGTGAACCGTCGCGCCGGTAATCACGGTTAAGGGCGAGGTAAACGCCCGGGCCGCTGCCATTTTCACGGGCGCGACCGGCTCTGGCTTTGCGCTTCCCGAAGGAGACTGCCGCGCGGCAGGCGCGTTTTCCGAACCGGGCGTAGACGCACCCGCAAAACGTCCCCCCCCACCGCCGGGTCGATTTCGGAAACCACCGGGCGTCGTTGTCGCGGGGGCCGCCGACGCGCCGGTATTTAAGGCCGCCGACAACCGCTTCTTTTCCGATTCCAAACCGGGCCGCGCGGCAAGGTCGGCCTGCCGATCAAAGTATAGTTGCCCGTCCACGAACGTTTTTTCGCAGACCGTGAGCGATGACAGCGGATCGCCGCTCCAAACCACGATGTCGGCGTCCTTGCCCGCTTCCAAACTGCCGACGTATTTGTCGATTCGCAGTTGTTTGGCCGGGTTAATCGTCAAAAACTTGATGGCTTCTTCTTTGGAAAGTCCGCCCCAATGCACGGCTTTAGCGGCTTCCAAGTTCAAGCGGCGGGCCAACTCCGAACTGTCGGAGTTGAACGAGGTGACCACGCCGCGCTGCTCCATGAGCGCACCGTTGTACGGGATGGCGTCCCACGCTTCGATTTTGAAGGCCCACCAATCCGAAAACGTCGAGCCACCCGCGCCGTGCGCGGCCAGTTCGTCGGCGACTTTGTAGCCTTCCAAAACGTGCTGGAAGGTTGCGACGCGGAAATCAAATTCCTCGGCGACGCGCAGTAGCATCAGGATTTCGTCCTGCCGGTACGAGTGCGAATGGACAAGCCGCTTGCCGTTCAGAATTTCCACGATGGCGTCCAACTGCAAATCGCGGCGCGGGGCGACTTTCGTCTTGCCCGCTTTGTAGGCGTCCCAGTCTTTTTGGTAGTTTTGCGCGCGAACGAACTCGTTGCGGATGACTTTCTCCACCCCCATGCGGGTCGTCGGGTAGCGCGGCTCCACATTGGGGCGCGTAAAGTTGGACTGTTTTGGGTTTTCGCCCAGCGCGAACTTAATTCCCTGCGGGGCTTGCGAAAACATTAACTCGCTCGCGGGCTTGCCCCAGCGCCATTTGACAACCGCGTTTTGCCCGCCAATCGCGTTCGCCGAACCGTGCAGCACGTTCGCCGCCGTGGTTCCGCCCGCGAGTTGTCGGTAAATGTTCACGTCTTCGGCGTCGATGACATCGGCGATGCGGCATTCCGCCGTCACGATGTTCGTGCCTTCGTTGACGCCGCCTTCAATCGCCGTGTGCGAGTGGCAGTCGATCATGCCGGGCGACACGTGCTTGTTCGTCGCGTCGATTTCGGTCGTGCCGGTCGGCACTTTCAAACCAACGCCAACGGCGGATATTTTCCCGTTGCTGACGTACACGTCGCCTTTTGGGAGTACGCCCTGCGGCCCGACCGTCCAAACGGTCGCGTTCCGCAGCACGAACGACGATGCAATCGCGGGCGGGAGCGGTGGAACCAAACCGGTTCCGACAAGCGGCGCGGCGTTTGTCGGGGCAACGGAAGCAGCAGGCGTTTGCGTCGCCGACGGATTTTCGCCAGTGCCCGGTGTTTGTCCACCAAGGGAAGCGAGGGCTTGTTCCACCGTCACGTTCGGCGGCAAAAACTGTTTGGCGGCGTCGGGGTTCGACAAAAGAAATTGGCGGGCCTGTTCGGGCGTGACACCGGGCGGGAGTGCGAACGGCGCGGGCGTTCCCGTCACGGTTGCGCCGGGTGTATTGGGCGGCGTGGTTTGCCCGGGCGCTCCGGGAGTGGCGACTCCGGGGCGTCGCCCGCCCGACGTTCCTGCGCCGCCCGCAGTGAAACCGCCTGTGGTCGCGCCGACGCCCTCGCGCGGGGCGTCCAAATCGACTTCGCGCCCATCGACGAAAACGCGCCGAATCCGCGACCGCGCGCCAAAAATCGGGCCGTCGGTGACGACAAGGTTTGCAATTTTACCGACTTCAACCGTGCCCAGTTGCTTGTCCACGCCCAAAATGCGGGCGGGCGCAATCGTCAAGGCTTCCACGGCTTGGTCTTCGGTCAAACCGGCAGAAATCATTTTGCGAACGTTCGCGGCAAACTCGGTCGATAAATTCGTCACGCCGTCGGTCGTCAGCGCGAACGGGACGCCGCCTTTTGCGAGGGCCGATGCGCTTGTCGGAGCGAGGGCGCGGCGGCGCAACCCCTGCAGCGTGGACGTGTCTTCTTCGCCGGGCGCGACGCGCGGGGCGGTCGGCAAAGCCGTAGACAACAAAACGGTCGCGCGAGCCGCTTTGAGTTCGGGCACGACGCGGTACGCTTCTTCGCCGCCGTCGATAGTCGGCGTCAAGTCGAACTCGGCGGCGAATTTCAAAACGCGCCGAATTTCCTGTGCCGAATTGGCGTGAACGACAAGGGCTTCTTTTTTCGCAACCGCCGGGCCGAGCGAAGTCAAACCACGGTACGAAACGGGCCGGGCCATGCCAACCGGATTTTTCTCGTAATTGCTATTTCGCAACAGCGCGTTTTGCGCGTCGTACAGCGTTTGCCGCGCGACCGCGATTTCTCCCATTAGCGAGTTCGGGTAGCCGCCGGTTGGTTTCGGGCCGTCGAAGTTCAAGTGCTGTGCGATGCCGGTTTTAATCACCATGCCCGGCGCGGTTCCTGCAATATCGCCCGTCGCCGACGTTTGCGCGGATGGCGGAGCGGCAAGCGAAACGAGCGCGCTTTCGCCACTGAAAATACCGATTTGCGGAACGGCGAGCGCGGAGCCGAAGCCCAAACGGCGCAACCCGTCCATCTGCGCGGCATCGGCTCGGAGCAAGTTTTCGGCTTTTTTGTCGGCCTGCACTGCCGACAGATAATAGGGATCCGCGCCGCCGTTGCTGCTCACCGCGTTCGTATCGCTCACCGTCGGCATTCCGACGTGCGAAAAAGCGTCCACGAAACCGGGGTAAACCGTCAAGTTCGCGCCGGTGATTTTTTGCGCGTCGGCGGGAATTTGCACGTTTTCGCCGACCGCGACAATCAGTCCGTCGCGGACAACGACGATTCCCTTATTAATCACCTTGCCCGGCGCGACCGCGATTTTCACGTCAACAAGGGCAACCACGGATGGCACACCGCCCTGCGCCCACGCTTTGGGCGCGGCATTCGGGCCGAAGGTCAACAAAGCGGCAGCAACGGCGGCGGAAGCGGGCCGGGCGAAAAACAAAAGGCGGGACGTTGAAGCGGGCATACGGTTCCTTAATAAAAACAGGCCTCTCCCCCCAGCCCCTCCCCTAAAGGGAAGGGCAGCCTGTTAAAGCGCAACATTCGTGCAAACCGTCCGCCTCGCTGCGGGCTTTTGTGGTAACAGGCTCCCCTTCCCTTTAGGGGAGGGGCTGGGGGGAGAGGCCTGTTATTTCTACCGCAAACCTTACGCCGAAACGGTCGCGGCTTCCTTCTTTTCCGATTCGATAATTTGGATGCCCAGTTCCGCGACCTGTTGCGGGTCGAGCCGCGCGGGCGCGTTCATCAAGGGGTCATATCCGCCGCCCATTTTGGGGAAGGCGATAATCTCGCGGATGTTTTCGTCGTCGGACAGGAGCATGACCAAGCGGTCGAGGCCGGGCGCGATGCCCGCGTGCGGCGGCGCGCCGTATTCAAAGGCGCGGAGCATGTGCCCGAAGCGCGCTTCGATTTGCTCATCGGTCAAGCCCATTTTTCTCAAGATGGCGACCTGAATATCGGGCTTGTGGATACGGACGGAGCCGGACGCGGCCTCGTAGCCGTTGCACACCAAGTCGTAGCACTGGGCGCGCATCGCGGCGGGGTCGGTTTCGATCAGTTCCATGTCGTTGCCTTTGGGCATCGAAAACGGATTGTGCGCGAACGTCCAGCCGTCGCCGTCCTCGTTCGGCTCGAAAACCGGGAAGTCCACGATCCAGCAATAGGCCAGCAAATTTTTGTCGGCCAAGTTCAATCGCTGGGCAATCGTGCGGCGCAGCCGGTCAAGAACTTTGTTCGTCGTTTCTTTCGTGTCGGCGATAAAGGCGATTAAGTCGCCGGGTTCCGCCCCAATGTTGGCGCGAATGTCGGCTTTTTCGTCGTCACTCAAAAACTTGGCGAGCGGGCCTTTGACGCTTTGTCCGTCCGGCTCGATGACGAAATACGCCATGCCCTTCGCGCCCCATTCTTTTGAGGACGCGACCAGTTCGTCCATTTCGCGCCGGGCCAACGTGCCGCCGCCGGGATAGCGAATCGCTTTCACCAAGCCGCCGCCTTCCAGCACGGATTTGAAAACAGCGAACTCGGTATTTGCCAAAATCGGGCCGCAGTCCAACAGTTCCAAACCGTACCGAATGTCGGGTTTGTCGGTTCCGAAGCGGGCTAAGGCTTCGTCGTAGGTGAAGCGCGGGAACGGCTTGTTGATGGTTTTCGTGCCGACCGACTCGACGACCGAAATCATCAAGCCCTCAACCAAGCTAAGTACGTCTTCCTGCGTGGCGAAACTCATTTCCAAGTCGATTTGCGTGAACTCGGGCTGCCGGTCGGCGCGCTGGGCCTCGTCGCGGAAGCATTTGGCGATTTGGAAATACCGCTCCACCCCGGACACCATAAGCAGTTGCTTGAACTGTTGCGGGGCTTGCGGCAAAACGTAAAACAGGCCCGGTTCCAAACGGTACGGCACGGCGTATTCGCGCGCGCCTTCGGGCGTGCCTTTGGTTAAAATCGGGGTTTCGATTTCCAAAAACCGATGGGCGTAGAAATAGGCGCGGATTTGGCGCACGATTTCGTGGCGCAAACGCAAACGCTCGTACATGGACGGGCGGCGCAAATCCAGATACCGGTACTTGAGGCGCAGTTCCTCGTTCGTCACGGCGACATCTTGGTCAATCGGGAACGGAAGCGTTTTGCACGGGTTGAGTATGGTCAAATCCATCGCTTCAACTTCGATTTCGCCGGTCGCCATATTCGGGTTCGCGGCTCCGGGCAAGCGCTGCACAACGCGCCCCCGAACGGACAAGCAAAACTCGGACTTGACTTTTTGCGCTTCGTCGTGGGCGGCCTGACTGGTCGCATTGCGGGACGGGTCAACGACGATTTGCACCATGCCGGTGCGGTCGCGCAAATCGATAAAGGTCACGCCGCCGTGGTCGCGCACATTATTGGCCCAGCCATTGACCACGATTTCCTGCCCGACGTTCTCGCCCCGCACGACCCCGCACTCCATCGTGCGCTGCCATGCCGCGCCGGTTCCTGCTCCCGTTTCCGTCCCACTCATCGTCACTTGGTTATTTCTGCCCTTCGTTATCCGCTTTCCCTGTAGACAGCAGGGCGCGGCGTTCGTTCATTATAGCCCGCGCGCCCGCCGGGGGCAAAAATTGGGTGTGGAACCGTTAAGCCGTCGCCATCGTCAAAGCGAGTAAGCCGAAGCGCCTGCGCGTCTTGACGCGCCCCTGCGGGCCGCTTATAATATGGTATTCACCGTTTGATTCCGCGAGCGGTGTTTTTATTTTTGAAATTTTTCGCCTGACCCCGTAACCGGTGCAGGGCGCAAAGCGTTTTTTATTTAGCGTTTCGTTTTCGTGTTGTTTCAAGGAAGGTAGCTGTTTTTACGCCATGCCCACATTTGCCTACGTTGCCAAAGGCCCCGACGGAAAATCCCTCAAAGGAACGTCGGAAGCCGAATCGCCCAACGCCCTTCGTCAGCGGCTTTCCGAACAGGGCATGACCGTACAAAACGTCAAGCCCGCCAAAGCCGCGCCCAAAAAAGTCAACACCGCGCTCGCTGGCCCGAACGCATCAAAGCCCAACCTGCTGGAAAAAATCCAAAAAGTCAGTTTGCCCGACCTTTCGATTTTTTGCCGCCAGTTTTCCACGATGATCGACGCGGGTGTATCGCTCGTGCGCTGTTTGGACGTTTTGTCCGACCAGTCGTCCAGTCCCAAACTGCGCCGCATTATCGCCGACCTTCGGTATGAGGTCGAATCGGGAAACACGCTTTCCAAAGCGATGAGCAAGTACCCGACGGTTTTCTCCAACCTGTTCGTCGGTTTGATCCGCGCAGGCGAGGTCGGTGGTGTGCTGGAAGAATCCTTGCAGCGGTTGTCCGCCTTTTTGGAAAAAGACGTGGAACTGCGCCGCAAAGTCAAGGCCGCTTTGACCTACCCGGTTCTCGTGTCGGTCGTCGCCCTTGGCATCGTGATGTTTTTGACCATTTTCATCGTGCCGCAGTTCATGAAAATGTTTACCGACTTGGGCCTCAAAGACTTCCCGGCGATGACGGCGGCTTTGATGTCGTTTTCCGACTTCATGGTGCATAAGTTTTATCTGGTCGTCATCATTTGTGTGGTTTCCTTTGTCGCGTTCAAGATGTTCGTGCGTACCAAGTTCGGGCGGCGCGCGTTCGACCGCTTCAAACTCAAAGTGCCCGTGTTTGGCAAACTGAACCACAAGGTCGCCCTTGCCCGTTTCTCGCGCACCCTTGCCACCCTGCTGACTTCCGGTGTGCCGATTTTGTCCGCGCTGGAAACGGTCGCCGGTACGGTGTCCAACGAAATCATTTCGGACGCCATTCTCGATGCCCGCGCCCGTGTCCGCGAAGGCGACGTGGTTTCCGAACCGCTTCGCAAGTCCAAAATGTTCCCCCCTATGGTCGTGCAGATGATCGCAATCGGGCAGGAATCGGGTTCTTTGGATACGATGCTTTCCAAAATCGCCGACTTCTATGACGGCGAAGTGGACGCGGCCATCGCCTCGCTCACCGCCGCCATTGAACCGATCCTTATCGTGTTTCTCGGCGTCACGGTCGGCTTTATCGTTATCGCTATGTTCATGCCGCTCGTTGGTCTGATCAACGGTCTGTCCGGCAACGACAGCGGTTCCAAAGGCGACGGCGGCGAATAAACCGCTCGCAGTAGCATAGGCCCCCCTGCCCCCCAATAATGGGGGGTTCTGAGTAGCTTTCCGATACCGCTAATTTATGCGGTTTTCGTAGACGCTCTTTTCAGAACCCCCCATTATTGGGGGGTAGGGGGGCCTTCTTTCTTACCGGTTGCATTTTGCCGGTATTTTTGCCGATAATATGAAACAACTATGGAATCCGCGTTTCCCCCGCTCCCCGAATGGTTTTGGTATCCCGTCACGTTTATCTACGGGGCTATCGTCGGCTCGTTTTTGAATGTGCTGATTTACCGGCTGCCGCTCGGCCTCAATGTATCCAATCCGCCGTCGCACTGCCCGAACTGCGACAATTATTTAAGTAAATGGGATAACATTCCGCTTATCGCGTTTTTGCTTTTGCGGGGAAGATGCCGGTATTGCCGTGTCCCGATTTCGTGGCGGTATTTTTCGGTCGAGCTTCTCACAGCCTGTTTGTGGATGGCGCTGTACCATCGGCTGTCGGGCACGACCGGGGTTTCGTGGGTCGTGTTTGTCGCCGACGCCTTGTTCGCGTCGGTTTTAGTGGCGATGATTTTCATCGACCTCGACCATTTCATCGCGCCGGACGAACTCAACATCGTCGGGTTTGCGATAGGCATTGGGCGCGATTTGGTTTGCTTGGGGTTGCTTTGGTACGGCGGACAATCGCTGCGCGGCCCGATGGGCGTGGATTTCTTGTATTTCGGATGGCTTCCGATTGCGCTTGTCGGCGCACTCGCGTATGGCGGCGTTTTGTTTTTGGTGTCGCTGATCGGGTTCGTCGTCTATGCCCGCGAAGACAACGAATCCATCCCGTCCGTCGTGCGCCGCTTCTTTGTTTTCGAGGAAGAAGAACCGCAGGCGGGCATGGCGCTCGTTCCCGGCGACGCCCCCAAAGAAACCGAAGACAGCGAAAATAACGAGGACGAAGAAGACGAAGAAGCGGGCGATCCGCCCCGCTTGCGTTTTTCGCCGGGTTTTCTCGCCGTTGTGTCCGGCCTGTTGCTTGCGCCCATCATCCATTTTTGGGCGCTGCTGGTTTTCGTTA
This sequence comes from uncultured Armatimonadaceae bacterium, assembly GCA_964241985.1. GTDB lineage: Bacteria > Armatimonadota > Armatimonadia > Armatimonadales > Armatimonadaceae > CAXTBP01. Next base: position 16,400 of record CAXTBP010000042.1, on the reverse strand, counting down.
TTCCGCTGCTTGCCTTCGTGTTTTTGACCAAACGCGCGAACGAAAGTATGGGCGGCGCAACGGCCCGGTTCTTTAAGGCTGACGATTTGGGCGAAGCCGAAAAGCCCGGTGAGGCTACCGCGCCCGCATCTATCGAAACGCCCGAACTTGCCGAGCGCGAAGCGGCATTGCAGAGCGAAGCAACCGGCGAAGACGCCCCCTTAACGCCCGCGCAAATCGAGGCACAAATGCGGGCCGAGGCCGATCAGTTCGCCCGCGAAGCCGAAACCGGCAAGCACGGCGCGATGGGTTTGGGCGACGTAAAATTGGCCCTCGCTATCGGCGCGGTTTTGGGGCCGGGCATGGCGCTGCTATCCCTGTTTTGGGCGACCGCGATTGGCGCGGTGACCGGCATCACGATTGCCCGAATGCACAACCGCAGTTTGCGCTACGGGCTGCCGTTCGTACCGTTCATGGCGATTGGGGCCATTCTCGTTTTGCTGTACGGTCCGGGCTTCATAAATTGGTACGAAACCACGACGGGTCTTAATCGCGTGGAAGAACCGCAACAAATTCCTTTGCCGCCCGGCGCACGGATCCGCTTGCAGCAAAACCCGGCCTTGCCGAAATAGATATTTGCGCGGCGCAAGTTTCCACGAAGCGGACGTTTCTCCAAACTGGAAAAGCGTCCGCTTTCTTTTTGCTTTCCGCTTCACCGATTTCGGGCGCAGTATCCTACGCAAAGCACTATAAAGCAAAGGACGCGCGCGGTTTCGCGCCGAACCTAACCCTATCTATGCCTGACGAAATTTCGCCCCCCGCCCCGCCGCAAACGCAGTTTGACGGGCGGACGCCACAAACCACGCCGACCACGTTTTCCGTTCCCGCCGATATTCATGTTGCGTCCGAGCGCGCCCGCGTTTTGCGGGACGAGCTGCAAAAGCACAACATCGCGTATTACGTTCACGACGCCCCAACCGTATCGGACGCTGAATACGATGCGCTGATGAACGAGCTTGTCGTGCTCGAAACCGCCCATCCCGAACTCGTGTCGCCGGATTCGCCGACCCAGCGCGTCGGGGCCGCGCCGGTCGCCGCGTTCGGAAGTGTGACGCACAAACGGCCTATGCTATCTTTAGGCAACGCTTTTTCCGACGAGGATTTACGCAGTTTCGACACGCGGGCCAAACGGGCGCTCGGCATGGCGCTTGATGAGCCGATTGAATACGTGTGCGAACTCAAACTGGACGGGCTTGCCGTATCGCTGACCTACGAAAACGGCGTGTTCGTGCAGGGCGCGACGCGCGGCGATGGCACGACGGGCGAAAACATCACGCAAAATCTGCGAACCTTAAACGCCCTTCCGCTCCGGTTGAATACAGATGCCCCGCCCGCGCTTGTGGAAGTCAGAGGCGAGGTTTTCTTGACGCACAAGGAGTTTGCGCGCATCAACCAAACCCGCGAAGCGACGGGCGAGCCGACGTTCGCCAACCCGCGCAACGCCGCCGCAGGGAGTTTGCGCCAATTGGATTCATCCATTACTGCCAAGCGCAATTTGCAAATTTATCTGTACGCGCTGGGCGAAAGCCGCTCCTTCTCGCCTTCGACGCAGTCCGGCCTTTTGGACGATTTGCGCGTTTGGGGCCTGCCGACGAATCCGCAAAAACAAGTCTGCGCGGACATTGAGGCCGTTATTGCGTTTGTTCAGGCATGGGAAAGCAAGAAAAACACGCTGCCCTACGATACGGACGGCGTGGTTATCAAGGTCAATTCATACCATTTGCAAACCGAATTGGGGCAAGTCGCCCGCGCCCCGCGCTGGGCGATTGCCTACAAATATCCGGCCTTGCAAGTGCAAACGCGCGTCGAGGACATCGTGATTCAGGTCGGGCGGACGGGGGCCTTGACGCCGCTCGCCATTCTCGTCCCGGTAGCTGTCGGGGGCGTCATGGTCAGCCGGGCGACGCTCCATAACCAAGACGAAATCGCGCGCAAAGACATTCGGGTCGGCGATACGGTCGTGGTTCAGCGGGCGGGCGAGGTCATTCCAGAAATCGTGCGGGTTGTGACCGAAACCCGGCCCGAAGGAACCGAACCCTACGCTTTTCCCACGGTTTGCCCATCGTGCGGTACGCCCGTGGTGCGGCCCGAAAACGAAGCCGTCACGCGCTGCCCGAACCACAAATTGTGCCCGGCCCAATTGCAAACGCGCATCGAGCATTTCGTATCGCGCAACGCCCTCGACATAGCCGGGCTTGGTGAGCGGCATATCGCCCAACTTATCGCCGCCAAATTGATTACGTCGCCCGCCGATTTGTTCACGTTGAAAAAAGACGACTTGTTGCCGCTGGAGCGCATGGGCGACAAATTGGCGGACAACATTTTGGCGGGCATCGACGCCCGCAAAACGACGACGCTTGCCCGCATGGTGTTCGCGCTCGGCGTCCGGCACGTCGGCGAAAAGGCCGCCTCCGTCCTTGCGCAGCGGTTCGGCACATTGGAAAAACTCGCGCTGGCCTCCGCCGACGAAATGGCCGCCGTGCATGAAATCGGGCGCACGACAGCCGAAAGTTTGGCGGCCTTTTTCGCACTCGACGAATCGCGCGAGCTGTTGCAAAAACTGCGCGACTCAGGCGTGCAAGCCGCAGGCGACGAATCCGCACCCGTGTCCGATCATTTCGCGGGAAAAACGTTCGTGTTTACCGGCACATTAACGCAGCGCACCCGCGACGAGGCCGAATCTCTGGTCAAGCGGCTGGGCGGACGGGCCTCGGGTTCGGTCAGCAAGCAAACCTCGTATTTGGTCGCGGGCGAAAACGCGGGTTCCAAACGCGATAAAGCCGAAAGCCTCAAAGTCGCCGTTCTAACCGAAGACGAATTCGCCACCCTTTTGCCCGAAAGCCAATAAAAAAGCCCCGCGTAAAGCGAGGCTTTTTCAAAAAGTACAACGCGCTATTGTTCAGTGCCCTGCGGCTTTTCTTGCCGCCGCGTCTGCGTTGCCTTGTTTGGAAGCCGCCGCAGCCGCCCCTTGCGCCCGCTGCATACCGGCGATAGCCGCCGCTTTTGAGGCCTCGGGAATTTTTGGGTCGTTTTTGATTTTATCTATTTGCGCTTGCATGGATTGCTGCGGATTTGCGTTTGGCGTTGACGCCGCCTCGTCCTCGTTCGACTTGCAACCGGCTCCTAAGAGGCAGATCGAACAAACCGCGATGCAGGCAGTCAGCAAAACGAAAGGGCGTAAAAAGGAAAAGGGATTTTTCATAACGTTTGAATTGTACTAAGCAGTGTACGAAGCGTAATATGGCTTGAAGGTGAAACGGTAAACAGTCCGGCAAAACCGAGGGCTTTACCGGACTGTGGTGCACGTGCTGTTCTGTCGGACTATGCTCGCGCGATTATTTCATGTCGGCGTCGAATTTGCCACAGGGCGAATCCCAGTTAGGATCGTGAATCCACGCTTGGTAGCTGCCGTTGGGAATATCGCCCATTTTGTACGTCCACATACCCAAGCACCAGTTGGCGCGGCCTTTCGCCACCGCCTTTACGTGCCCGTCGGCAAAAATGATGTTAGTCACTTTGTTGTGGCGGTAACGCGGCGTGCACCATGCAGGCCAAGCGGTTTTGTCGCCTTCCTGCTGGCTATTGCCCTGCCCGTCAAGACCCATGTGAGGCGCGGCGTCGTTATTGTAGCCCCACCAAAGCATTTCCAAATTTCGCCCGGGGCTGTTCCAGTCGGGATTGAATCCTTTTTCAACGATTAAGAATTGATCGGCGGGGTGTTTGAGTTCGGCAACGCTCATACTGCGGTCGAACTGGTCGGTTCGTTGGTTGTAATCAATAATATGCGAATGCGCGTCATACTGATCGTGCGCATCGTTGGGTGCGGAGGGACATTGCCATACGCCGCCACCCGCCCACGATTTGGGCGTCGTGCCGGAAGCATCGACCCAAGTGTACTTATTGATGCCATTTTTGATATATGGCCCAACCATTTCGCGCCAGCCATACGGGGCCCAGTCGGGCCGGTTGGTAATGTCGGATTTGGGGTCACTGCTGATGCCGGTGACCGGTATTTCCTTGATAGGATATACCTCATCCGAATCTTGCACGTACATCATAATTCCCATGCCAATTTGCTTTTCATTGGATAAGCACGTGGTTTGGCGTGCTTTCTCACGTGCTTGAGCAAATACAGGGAACAGAATCGCCGCGAGAATGGCGATGATAGCAATGACAACTAACAGTTCAATGAGCGTAAAAGCTCGCAACGCGCCACGCCGATTAAGTGATTTGCTTGAAGGCGACATTAAAGTCACCCTCCTTTCTTCGATGAAAGAAACACGCCGCAGTTTGCGGCTCTTCTACGAGCGGAATAAACGACACAAAACGCTGTGCACGCCATCCTTGGTTGAAATCATACCACACTTTTTGTGACGGGTAAAACATTTCATTAAAACTAAGCGAATTATTTTTTCTCGGCAGCAGTAGGTCAACAAAAAAGCCCCCAGCACTATGCTGGGGGCTTTTTTGTTATGGCTTTCGCTACTGCTATCGACCTTCGGCTTTTGCCTTGGCCGCTCGGTAAGCCGCCGCATTTGATGCAGCATCGCTATTGGCTTTCTGCGTCTGTTGCTGGCCTTGCGATGCGGCCTGCGATGCGTCAGCAGGGATATTCTGCGATGCGGCAGGCGGAGCGGTAGTGGTTGATGTGGCCTCTTCGGTTTTTCCACCGCAACCCGCGCTCACTAACCCTAAACCAACGACAGTGAGCGCCGCGCAGACGGAACGCCTTGTACTTATATGATACATCGGCAACTTTTCTCTTGACCTTTCTTATTTAGGGAAGCCAGCGCAGCTATTGCCCGGATCAAACAGCCATGTCGCCTGCCCAGCGTTCCACGAGGTAACAATGCCGGGGTAGTAAAAGTTTTTACACCAGTTTAACTGCCCTTTTTGCATCGCTTTGACGTGACCATCGGCATAGGCTATGTTGGATACACCATTGTGTCGGTAGCGAGGCATGGCCTGAAAAGGAAACGCGCTAAATGCCGGTGTGGTTGCACCGGGAACGTCCTTATCCCATTGTGCGCCGGAACCCGGGCCGCTGCACTGCCACGTGTTTCCACATTGCCAATACGGATCTGATTGGGTGGCCGGTGTACCAATACCGTCGTAGGCGTCTATTTCCCCGTTTTCGGTAATCAGCACCATATCCGCAGGCGCGCGAAGTTGCGCAAGGGTCGTTGGCGGAAACGGTTTGGCAGGATCGTGGGTTTCCTGCTGCACTTCATAGGTAAAGATCGAATCGTTTCCACCGTAAACGGTGCGGGCGTCCGCATCCGGTTGGCTGGGGCAAAGCCAAATCTGTCCACCCGTCATCGTTACGGGTGTGTTGTTGGTGGAAGCCCAAGTAACACTAAACGTGCCGTTTTTGACGTAGGGGCCGATCAAATCCTGCCACGTAATAGTTGCCCACGACTGGCGCGGAGCAGGCGTATTTTCAAGTTGCATACGAGGAAATGCCTCGTCGTAGTCTTGCACATACTGCATGGTTGCCAGCGACATCTGCTTTTCGTTGGATAAGCAGGTGCTTTGTCGCGCTTTTTCACGGGCTTGGGCGAACACCGGGAAAAGAATCGCCGCCAAAATGGCAATGATGGCGATAACGACTAAGAGTTCGATGAGAGTAAAAGCGCGCAACGCGCCGCGCCGGTTGGGCGCCATTGATGAAGGCGACATGAAAGTCACCCTCCTTTCTTCTGTGAAAGAAACACGCCGCAGTTCGCGGCTCTTCTACGAGTAAAGACGAAAACACAAAACGCTGTGTTCACTAATCTTGCTCTGGATAATACCACCTTTTTCGGTTTAGTGAAACATTTCATCAACTATATTCAAACTTTTTTGTGGTAGTACATTAAACGAATGAGACTGCATTCCAAGTTTCTCATTGACTGAATTGCGTGATGGCAAATTTAACAAGGCGATTTTTGTTTGTGGTTCGTTTGCCACGTCGTGTGTACTTTGAGGCGCGACCCATTGATTCTATTAATGCCACAAAAAAAGCCCCGCATGATACGGGGCTTTTTCTGTTAGTGCGGGGCGATGGGCGCACCGACGGGCGCGCCGCGAGGGACGCTTGGTGGTGGAGGCTGATTTACACCCACCTGCTGCGCATGCGCCGCTTGTCCTGCGGCTACCCGCGCGCCCTCCTGCTGGCTTTTTGCGGTGTCCGTCGGAGACCCCGGAGCGCCCGGCCCTTTATTACAGCCCGCGCAGGCGAGGGCTAAAACAGTAAAGGCAGCAGCGCAAATCAAAGGAGCGCGAAGCGCGGTTGTTTTTATTGCTGGCATATAGTTAAAAACCTTACTTGAGGCTAAACGTCGCGGCGGGCTGCGACGTACCATCGGCAAATGAGCCGGACGTTCCTGCCGCCCGGTTATTGTCAACCTGCTTGTCGGTTTCCAAGCCCGCACTGCTGCCGGGCGACACGGATTTGGGCTGAAAGAACTTGGCGTGGGTATCGGCGAGCAAAAAGTTGGAACCGCCCTGATGCCGCCCTTTCACGTCAAAATAAGAACCGGCGTTGCTGGTTATGCCGTTCATAACGCCCGTTGCATACTGCATGGTTTTGCCGGGGCTGGGGCCAACCGTTGCTGAGGCGGCATTAGGTGAGTTGTAGCCGTTTGGCGAATAAGCGCCGCCAAGTCCGTTACCCGACGGAGAGCCGCCGCAGCCGCCAAACGTACCGCCTTGCGCGCCGGTCGGCAAAACCTCGGTGTCAATGTTGTAATAGTCGTTGTTGACGACTTCAAATAAAAGTACGGTTTTCGAGGGCGATATGTAGGAAGCTATAGGAAGCCCAACCCCGTAGCCATTACAGCCGGTATCCGCGTTTCCACCCGCAGCATTGGCATTCACTGCATAGGAAGAAGTGCGAAAGTTCGTGACGGTAGGATCGCTGGGACATTTGAACACCTGCGTACTTTTCACATACGGGTAAATTTGTCCGGCATAACCACTACCCCCGCCGTAACCGCTGAGACCGCCCGGGTTGGTTTCGTCGTAGTCTTGCTGATACTGAACAATACCGAGACCAATCTGCTTCATGTTGGACAAACACGAGGTCGCACGCGCTTTTTCGCGGGCTTGGGCAAACACGGGGAACAAAATCGCGGCCAAAATGGCGATAATGGCTATCACTACAAGGAGTTCGATCAAGGTAAAGGCACGGGGAGAATGACGCTTTTGCGGCGTATTCGATGAAGGGGACATAAAAGTCACCCTCCTTTCTTCTGTGAAAACAAAAGCCGCAGTTAGCGGCTGTCTATCTGAGTGCGAGGACGAAACGGTGTACTCGCGGTTCTTTGTATACTTTGTACCATTTTTTAACATTAATCAATCAATTTTGATAAACAATAAATTAATTCTATTATTAAAATGACATATTTATACTTCTAAAAAATTACTAATAGCAAATAAAAACACTGCGCTGCCATTAAAACTATTCGATAATTGGGAGAAAACTATTTTCGCAGCCGTAAAATCAACCGGTGTAAATACGAGTTTATAGCGGGCGGGGCCGGGGTAAACCCGTTTTGTGCCAAACAAGGGCAACCAACTTCGTTAGCCCCGAATAGGCGAGAGGACTTAAAAACCAAATGGCAGACACAGTGTACGAACCCGTTTCCACCAATGCGACCACGACCGTGACCGGCGACGACGGCATCCAGCACGGTATCGATGACAACCCCAACGACGACGCCAAAAAAGGCGCGCAGCTCGGCGGTGTGGGCGGCGCGGTAACCGGCGCAATCGCGGGCGCGGCGGCTGGCCCCCTCGGCCTCGTTGCAGGCGCGATCATCGGCGGCGTTGCGGGCGCAGTCGCTTCCGGCGCAGCCGTTGCCGCCGTGGACGCGGTTGACAACGACAACACCATTTCCGGCATTGGCGGCGGAGCGACCACCGACGTGAACGATACCGCCTACGCGACGACTGACACTACCTACGGCACGACGGGCACAACCGCCTACGACACGACGCCCGGCACGGTTGGTAACGGCGTTCCCGGCGTGCAAACCGGCGGCTATGCCAATGACGGAACACCCGACACGCGCGGCCTTTTGGAAAAAACCGCCGACGCCGTAACCGGCGATGCGACCGACGACAAAACCGGCAGAACCGTATACCATAACACGTTGAGCGGTGCGGCAGGCAGCGGCGTGGGAACGGGCGTTTCGCAGGAAACGGGCCTTGGCGAAACGACGCCGTCGCTCAAAACCGGCGGGGTCGCAAATGACGGCACGCCCGACACGCGCGGAATCGGCGAAAAAGTCGTTGACGCCGTCACCGGCGACACCGTGGATGACAAAACCGGCAAGGTCGTCAACCACTCGTAATTTCACCGGCTGAAATTAATACTAAGCCTGCTCGCTTTAATTAAGCGAGCAGGCTTATTTTTGTGCCTATTTTTTGGCGGATAGGTCGGAAATAAATCGGTTAGTTGTCGACTTGTTTTTTCTCCCCTACTTGTTCGCCTTTGGTATAGGTGGTTTAAATACGGTGAGAGCGATTTTACCGCGAATTTTAGTCGTGCAAAAAAGCCCCAATTTGGCTGCGCCGTGACACGCCCAGCTTTTGGAAAACGCGCGACAAGTGAAACTTCACGGTCGCCACGCTGATATGCAGCGAGCGAGCGATTTCCTCGTTACTCAAGCCCTGTGCGGCGGCGCGGGCGACTTCGGTTTCGCGGAATGACAAAACCCCGTTTGAAACCATTCGCTCGATAGGAACGCTGTTGCGAATGCTGCCGTCGGGGTCATGCAGAAACCGAAGCAGGCCGGGCAAAAGTCGGGGGGAGCAGTACGCCTCGCGGCGCGCCACGGCCATCAGAGCCTCCAGCACGCAAACGATGGGGTCTTCCACGCTCACGAGGGCGCGAACGTGTACGCCGGGCGGATAACAAACTGACCGTTCTTCCACGCTCGTCAGATCACTTGCCATGCGAACCACGACGCAGCCTTTTCCGAGGTTCTTTACGCCTTTCAAATCATAGGGGCCGTTTCCCTCCATGCCGCACTTACTCCCCGGGGGCAGTAAAAGCAGTACGCTTGCCGCACCGTTTGAGATCGGCACACCTTTTTCACTTAGCACCGCTTCCATCGCTCGGGCCAATGCGGTTGGCCCGATTACGCGCACCACAGGCAACGCTGTGTCCATTTACCCTTCTCCCGTTCTCCCTGCTAAGGGACGCATCCGCGCACGCACGCACCGCCTCAATTATGAGATAGCTCGCTTGCTATTGCTATACCACTAAATGATGGGTGCTGCCTGTTATGTACCATCATTTCTCTCGGTTAAATACCAACCGACCGTAGGATTTCACGCATAAAAAGGATAGGTTTTACACGACCTAAACCTGCCGCTTTTCCCGACTAACTTTTCGCTCGTTTTGTCGTCTTTTTACACAGTATAAAGGCGGGCTAACCGCTGTTTTGACCTATAACGCGGCCCCTCTTTTCGTGCCATTATTAAGCCATGCAGCCTTTTGTATTTAAGACTTGACAACCAAGCATAAATACAAGGCTGGAAAGGTTGAAGCATGAAGAGAAAAAGGATTAATCTGCGCAAAGGAGGGCGTGTTGCAACGATTGCGCGCGCCGCCGGAGCAGCGTTGCTCGTTTTGGGAGCGGCTGGCTTAGGCCAGCGCACGGCTTCTGCCCAAACGCCGGTGGGGAGCGCCGCAGGGTTGCAGGTTAGCCTGCTGAGTTTGGTGTCGTTGAATTTCGCGCAAACCAACCCGCTGCCCGCAAGCGGGGCACAGCAGTCCGCAAGCGTCGCCTCAGTGAATGCGCTGGCGGGTCAGGGCTATGTGACGACGGGGCTTATCACCGCCAGTACGCAAGGGTCGCCGCTAAACGCCGTCACGAATGTGCTCAGTTCAGCGAGCGTAGACGGTTTGAATTTGTTTCCTCCGCTTGCGCTGGGCAACTCACTGCTGACCGCCGACACGGTCAGTTCGACCACCACGGCGGGTCTATTTTCATCGGCCCTCGGTAGCACGACAATCACGAACCTGTTCTTTAACGGCAACAGCATCACGGTTGACGGGTCGGTGAACCAAACTGTGACCGTTGCGGGCGTCGCCAAATTGGTGATTAACGAGCAAATACAAAACGGCAATTCTCTTACGACGAACGCCTTGCATTTAACCGTTTTGAGCGGTATCAACGCGGGCGATGTGATCGTGTCACAGTCGGTCGCGGGTTTTAGTGGCCCCGCTGCCGCCGCGCCCGAACCCGGCGCGGGCGCGCTTATGCTCGCGTTCGGCCCCGTACTTCCCGCGCTTGTTGTCCGCACCCGCCGCAAACGGCTTACCGCAAAGCGCGCGATGGATGTCGCCTAACTGAACGACTTTTCGGTCATCCCACAAAACAATAAAAAATGAGGAACACACGTCGGTATTTCCAACCGTCAAGGACTTGGAGATAATCTATCGCTCTGCACGCGAGAACCCGCCCGCAAGGGTTTAGGGTATCCTGAAAGAAACGGGCGCGGCTTCATGAATACAACGAAGCGCGGCCCGTTTCCGAAGGGATTTTTGGTTTATGCGGTTCGCTAATTTGAAGAACGCGCGCGGTAATAACAATTCAAGCCTGCACGGCTCCGCCGCTTTAGTTCAAGACGACAATACACTATTAGATATTTGGGGCGTGATTGGCGCGTGGGCGCGCACCTTGCCCCGCGAAGCCACCGACGCGCTTCTCCAAATGCAGCATCTGCCCCCCATCGGCTGCGCGATGCTCAAAAACGATCTGGGCGATATGCTCGCACAAGCCAAAACCGCGATTGACGAGGAAACATGGCAATCGTTCGTCCGTCCCGCAGGTTCCCCGCTCATCGCCCCTATTCCACGCCCGACGCGCATTTTGGCGATTGGCCGCAACTACGCCGAACACGCCAAAGAATCGGGGGCCGATGTTTTTGAAGAACCCATCGTGTTTCTCAAAGCGTCGCAGTCGGTTATTGGGCCGGACGCTAACATCGAAATCCCCGACTGGATCGGGCAGGTCGATTATGAGGCGGAACTCCTTGTCGTTATCGGCAAGGGCGGCAAAAACATTTCCGAAGAAGACGCGATGAACCATGTCGTCGGATATTCCGTGTTCAACGACGTGACGGCCCGAACGCAGCAGCGGGCGGATCAAGCCCGCAAGCATCCGTGGTTCCGCTCCAAATCGTTCGATACGTCCGGCCCGCTCGGCCCGCACCTCGTCACCGCTGACGAGGTTTCCGACCCGCACAACCTCAAAATCTCGCTCACCGTCAACGGCGAAACCAAGCAAAACGACACGACATCGAACATGGTCTACCGTATTCCGACCCTCATAGCCTTTTTGAGCAAATGGTTCGCCCTCGAACCCGGCGACGTGATTCCCACCGGCACACCGTCCGGCATCGGCGCGCTGAAACCCGGCGACGTAGTGGAAGCGACCGTCGAGGGTGTCGGCACGCTGCGCAACTCGGTCGTTGGGATTTAGGCCGTCCGTTTGACCGTAGCGACCACCCAAAGCCGGAAAATCAGCGGGGTTTGACCGGCGGGTAAATCCGCGGTCTACGAAGAGGCAAAGCCGACCTGCGTCGGCTCATATTTGGAAGGTTTGCGTTCAAACGAGAAATCTGCCAATCATCGGCATTCAGCCCGCGCAGGCGGGCTTTGCCTCTTCATAGACCGCGGATTTACCCGCCGGTCTAAAACGCCTATCTCACGTTGGCGCGTTATTAAAGAAAGAAAAACCAATGGCATTTGGCGGCGGACGCATGATGGGCGGGCCGAAAAAACCGATTAAAAAAGACACGCCCAAACGGGTCGCGGCCTCGTTCGTTCCGTACACGCCGCGCCTCGTGCTGATTGCCGTCGCCGTGCTTTTGTCGGCGGGGCTGGGGTTGTTGCCGCCGTATTTTTTGCGCGTCATTATCGACAAAGGGCTGACCGGGCGTGAATTGGACACGATTGCCCGGTACTCGGTTTACACCATTCTCGCCACGATTGGCAGTACGGGCTTCGCGCTCGGCTACGGCTATTTGTCCGTGCTGGTCGGGCAGCGGATTATGCGGGATTTGCGCGAGCGATTGTACGCCCATTTGCAAGGGATGAGCCTGCGCTTTTTTACCGGTACGCGGACGGGCGAAATTCAGTCGCGCTTAATCAACGACGTGGGCGGCGTACAGGGCGTTTTGTCCGATACGCTCGCCAACGTGCTGAGCAACGTCGCCACGGTTTTGTCCACGCTCGTCGCCATGTTTTTGCTGGACTGGCGGCTTACACTCCTTTCCGTCGGCTTGCTCCCGATTTTCGCGTTTCTCGCGTCGCGCATCGGCGTTTATGCGAGCGGCGTTCGCAAAGTTTCCGCCGAGCAGAACGCGGACTTGTCGGCGACGATGCAAGAAACGCTGTCGGTTTCGGGCGTATTACTTACGAAAACATCGGGGCGGCAACAGTTGACTTTGGGCCGATTCCAAAAAGAAAACGATGCTTTAACCACAACCAATGTCAAAATGGCGATGATTATGCGCTATTTTTTCAACCTAATCGGCTTGACGTTTTCTTTGACGCCCGTCGGCGTGTACTGGCTGGCAGGCTACTTGATTGTGGGCCGGGGCGAAACCGGCCTGACGCTGGGAAGTATCGTTGCCTTTACGGCCTTGCAGGGCCGTTTGTTTTTCCCGCTGACGAGTTTACTTAATGTTCAGGTGGACGTAACGAGCGCGTTCGCCTTGTTCGACCGCATTTTCGAGTATCTGGATTTGAAGCAGGACATCGTAGACGCGCCGGACGCCGTGTCGATTTCGCCGCAGGACGTAAAAGGCGCGGTGTCGATGGTCGGGGTTTCGTTTTCTTATGAGGCCGAAGCCAATACTCTGTCCGACATTAGTTTCGACGCGCTCCCCGGTCAACTCGTCGCGCTTGTCGGCCCGTCGGGTGCGGGCAAAACGACGCTCACGTACCTCATTCCCCGCTTGTACGACCCGGATGCGGGCCGCGTTTTGTTGGACGGAACCGACCTAAAGCACATTAAACTGGAAAGCATGGGCCAAATTGTCGGCGTGGTGACGCAGGAAACCTACCTCGTCCATGATACAATCCGCGAAAATCTGCGCTATGGACGCCCCGACGCGACCGACGAGGAACTCATCAAAGCGGCTCGCAGCGCAGCCATTCACGACCATATCGCAGGCCTGCCCGAAGGCTACGATACGGTTGTCGGCGAGCGTGGGTATAAGTTGTCCGGCGGCGAAAAACAGCGCATCGCCATCGCCCGCGCGATTTTGAAAAACCCGCGTATTCTCGTCTTGGACGAGGCGACATCGGCTTTGGACACGCAAAGCGAGCGGCTTATTCAAGACGCCCTCGCGCGATTGTCCGTGGGCCGCACGACGTTCGCTATCGCGCACCGCTTGTCCACGATTTTAGCCGCCGACCTGATTTTGGTCATGGAAGCGGGCCGCATCGTGGAGCGCGGAACCCACGACGAGTTGTTAGAAAGAAACGGTTTGTATGCCCGATTGTACCAAGCCCAATTCAAGGACGAGCAAATGCCCGACACCGATGGGAGCGGAGCGATAAATGGATCCGCAAACGGAAACGGCCTCATCGCCCAGCCCGCAGACCTCGACGTTCAGCCTTTACGCGCGTGATTCGGGCGTTCCCGCCGAAAGCAACGCGGGCGCGGGTTTCGCCGTCGTTTTTCTGCATTATTTCGGCGGATCGTCGCGGGAATGGCTGGAAACGATCAATCATTTTTCGGGTCGCTTCCGCTGTATCGCTCCCGATTTGCGCGGACACGGCGACAGCCCCGACGTTGCGAACGCGCACAGCGTGGACGACATGGCGGGTGACGTGCGCAAGTTGCTGCAAAATATGGGCGTCGAACAGTGCATTCTCGTCGGGCACTCGATGGGCGGCAAAATCGCGCTCGCCCTTGCCGCCGCACCGGGCGAAAATTTGACGGTCGAGCAGTTACTGTTGCTTGCGCCTTCGCCGCCGTCCGGTCAAGCCATGACGGACGACGAAAAGCGCGAAACCAACGACAGTTGGGGCAAGCGCGACGCGATGGAAACCATGTTCGACAAGGCCGCCGTCTTACCCGTCGCGCCTGAATTGCGGCAGCGGTTCGTGGACGACAATTTGCGCGTCACCAAACCCGCGTGGGATGCTTGGCAAAACGAGGGCAGTCAAGAAGATATTTCCGTCCTTGTTGCGGGTATAGCCATTCCGGTAACGGTTTTGTTTGGCGAGCGCGATCCCGTAATCGCACCCGACGTGCAGCAACGCGAAACAATAGCGAAGTTGGCGAACGCGACCGGACAAAGCGTGCCGGGCGCGGGGCATCTGCTCCCGTTTGAGGCCGCGCAGGCCGTCACCGCCGCCCTTGAAACCCTTCTTACTACCCTTGCTTTACCCGCTTAGAAAGCACCTTTTTTACTATGCCGAACATGGAACAGGGCGAGCCGCGCCCTACCCCCGACGATTTGACCGGCGACAAACTGCCCTTTCCCGCCAACCAAAGCGACATGAATCCCCAACCGGATTCGGACTTGTCGCAGTACCGGCCCGCGCAAAAACTGGTCGGCAAAGTAGCCTTGATTACCGGCGCGGATTCCGGTATTGGGCGTGCGGTCGCGGTTGCATTCGCCAAAGAAGGTGCGAATGTCGCCATTGTATATCTTGCCGAAGATTCGGACGCCGAAGAAACGCGCCGCATGGTCGCTGAGGCCGGGCAAACGTGCCTGATTATCAAGGCCGATGTGCGCGACAAGGCCGCGTGTTTGGACGCCGTCAAACAAACCGTGGATCGGTTCGGCGGCCTCAACATTTTGGTCAACAACGCCGCCTACCAAATGGCGCAAAAAGACTTTCTGGACATTACCGAAGAGCAACTGCGGCGTACGTTCGACACGAACATTTTGGGCTATATGTTCATGGCGCAGGCAGCCCTCCCGCACCTCAAAAAATTCGACACGATTATTAACACGGGTTCGGTCGTTGGCTTCACCGGTCTCGAAATTTTGATTGACTACGCTTCGACCAAAGCCGCCATTCACACGTTCACTAAATCGTTGGCCCTGTCGCTGGGCGAAAAAGGCATTCGCGTCAACTGCGTCGCGCCCGGCCCGGTGTGGACGCCCGCCATTCCCGCGACGATGCCCAGCGAGGAAGTCGCGCAGTTCGGACACGAAGTCGCGCTTGGTCGCGCCGGGCAGCCCGAAGAACTGGCCCCCGCCTATGCCTTCCTCGCCTCGTGGGCCGACAGTTCGTTCGTGACCGGCGCTAGCCTCGAATTCACCGGCGGGCGGCTTTCCTCGCAGTCGTAAAACATTATGTCAAACCACTTCGCTTATCACGAAAGCGCGGCTCTCATCACGGGCGCGTCGCGCGGCATCGGAGCCGAAATCGCCCGCGTTTTATGTGAGCGTGGGGTCGCCGCCCTTGTTCTGACCGCACGCGCCCAAGACGAACTGGACGCTTTGAGCCGCGAACTCAAAGCATCTCGTCCCGATGTGCGCGTGGAAGTTATTCAGGCCGATTTATCGCAGGCGGACGCCCCGCAGCAGATTTGGAGCGAAACCACCCGGCGCGGTTTGACGATTGATTTGCTTGTCAACAACGCAGGCTTCGGCGCGACCGGCGCGTTTGAAAGCGTCGCGCTCGAAAAAGACGCGGGTATGGTTGCCGTCAATATAGATGCCGTTGTTAAGTTGACGCATTTATTTTTGCCCGCGATGCTCGCGCAAAAGCGCGGCGGTGTTATCAATGTCGCGTCAACCGCCGCCTTTCAGCCCGTGCCGTTTATGGCGACCTACGGCGCGACCAAAGCGTTCGTGCTTTCGTTCTCCGAAGCGTTGTGGGCCGAAGCGCAAGACCTAAAGCCGGGTTCGGATATTCGCATCGTCTGCCTTTGCCCCGGCAACACGGAATCGCATTTTGCCGATGGTTTGAACGTTGACCGCGCCTTTGAAGCATCGCCCCGCAGTACGCCCCGCGAAGTCGCCCTCGCCGCGTGCCACGCCCTCGACGTGAACGCCTCGTACCATGTCGTCGGAACCGCGAACTATTTTGGCACGTTCGGGGCGCGGATTATGCCGCGCGCGCCGCTTGCCCGCATCACCGCCCGCCTTTTTCGCCCGCAAAGCGACGCCCCCGCCGCTCCTACGCAAAACCAGACGCGCTCTCTCGTAACCGGCGCGGCGATTGCGGGCGCGAGCCTTGCGGTGTTGGGCGTCGCGCTCGCGGTTTCGCGCCGAAAGAAGTCGGGCTAAAAATGGCGGGCCGGATACAAATCCAATCGGGCCGCATCTTTCGCACGGATTTGTCCACGCGAATGCCGTTCCGCTACGGCATCGCAACCGTCACGCATTTGACG
>CAXTBP010000041.1:12694-33762 GCA_964241985.1 uncultured Armatimonadaceae bacterium | reverse complement strand
AAGCAAACCGGCAAACAGGGCGGCAAGCGGAACCGAAATTCGGTTCTGCTTGCGCGCAAAAAACATATCAAGAGTAAAGGCCATAACTATTGCAAATCCCATGAGTTGCGCGGGTCGCCGCAAGCCCAGCCGTGCTCGGTTGCGGAAAGCGGCCCAAGAAATTGTTCGGCTTTGCTCCATTTGGCGTGCCCATCGCAATAAATGACATTCAAACCGCCATTGTGACGGGCGGCAGGGCGGCGTAAATAGTTAGTATTTGTCGCGCTTGAATACCATGCTTGACTGGTTGTCGAACACGTAACGTCCGTGGGCGGCGTAACCTGCCAGTCCGTGCCACGGTAAGGGTATTTAAGCCACTTAACGGGGTCGTTTATGGTTGCGATGTCGCCGGTAAACCACGTGGTTTCACAAACCAAAAATGTGCCCGCGCTATCTTTGATGTCGGCCAATGTCTTGGTGTTGTCTTTGCTTTGCACGGCTCCTTCCGTCGCCGCATAGGGATAGCCGACTAAGTTCGTATTGATGCCATAGCCCCCCGGGCTTTGCGGCAGTCGTTCCGTATCGCCCGAAAACCGTGGGAAAACCGCCAGCGTGGGACGGAAATAGGTAGCATTTGCGCCGATTTTATCGTCGGTTTCGCTGGGACACGTGGAAACTCCGACGTTTTTCACGTAGGGGTAAATGTCGCGGAACCATCGGCCTCCATACGTCGGCCCGTTGCCCCAGCCGCCCATCGGCAAAACTTCGTCATAATCTTGAACATACTGATAAATACCAAGCCCGATTTGCTTGGTATTGGACAAACATGCGGTTTGCCGGGCTTTTTCGCGGGCTTGAGCAAATACAGGGAAAAGTATCGCCGCAAGAATGGCGATGATGGCGATGACGACAAGCAATTCAATCAAGGTGAAGGCTTTTTTGACGCGAGATGCGCCTGACCCCACGGCGGGTAATAACAAACCGATTTTCATGTTTGGCCTCTTTGCGGTAACGGTGAGGGACGGCCCTCGATGGACGATAAGCAACGCTGACAGAATGCGATAGGTTATGAAGGAACGGGCGGCGGGGCAGTGGACGCTCGCACCACCAGTTCTGGTGCGAATAGATGTGCTTCGGAAGGCGGCGGCTCCGCCTTCACGATCTGCAAAAGCAAACGGGCCGCTTCCGTTCCGATTTTGGTTAGCGGCTGACGTATAGTCGTGAGGGGCAGGTCGCTTTGCGCTCCCTGAGGCAGATCGTTAAAGCCAACTACGGAAAGCTGATTAGGAACGGGGATGTTTTTTTCACGGGCTGCTTCGAGAACCCCCTGCGCTATTTCGTCGCTTGCGGCAAATATTGCGGTGGGCAGGTCGGATTGTGCCAAAAGTGCAGCGGCTCGCTCCCGCCCGGATTGTGGCGTGTACACGCCGGGCAAAACAAAGTGAGACGGAACCGGCACACCCGCCGTCGCCATCGCATTCAAAAAAGCGTCCCGCCGCTCCACCCCACTGCGAAGCACCAAATCTCCGGTTAGATGGGCGATGCGCGTGTGCCCCAGCGATAAAAGGTGTTCGGTTGCCAAACGCGCCCCTTGCGCGTTATCCACATCCACGGATGGGGCTAAACTCGCCTCCCTTGGTGTTGCAACGGATACGACGGGAATGCCGAACGCAACAAGGCTGGAAATGATGTCGGAATCCGTGGTGGGGGCTATAACGACCACGCCATCGGTGCGCCCGTCACGGACACTCCCGGACGAGCGGGCCGCACCATGCCATGGTTCGGTAAACAGCGTGACGTTGTAGCCGGATTCAGCGGCACACGCGACAATGCCTTGCAGAAGGGTGAAAATATAGGGGTTCGCCACGGCAACGGACGCCCGCTCCAGCCCGAAAAGCACGCCGATGGTTCGCGTGGGCTGCCCGGTCAAAGCGCGGGCAAGCGCGTTGGGGTGGTAATGGAGTTCGCGGGCCGTTTGTAGTACGCGCTCGCGGGTTTGCTCGGAAACGCGCGTGTTGGAGCGCGTTGAACTGAGAACCGCCGATGCGGTGGCAACACTAATTCCGGCACGCTCCGCCACCTGACGAAGCCCAATCGCGCTCGTTTTTTGGGAAGGGATTCTGTTGCTCACCTGACTTTTTCGGCTCCTCTGCCTACAGTCGCAGCGTGATTAAGCGTTCAGTGTGCTTAACTGACCGTTTCATCATGTGTCTAAAATAGTACCACCTCATTTTTAAATCTGTCAAGCAGACATACTAAAATGAAAACCTTTTTCGTTGTGGCTTTAGGAAGTATACACCGCCCTTTGTCGCCTACAGCGCTTGCCCCTCTTTTTGTTGGAGCGCCCTTCCTTCGTTCGGATCTCGTGCAGGTACAGCAACGTCCCCAAACGTCACCTGCCCTACAAACCACCACGACAACAGCTACCCCTTCTGGCAGAAACTGACAAAAAATACCGGATCGCAAAGGCGCTTGCGGATACGCAGCGCAGCGATTTTGCAGCAATCTGTAACGGTCACTGCGGGTAATATGGCGCGAGCCGCCAAGTGACGGTTCGGTCGCGGTCGCGCTTATCAACGGGGGGGACATCAGGCGGCGACGTAACCGTCACCGCGCGGGATTTGGGCCTGCTGGATACATTTCCCGAAACCGCCCGCGATTTGTGGATGAACAAGGATATCGCGGACTTCACCGAAAAGCTGACGCGACGTGTTGAAGCGTATCAAACCGTTTTGCTCAAAGTCACGACTGAGGCGGATAAAGGGTAATGTAACACTATGGCAAACCAAATATCGGCTGATGGAGCGGGCGCGCGCAAACCGCTTATGGCTCCTGTTGTGGCTCCTGTAACGCCGGGCGCGTCGGCGGAAGCCCGCGCCCTGCTCAACTATTTGTATTCCCTCTACGGCAAAAAAACGCTGTCCGGTCAGATGTGGTGTCCGTGGGGAAACATCGACGAAATACAAGCCATTCACGACATCACAGGGAAGTTTCCCGCCCTTCGTGGTCAGGATTACATCCACGAGCGGGATAACCAGAACGAGAACCGGCTGGCGACCGAGTGGTGGCAGGCAGGCGGTATTCCCACGATTATGTGGCACTGGGGTGCGCCGACTAAAGGCGAAGGCTACGAGCAGAGCAAATTGTCCATCGAGGTCGCCCGCTGCTTTGAGGACGGCACGCCGGAGCATGCCGACCTTTGGGCCGACATGGCCCGCATCGCGGATCATTTAACCGAACTGCGCGATGCCCACGTGCCCATTTTATGGCGTCCTTTGCATGAGTGTGATGGGAACTGGTTCTGGTACGGCAAAGATGGCGGCGCGCTTTTCGTCCGTTTGTGGCGCACGTTGTTCGACTATTTCGCCCATGAGCGAAAACTGACCAACCTGATTTGGGTGCTGTGCCACACCGGCGACCCCAAACCTGACTATAATCCCGGCAAGGCGTATTACGATTTGGCGGGTGGCGACACGTATGGGCGCGGAATTCAGCAGAATTTGTTTGATCAACTCCAAGTCATTCACGGAACCCAAACGCCCATTATGTACCATGAATGCGGCACGGTTCCCGACCCGGACGAATGTTTTGCCAAAAACGTTCCGTGGCTGTGGTGGATGTTGTGGCATACCGGGCACGTAACGAACCACGACCCCGTCGCCCTGCGGTACGCCTACCACCATGAGCGTGTTTTGACCCGCGACGAACTGCCCCGCATCATGGATTATGCGTAGCGGCGCGTTCTTCTTACGCGCTTATTGCATGAATCGCTTCCAAGTCCGTATCTTTTTACCGTATAGCTGGCCTGCCGCGCCCTTCTTTGCTGCGCAGACCGTTGATACCTTCGCCTCGATAGCGTTTGCCTCGATTATTAAATCATCAACGGACACCATGCAGCAGACCAACGGCGCGGCGATTTCCCGTGATGGCTTTTGTTTCCAATGTGCCTTTATAAGGTTTCCCCTCCGAAAGCCGCTTTCTTAATGTGGCTTGTTGCATCCGACGTGCGTTGTGCGGTACATAGCCGCTCATACAGGGGCCGAGCGGCGGGTGTAAGGGTTGCCCAAAACGTATCTGAGCTAATCCACGCAAAATTCTGTAGTTCTCCCCATTCTTTTGAGGGAACTCATTGGGCTTGTGCCGAATAATGAAGCGTTAGTCGGTCGCCGTCTACATCGGAGCGTCCCCGGTGCAACTCGAACCTGTCTTCGTTTGTTCACAGGTGACCGTGATGTGCGGCAGCGCCTGCCGCAGGGCTAAAACAGGGCTAAAAGACGCATCACATACGGCCATTGCGAGAAATGCCGCCATGCGCGGAATATATTTTCCTTTTTTACGCTAAGGGTGGAAATTTAGGGATAGGAAACCGTCTACACAATAGATAATGAGTAACCTCTCAATTAAAAACAGGCAGGGCGAATGATGACTCGACCTATTACGATCACCGACGAACAAATTCTCGACGCGGCACGGGCCGTTTTTCTCAAAGAGGGCTTTGGGGCGCAGACCGCCAAAATTGCGCGCCGAGCCGGTATTTCCGAAGGGACTATTTTCAAACGATTTCAAACCAAAGAGGGACTTTTCCTTGCTGCCCTTGACATTGCCTCCCCGCCCGCATGGCACGAACTAAGCGAAGAATTGGTGGGGGTGGGCGACGTGAAAGAAAATATGGCATTAGTTGCGGGCGGCATCCTCCTTTTCATGCTGGAAACCATGCCCCGTGTTTTTGCCCTAATGGGTCATCCCACCGTCAAAGGCGACCATAATTTTATGGGAGAATTGCACCGCCGTGATGTTCAGGTTTTAAGCACGTATTTAGGGCGCGAAATCGAGTTAGGCCGTTTGTGCCGCTGTGACAGCGAAACGCTAACCCATGTCATTCTTGGTGCGGTTGTGGACTACACGATGCGAACCATGACGAAACAAATTCAAATCACCGTGCCCGACGCCCCTCAAGCGTTTGCGCAAGGCGTTATCGGTCTTCTTTGGAACGGTATCGCGCCCAAACCCGCGTAGTTATGTACTGGTTCTGACACGGACAGGCAAAAAGCGGGGTCATACGCCCCGCTTCTTAAATAGCTCTTTTAATGAGTGAGCAAGCACTTTGTTATGACGATAATGAGTGAGAGGATAGTTACGAATAAAATGAAGTATTGTATGAGCCGAAAAATCGCAGCCCGACGTTCCCCCGCATCAAGCGGCAGGTTCGTCATTTTTGCCGTATCCAGCGCAATTACACTTTCGGTTCTTGCTGGGTGTGGGCAAAAAACGACGCAAGCCGACGCGCAGAAAGCTAAAAAAGAGACCGCAGCCAAAGCCGCACCGCCGGTTGTCACGCAATCGGTCAAGGTCGGCGACGTGAGCCAAACGGTACTGGTTACCGGTTCACTGGTCGCCTTGCAGGATGTGTCTTTATCCGCGAAACAGGGCGGACGCCTTGCTAAAGTTCTGGTCAGGCAGGGAGAGCCGGTTTCTGCGGGGCAAGTACTCGCCCGCATCGATGCCACGGATTTGGAGGCGCAGGTTCGCTCCAATGAGGCCTCCGTCGCCTCCGCGCAGGCCAAACTCGCTCAGGCCGAGGCCGCCTACGGGCAGCAATTAAAAACCACAGAAACTGCGATAACCTCGGCCCGTGCCACCTACCAGCAGCAGGTCGCAACGTCCAGCGCACAGGTGCGCTCGGCGGAAGCGGCCCTCGCCAGTGCGCGGGCCAGCCAGTCCACCGTTCGGGAAGGCGCACGGCCCGAAGAGCGGACACAAACGCAGGCCATCCTTACGTCCGCGCAGGCCAACCTCAAAAAAGCCGAATCGGATTTAAGCCGCTACGAAAAACTTCATGCCGCCGGAGCCGTTTCCGATGCCGAAATAGATCAGTATCATAATGCACGCGATGTCGCGCAGGCAAATCTCAATTCGGCTCGCGCCGCCGTGGAATTGCAGCAAAAGGGCAGCCGTCGGCAGGAAGTCGAGCAGTCCACCCAGCAGGTGCGTCAGGCCGAGGAAGCCCTGCGTCAGGCGCGGGCCGCGCAGGCGACCAACGCTGTCCGAAAGGCCGACCTCGACACCGCACTCGCCCAGCGGGCGCAAAATGCCGTCAAACGCGCCGATGTACGGGCCGCGCGGGCGTCCGTGCAGGAAGCACGGAACGCGCTGACTATTGCCCGTCAGGCCGTCGCTGATACGGTCGTGCGCGCACCGATTGCGGGCCGCATTTCCGCCCGCAGCGGGGAGCCGGGCCAAATTGTGAAATCGGACACGGTTTTGCTTCACGTCATCGCGCTCGACAGCGTGTATTTTGAGCCGTCGGTTCCGAATACCGCGCTTGGCAGCGTCAAGGTCGGTCAGCAGGTCATGGTACAGGTGGACACCTATCCCGGTCGGAAATTGCAGGGAACCGTGAGCCGCATTTACCCGGAAGGCTCATCCACTACACGCTCCTTTCCGATCCGCGTCACGCTCCCCAACTCCAACGGCGCGCTGCGTCCACAAATGTTCGCGCAGGGACAAATCACGACCAGCGCACATCGGAACGTCGTTCTCGCCCCGCGTGAGGCACTTGTGACCGACGCGGCAAGTGGAAAAAACGTTGTGTTTACGGTCGAGAATGGCGTTGCCCACAAGCGCGGCATAACGCCCGGCTACCCGTCCCCCGACGGCGGGTGGGTGGAGGTAAGCGGCCTTAGCCGCGACGCCCAAGTGATTACTATGGGGCAGCGCAGTCTCAAAGACGGTCAAAACGTTTCCGCTTCGGCGGCCTCCAAACCCGCCACGACGCAGGCGGCGAGCCTGTAAAGGCAAAAGGAACCTATCATGCAATGGCTCGCTAAAATCTCCGTTCTGCGTCCGGTTTTCGCAACGGTTATTATTTTGATGCTTTGTGTTGCGGGCGGCTACTCGTTCTTCCAACTGGGGTTGGATCGCTTCCCGGACGTGGATATTCCGACGATCTCCGTCACCACGACATTGCGCGGCGCGGCCCCCGAGGAGGTGGATACAACCGTTACCGAGGAAATCGAGAAACAGGTCAATACGATTTCCGGTATCGACACTATTTCGTCGGTTTCGTCGGAAGGCATTTCCGTCGTCTCCATCTCGTTCAATCTGGAAAAAAGCAGCGACATCGCGTTTCAGGAAGTGCAGGCAAAGGTCAATCTGGCCCTGCCCAACCTTCCCACCGACGCCGACCAGCCCACCGTGCAGAAGTTTTCGTCGGACAGTTCGCCGGTCATCAACTTTACACTGACCGCGCCCGGTGAAACCACGCGCAACTTGACCGAATACGCCGACAAAACTTTGCGTCCGCGCCTTGAGTCGGTCAGCGGTGTCGGACAAGCAACGATTACCGGCGGACGCCTGCGCCAAATCAACGTGACCCTCGACCCGTACCGGCTGCGCTCGTACAGCCTTTCCGCCGTAACGGTTAAAAGTGCGCTCGCCGCGCAAAACGTCGAAGTTCCGGGCGGCGCGCTTGAGCAGGGAACCCGCCGCGTATCGGTGCGAACCGAGGGCCGCTATAACAGCGTGGATACACTGAAATCACTGGTTGTCGCGCAAAGCGGTTCGCAGTCCGTGCATTTGAGCGATGTTGCCGACGTTTCCGATGCCGAAGAAGAAGCAGCATCGGTTGCGCGGCTCAACGGGCAGGACGCCGTACTCATTCAGGTGCGAAAACAAAGCGGGGCCAACTCGGTCGCGGTGATTGAGCGCATCAAGGAGCGGCTCGCCGAAATCACGCCCACACTTCCCGAGGGCTATAAAACGCAAATCACGCTCGACCAGTCTATTTTCATCAACGCCTCGGTTCACACGGTCGAGGAACACTTAATTCTGGGTTCCTTCCTTGCGGCCCTCGTCGTACTGGTTTTTCTGTGGGACTGGCGCTCGACCATTATCGCGGCCCTTGCGATTCCAAGTTCTATTATCGCTACCTTTACGCTGATTTGGGCGCTGGGCTTTACGCTCAATACCATCACTCTGCTTGCCCTCACGCTGTCGGTCGGTATCGTGATTGACGACGCGATTCTCGTTTTGGAAAATATCGTCCGCTTTATCAAGGAAAAGGGCCAAACGCCGCGTCAGGCCGCTATCGAGGCAACCGAGGAAATCGGGCTTGCGGTTTTGGCGACGACGCTTTCGCTGGTTGCTATTTTCCTGCCGGTCGCGTTTATGTCGGGAATTGTCGGGCGGTTTTTGAAATCGTTCGGTTTGACCATGTCATTCGCTATCATGGTTTCGCTGCTGGTCGCCTTTACGCTCACGCCGATGCTTGCCGCCCGCTGGCTGCGGCAAACCGCCAAAAACAAGCAAGCGAAACGTAAAAACGCCGATGCGGCGGAGCCAAATCCGTCTCCTTCTGGCGACCCCGCCAAAAAAGGCGTTTTCCATCGCATCGAAACGCTGTATGAGCGCGTGCTACGCTGGAATCTGCGCCACCGGTGGGTCGTCGTCGTGCTGTGTGTCGCTACCTTTGTATCCATCGTTCCGCTCCTAATCGTGGTCAACAAGGAGTTTATTCCCGAAGACGACCAGAGCCAGTTCGTCGTGTCCATCCGTACCCCGGAAGGAACGTCCCTGCAAACGAGCGGCGACCTTTTGGAACAAGTCGCGTCGGAAATTCGCAAACTGCCCGATGTTCGGTTCACGGTCGTGACCGTCGGGTCGGACGCGCAAAAAACCGTCAACAAGGGCGAAATTCTGGCCCAAATGGTGGAAATCAAGGATCGTAAAAGCCGTGAAACGCAGTCCAGCTTGATGCAGCGGGTACGCTCGGAAATCCTGCCGCGCTTTCCGCAGGGACTAACGGTTTCGGTTTCCGCGCCCAGCGCCTTTGGCGGAGGGGCCTCGCAGGCGGCGATTCAATATATTGTTACCGGCCCGGACTTAGTTAAATTGCAGGAGGTGTCGGATCGCATGGTTGCCGCGATGCAAAAAGTGCCCGGTGTTGCCGATGTGGACACGTCCGCCTCGTCGGGAAACCCGGAAACTCGGCTCGTTATCAACCGAAATCAGGCCGCCGATCTGGGCGTTTCCGCTTCGGATTTGGCAAGCACGGTTCAAATTGCGGTCGCGGGCCAAAATGTTTCCAACTACGCCGAAAACGGGCGCTTGTACGACGTAAACCTGCGCGCCCTGTCCCAGTACCGGCGGAGCAAGGAAGGTCTGAGCCTGTTTCTGGTTCCCAGCACCAAGTCCGGCCTGAAAACAGTGCCCCTCGATCAGGGCGTGTCGTTTACGGAAACGACCGCGCCCGCCAACATCAACCGCTACGCCCGTTCCCGTCAGGTAACCATTTCCATCAACGTCACGCCGGGTGCGCCGCAGCAGCAGATTCAAGACGAGGTCGAGAAGCAGTTCAAATCGCTCAATTTGGGCGCGCAATATCAAGGGCAATTCAGCGGTTTCAGCAAAGAAATGGTGAAAACCTTTGCTGCTTTCGGAACCTCGATTTTTCTGTCGCTCTTATTCGTGTACCTGATTTTGGCCGCGCAGTTCGAGTCGTGGATTCACCCGATCACGATTCTGCTCGCCCTGCCGCTGTCGGTTCCGTTCGCGCTGCTGTCCACGTATGTCACGGGTGGCTCGCTTAACCTGTTTTCGCTTCTCGGCATTTTGGTTTTGTTCGGCGTGGTTAAGAAGAACTCGATTTTGCAGGTCGATCATGCCAACCAACTGCGCGAGCGCGGGATGGAGCGCGAAGCGGCAATTCTTGCAGCGAGCCGCGACCGCCTACGCCCGATTCTGATGACAACGGTGGCGTTTGTCGCGGGAATGCTGCCCCTCGTGGTTTCCAGCGGGGTGGGTGCGGCGACCAACCATTCCATCGGCAATATCATCGTCGGGGGGCAAACGCTTTCGCTTGTTCTCACGCTGGTTGCCACCCCGGTAATTTATTCGCTGATGGACGACCTCACGCAGGCTTTCGCCCGTTTCAAGGCACGCTTCGTCCGCGAGCCGGAAGCCACCCTGATGCCCGATACGATTCCCGGCCCGGCGCATTAAGAAAGGAAAACGACGATGAAACCAAATACTGTCAACTTCAATACCGGAATACTTGCCGCCGTGCTTTTCGCCTGCGCGACCACCCCAGCGCAAGCCCAAACCGAAGCGGCCCCAGCGGCAGCCCCGCCGCCCGTAACCCAGCAGGCTCCGCTTCCGGCCCCGGCCCTTCCCCTGCCAAAGGGTGAGCGTGCACTGCGCCTTTCGCCATCCGCAAACGAGGTGCGCGCCCGACTTGGCGATAAGCCGTTGACGATAAACGACGTGGTTTCGCTTGCCCTGTCCACAAACCGCGATTTGGCGCTTGCGGTATCCAGTTTGTCCGAAACCGAAGGGCAAAAAACCACCGCCCGCGCCGGACTTGGCCCGACGCTCGGAACGGGATATACCTTTACGCGCTACAATCAGGCGCAAAACGCCAATCTGGGCGGGCAGCCGATTACAACGCAGAATCAAAATAATTCGCAGTACACGGCATCGCTCAACCTTCCGATTGATATTGCCGGGCAATTACGGGCCGCTTCCCGTCAGGCGCAGTTTCAGGAAATCGCCGCACGCCTCGATGTGAACCGCGTGCGTAACGAAATCGTGATGAATACCAAAAACGCCTTTTACGACGTTTTGCGAAATCAGGCGCTGGTTACGGTTGCTCAGAACAATCTGCAAAACTCCGTGGATCGCTTGGAAGATGCCACGCAGCGGCTCGCGGCGGGAACTGTGGCCCGCTACGACGTGCTTTCCGCCCAAACCGATGTTGCAACCGCCCGACGCACGCTGATTCAAAATCGCACGACGCTCAGTTTGTCATTAACGACCTTAAATAACACGCTGGGCATCGACATCGCCACACGGCTTCAACTGACCACGGAAGGGGCGGTCGAGGTTCCATCCGAACCGGTTTCCACGGTTCCTCTTCCCGCCCCGCAGCCCGCCGCAGCCGCCGACGAGAATCGTTTGACCGGGACGCCCGGCCAGAAACTTGGCGATGCGGGCGCGGGGCGCGCGGGGCAGGCGCAGAACTTTGTCGTGTCCGACCCGGTCACGATTGAGGGGGGCGACGGTGAGTTCGACGCCCTGAAGGACGAGGCTCTGCGAACACGGGCCGAGATCCTGCGCGAGGACGCCACTATCGCGGCAGCGAAAAAAGGGATTACGGTTGCGCGAAGCGGGCTTTTGCCCAGCCTCAGTGCGGGCTACCAGTATTCGTACAGCCCCAATGCGACGGCTTTTGCCCAAAAAGAAACCGGTTCGGCGGTCGTGACCCTCAATCTGCCGCTGTTCGATTCCGGGGCGGCACGCGGGCGGGTGCGAACGGCCCGCGCTCAGGTTGCGATGGCGGAAACGAACCGCCGCACGCAGATTGACACGGTGACTCTTGAAGTGCGGCAGGCGTATCTGAACCTGCGCCAAAATCAGGAAAAGGTGTCGGCAGCACGGCAGCAACTCGCGCAGGCAGACGAAGCCTATCGTTTGGCACGGCTGCGGTACAGCGCGGGCGTGACCAAGCAGGCGGGCATTTCGCCGCTTATCGAACTCAGCGATGCCCAGCGAACCCTAAATCAAGCGCAAAGCGACTACGTCAATGGGCTGTACGACTACAACAACAGCCGCTCCACGCTTGACAGGGCGGCGGGTCGCTATTCCTACGCGGGGACGGGCGATACCGGCTATCCTTACGCCCCCGCGCCGATAAAACCTTGACACGCGAATAACGAGAAACGTAATAACGAGGAACTTTCATGAAAACCATTATCGAAACGGCGGTAGATTTGGCCGCGTCCGCGCTGGGGATCCGGGTACATTTGAGCAATGGGCATTGCGCCGATTTTGTGCAGTCTCATCCGGAAACGGCGCGGCTCTTGCTGGACAGCCTGCACCCTGACCGCGTCTTTTCACAGCGCGCAATAGTGATTGCCGCAGCGGGTGAGTTCACCGCGTTCTCTTCTGCTGCGATAGACGTTATCGAGCTGGTCACAGAGCCTGTCCCCGATTGGCCGCACTACCGACACGTGGCAAGCAGCCGGGAAATTACGCAGAGCGAGTTTCGCGCCCGTCCTTTTCACGGCAACTTGCCCCCTACCGGCCCGCCGCTTTTGTTTATCGAAATTGAGATGCGAGGGGGACGAACCCTTTTTATAGAGATACAGGTGGAACCACTACCGGTCGAAATGCTGACCCCACTGGATTTAGACCGTATGATTCAGCAGTTTTTTGGCGGTTCGTGTTTGCACACGCGGCGGCGCGACGGCGGGGTTCTGATGATTAACGGAGCTAATATCGTGCGCTGGCATTCGCGTTCGGTTCCGCTCGGAATGCAGCCGACCGCGTGGCCCGCCCGCTACGTTGCCGAAACCGGTGAGTAAACTACACGCAGGGACAAGCTCTACTCACGAAGGTTCAACCCGAACAGTCAAACAGTTTTCGCCGGTCGAGAATTGCTTTGGAACAGGCACATTTTACCTATGTGTGCATAGCACTCACCGAAGTGAAAATAAGGAGTGGAGAAGGGCTTCGTCTTCGGGGCGCAGACGTCCATTTGCCATAGAGCCTGCATTCATAAGCAGCGTCGCGTTCCGCTCTGCTACGACCTGTTGCCAAGATAGGGCGGCCATACAGGACAAAACGCTCCGTGTGACCACAACGACAGAAGAAGCGGTTGTTTCCAAACAGGCGCGTGTCGTTGAGGAAGTAACCATCGGGAAGCAGGCTTCGGATTACGTGGAATCAGTGCAGGACACCATGTGCCGCACCAATGTGGAAGTGAGGAGATCGCTCCACCCATGACGACAACGACAATCCTTAAATAGCGCCCCCAGGACGTGAAATTTATCGCCTCCCCTTACATCCGCATATCCGCGATATAAGGGGAAGCCATTTACTTTTACAGGAAATGCCGGGCGGCCACTATGCAGCGCAGGTTGGCTCCTACGTCTGATGTGTTTATCCTCACGGAGACGGTTTGCATATCGCGCGTTCTCATCACACACGAGGCAGACCGATCTTTGACAAGAAAACGGAAGCGGGGCGTTTCTGCCTTTTTCCGTGGAGGCAATCCATGCAGCTATTTCTGCCGGGCGAGGTCTTGGTCACCAACGACGCGCGGGCGGCTATTTTGGAAGCGAAGGAAGACGCGCAAACCCTGATTGACCGGCACACATCGGGCGACTGAGGGTGCGTATCCGCACGAGAAGCCGCCTAAAACGAGTACGGCGTACTCTGTCAGCAGCACATCGTGTCGTTCTATCGGCTCCGCAACGGCTACTACGTCGGTGTCATCACCACGCCAAACCGCAGCACGACCATCTTGCTCGCGCCTGCCGTTCCCTCCTACGAGACAAGGGAGAGAACCGATGCCTAAATCAACAACTGACACAGCGAACGAGATAGGCACGGCGTATCTCACCGTCGTGCAGATCTACCAGTTCTATGACGCCGAAAGCGGTCAAACGCTGTGGTGGAACGCAACGGAAGGGAGACGATTGGCTGAAGCGCGAAACGCCGAAGTGGTTCTGGTGTATCCTGCCGAGTTCGGGATGGACAAGGCGCAAATTCTGCGAATGAACGCCGACCTCGACCAGAACAAGGCGCTGGCGCTGCCTGCGGCGGCGCTGCTGTCACCACTGCTGTTTGTCGAACACAGAGGCAAGCACGTTCTGGTTGATGGCTGGCACAGGTTGTTTCTCGCGGTTTCGTGCGGCGTGCCGTGCCTGCCCACCTACATCCTGTCTCAAAAGGAAGCCGATGCAATTCGCGCTGAGTAAATCGAACGCTCTTTACCAATCGAAAATCAATGGAAATCAGAAAGATCACGTTTCCTTGCTCAAATTCTTCTCCCGCTATCGTAGCTGATAGCGGGTTTTTTGATCCTACCCTATAGCGTGATGGATAGGTGAGCAGGCCATACATTCAGCAGTGAGAGATGTGGTGACGGCCCAGCGCGATAGTTGACTTGTCCTACCCCTCACCGGGCCGTTTTAATCCGTACATTGTATCGAGTTTGTTGCCTACAAACGCAATGCTGAACCCTCTCAGAAACGGCGACGATTTTAACACTTCGGCTTACAATTTACTTCGGGCCCTGCTTAGGCGAATTCGGTTGTGATGGAGTGTTTAATGGTACATCGCCTTTTGGGCGCGAATTGGCATCTGGAATACTTATTGGTATAACGACTGGTGTAGGTTTAACGATCGGTATCTCAACCGGAGTTGGGGCTATGATAGGGATAGTTACTGGGGCAGGTTTAACTACAGGAATGGTGACGGCGCTGGGCGTGGCAATGGGCACGACAACCGGCCTTATAGGCGCGACCGAAACGGTAACCGGTGCTGGTGTAACAACGGGAACCGTAACCGGGTTAGGCGGGATAACGGAAACGGGCACGGGCGTGGGAACCGCAATGGGAATTGCCACCGGCGTCGGCGCAACAATAGGGATTTTGATCGGTTCCACGGGAACCACGACCACCTGTCTCGAATTGCCGTTACCACTTTGACTTTCATCGCCGATGTTTTTGCCATTGTCCCGTCCTTCGTCGTCGGCCAAGGCGCGGATCACTTTAGGAACCACATCGTTTATTGCTGTGATGCCGCCCAAAGCAACGTAAGCCGCGCTAAACAGCACGAAGAGCCATTTTATGTACGAAAAACTCGTTGCCGTGTAAGGCAGCTTGTCGGAGGGTGCAGGCACGAGCATACCGTCGGGTTGCAAGGCTTTTTTTGCCCGCTCCATCGAAAGCAGCATGAAAGCGTTTTCTCCCCAATCCATGAAACCAGCCACGACTGCGATACAGGCTGCGGTGGGAGCCATCTGAAGAAGGGCGAGCCGGGCGGAATAAGGAATAAAAACGGGTGTGTAGGCAAACCAGCGCGCACTCCATAAGCACAAAACGGCTAAAAGGAAGGCATACGCGGCGGCGAAGCCAAAATCCCAAAAGGTGCTATGCATAATGCGCGTTAAAACGTCCTGTGCCGTCTTACGCGCTGCCGCGTCGCTGCCCTGCTGTACCGATTTTTTTATCGCATCGTTGATTACCGTGTTCGGGGGCAGCACTTCCAACGCTTTTACTTCGGCTTCTTGCCGCGCCCACAGGCGCGGCAAACTCGTCCACCTGTTGATGATGCGGGCGGCTTCACTGGGTGTGAAGGCCAATTCCATGCCGATGATGCCGTCTGCCTGATCGATATTCTGTTTGCGGAACTGACGGGCGACCGGAATCTGGGGCAACGCGAAAAGGATCACGAAAACGACGCCTAATGCCGTGGCGGCGTACAGCCCCCAATGCGGCCCGGGAAGGGGAACCGCAGGCATGCTGCCGCTTTGCGCGGTGGCGTCTAGGTACTGGGCGATCCACCCGTCCATGCCGGGCAGGTGTGGGCGTCCGGGATGCCATATATGTAAGCCGAGTATCGTCGCAAAAATCAAGGGGACGAGACCGGAAAACGCGACGCGCCGCCCGTTTTTGCCGCCGATACGAAGGGTGGTATTAATCAGCAGCGCGCCTGCAACGAGCAACTCGCCCAGCGGCAGCTTCCAAGCATGGTGCGTCTTAGGTGCCAGTCCCTGGACGATGAGAAGCGCGCCAAGAACCGCTAAAACCCATACGAAAACCGTACGCCGGTTGTGTTTGAATAACGCGATAGTTGCTGCACAGGCAAGCGCAATAGCCCATATTCCCCATGACGTACCCCTTTGATCGCCGACAATTACGTGAAAAGCAACCGCGAAGGGCACGAGGATAAGTACGCTCCACAAAAGGGCAAGCAGAGCCAGCACAACGCTTGGCCCTTGCGCGAGCGCGGTAAAAAACGAGTGTCCAATCCATCCCACCGTTTTGAGCGGTTTCAAAACTCCGCTGTCTATTTTTTTACCTACCGGGCCACCGCTGTCGCTAGCTATATTGCTCACGATTTGCGTCATCACAAGCAGGCTTTGCGCGATGCGCTGGAGGCTGGACAGGGGCGGAATATCGTGGAACGGGGTTTCGCTTCCAATGTTGTATTCTTTTTGAAAGTACTCGTCAAGACGCGCCATATCCAAGTCTGAGGCGGGATTCGTTTTGTCGGACTTAGCAAACAGACGCCGAACTCTGTCGTAGGACTCTTGCCGGAGGACGTTTCGGACGCTGTCGTCCCCTGATCTGGAAAAACGGCGGGAAAGCGCCGTTTCTTCCTCCCGCAAGCCTTCTTCCACAGATGTTGCGTTCGCCTTTGCGGAATCATCACTGCTCAGCGGTTGCCAATGATGCTTTTGTTCGTGCGGTTGGTACATTTTTTTCGCGCGCGAGGAACGTGGATCCGATTGGTATCCTCTGGCTTCCATCTCCACATATTCGCTCAAGGCCTCACCCAGCGCCGTGGGCACTTCTTCGGCTATAATGTCCAGCTGATGACGGCGCAGCAGTATCTTCGACAATTCCTCCACGGCTTGTTTACCGCCGTCCGCGCTTAGCTGCCCGGGAGGCAGATAAGCCCAAGCGGTAATAACGTTCCGTACCGCCTGATACTCGTTCCATACCACCTGCCCTGTATCATCTAAAGGCAGGTCGTTTACGTTAGCAGCGACCAGCGGCGCGATGGGATTTCCGGAACGCAGGTACGCCTCTACCGCCGCTACCAATTTTGGGCCGAACGCGCCATCGGCCTGACGCAATCGTTCCAAACGGTCGGCTTCCAGCAGTGTGTCACGGATAGCGCCTGCGGAATCAAGACGGCCCCACATGATGTCGTTGGCCCGCCACGACCGTTTGAGAAAACCGCCCGCATGGGCAAGGGCGTCGCCCGCTAATTTGGCCTCGGTAGGCTTTTCGGACATGCCGCTTTGCTCGCTCCGTGGACTGATATAAACCAGATTAATCTCCGACAGCGACGGGAGGCCGGACGCTTTTTCAAGGGGGTACAGGTAAATGTCCAAATGGCGCAGGGGATTTTTCGCGTCGTTATCCGCCAACGCCAACGCCTCTTCTATATCGGGCTTTTGCCATAAAGGCATAGCCCACAAAAGATATTGCTGCGAAAACGCGACATCGCGTTTTTTCCTTGCTTCTATAGCGGCGACCCGTAATGTGGTGTCGTTCGAAGCCGCCTTGGTCGCAGATTGGGCCGCCTCAGCCCCCTCCGCAGTTTTTGAAAGAGTCGCAATTCGCGCATCCAAAGCGGGCTGTAGATCACGAACTGTGCCCACCAAAATTCGATTGAGGCGGCGATTCATGTAGGCGGCCAAACTCTCTGGGTTCGGAGCTGTGGGATCGTTTTGGGCAATGGCAGCGGCGTTTTGTGGCTCCTTTTTCTGAGTCTGATACCAATCATTTAATTGCTTCAAATAGTCTGCCGCGTCCTGCGAGGGATTTTGTGCGTCGGGATCGGGACGCATCCGCTTGCAAACGGTGTGGGTGCGGTCGGTCAAAACACGGTAGAGCCGTTTTTCTTCCTCGGCACGTTGCTGCTGCACGGTGACCGTGAATAGTGCCGGTATGTCGGCAGGAACCAGCCAGTCGCCCGCATCCACAGGAAACAATAGGCACACCAAAGCCGCTCGGAGCAGCTGCCACAGATCGCCGACCGCTTGATCCAAAATGGCCGTTTGGGCGGGCGTCGCAGGTTGTGCAGCGGCTTTCAAAGCATCTTGAAACGCCTGCGTATCGGGCACGGCTTGCAGCAAGGTGATCAGATTTTCCTGCACCACCTCGCACATCCTGTACAGATGGTTTAAGTCACGCGCATGTTCCTGCACCACGTCCGTCGCGGCGACCGTGCCTGCTGGGTCCGCAGGGGCCGCTGCCACAGCCGCAGTCCGCATTTGGGAGTTGTTCGAATCTCGCTGCACGAGGCGATGCACTGCTTGGCTTTCGCCCTGGGCGCTTATTTCACTGATCGGAACTTGGGGAAAGCGAAAGTTACGGACTTCCTGCCGCGCGCGCTCAAGCAGACGCATGAGCAAAAACACGTCCACGTCGCGCAAACGCCACGCGCTGGTCTGGTCCGGCGTCGCCCCCGCATCCGCGCACGTGCTGAAAATAACCTCGTATAAACTATGAATCACGGTGTCGAGCGCATCACGCTTGGCCCGCAATAGGCGCTGGCGCACTTCCGTTGCTTCCTCGGTTGCGCCAATCATCCCGCCGGTAGCCAAACCACCAACGTTATCTACTTCTAAGCACCCGCCCCACAGGTCGCGGAGCGTATCGCGCAGCGATTGAAGGCACGCATTTACCCACAAACGTGTTTGCGCGGGTGACGGCAGATTGAGTTCAAAATTCCCGGTTTTTGGTTTGATCGAGGCTTCTGTCCGTACACTGTCAAGCAGCTCTTTGACTTGTCGGACACGCAGTCGTTGCTCGCCCAGTTCGTGCAGCGCGCCGCTCAAACTTTGCCGTCCCGGAACGTCGCGGTAAAACAATAAGGCTTGGAGCGCGTTAGGCGCAGGCGGGTCGTCACCAACAATCGGGTTTAAGCCCACGGCAACCGGTTCCACGAAAAAAACGCGGCGCACCACTTCGCGCGAAGCGGTTTTGCGATAGATAGCCTTTAAAACCAAATCCAGCGGGCGATTGTTGAGAAAACCGCCGTCCAGCATATAACTGACCGCGCGCTGTTTGGGCAATGATATAACGTCGTCCGCATTCCCCATTTCCGCCTGCTTGATCCCCGAAGGCTCAAAAATGGCTGGAAGTGATGACGTCGTGCGCGCGATGCGCGCGAGCCGCGTGGCAACAAATTTTCGTCGTCGGGCCGGATTATGGTTTTGCGGTTCCTCTTCTGACCTATTTTGAACGCTCCCCGACTTGCTTTGTGCATCGGGTAAATCCGGGACAAAATGGCTTTCCTGATGGTCCGTGCGATGTTTTAGGTGAAATACACCGTTGTACGACTCGGTGTAGACGGCTTTGCCCCGCTGGTCAAAAAACGCACCCGGCTGGCCCTCATAAAACGTCCCGGTGACGAATAAATCGATTTCTGCTGCGTTTTGCACATTGCCCGCCCCGCCGGATGGTAAAGGACTTTTCGGCAACAGATGGTGAGGGATCATCGCCGTGCCATCCGCGCTGTGGGTTTGCACCAAAAGATCAAACTGGTTATAGATTTGGTCGAAGTAGTAGGCGTCGCCGCGCAGAAGCGTGGTTGCGTTGCGGTCGTCGGGTCGGGAAAGCAAGTCGTCAATGCCCGCGTGATGCATCCAGGTATCGCGCAGCGAAGATAGGTCGGTTCCATTGGCGATTGCAGCGGCAAGGCACACATTGTTGATGCCCCCCGCCGAGGTTCCGCTCAAAATGTCCACGTAAGCGTGGGACTGCGTGATACGTTTGAGCAAGCCGTACATTCCCTGCCCATGCACCATGCGAAACAGTTCAAGGGCGACGCCGCACTCATAGATGGCAAGGGCAACACCACCCACCATCGTGACCGCGACGCGCACGTCACGAACCGGAACCACATATTCGTCAATGAGGCGATATTCTCCCAAACTGTCGCCGGTAGGCCCATCCTTGGGGGCGTCGTCGGTTGCATTGGACATGATAAAGTATTCCCTTTCGAACACAGGCAACGCAGCCTGAAAGGTTTTATATCGGTGCGTGAGGCGACATAAGCATGGACTCGCTCACTTTTCACTCAAGGGCAAAATTACAATCACACGGTTTGGATCCGTGTTTGTGACTACATCATTTTGTTTTTGCTACGAAGATTACGCTTAACCGGACGAAGGTCAGGCGCAGCACGTTGTGAAAAGACTAATGCAAAGCTAACGACAGATAATTGGGCAAAAGAACCGCTTAAAGAGCGAAACGCGACACAAAAACCGTGCGTGTAAAGTGAATCCTCGTTAGTGGCTGCAGCCACTGCAGTGGCTGCTTGTGCGCGCACTGATTTGATAGAAGTATAACACAGGTTTTCCGCATTTTTGCTGGGTATTTTTGGAAAAGCGTAGTTTTTTAGATCCTGTGTTTTTCAGATTTTTGGCTGAAATATTTTCGCCCGGATCTGACCATTGGGTGCTAATCGCCTCCGTATATGTCAATGCCGAGATATATTGTGCGACTATATTTACATCCACTATAGACCCTTGTGGTATTTCAGCATGTAAGAATTGTCTTAACGCACCTCTAATTGCCAAGCAGGCTGTTTGTTTCTACCGTGCGGAAAGCAGGCCGCACCACTCGCGCGCCTGACTTCACCCTGTCAGCGGGTTTTTATTGGAGGGCAACATATATGCCCCGCACGTCGCGTTCCATAGCTGCATCCGGTTCGTCCGGTGCTTCTACGGCGTTCCCGATTTACACAACATATACCGATGACGAGCTTCAGCAAGCGTTCGCCAAACTTTCCCACATTGGCACGAATGGAAAGGCGATCAGCGTCCAAAGCTACTCTGCAAAGAGTAGCGGAAGAACCAAGCTGGTCAAAAGCCATGAGTGCGGTTTCTTTTCCCGACGGCACGTCCGGCGTGTGCAAGTACATGCGCGGCGGGCCGACCTGGCACGTGTTTCGTTTTGAGCAAGAAGGAAATGAGTATAAGGCGGTAGTTCCGTTTGCTTCGGCAACGCGGCCAAGCTACCTGCCCACGCGGAACTGCACCGAGCGCATGGCGAACACGATTGCCGCCATCGAAGCCAAAGCTGCTGAACTGGCAAGTATGGCGTTTGCTGAAGCGGTCGCGCTGGAACATAAAGACCGGTTCAAGCGCGCCATCGCCCCGACGGGTTACAACCAATGCCGAGCGCTATCTAAAAAGTGCGGAGGCGATGCGGCGCTTGTTCCCGGATCGGCCCGACGCGATTGAAAATGCACGCATACTGGCGGAGCGGCTCGCCCCGCCGCTTGATCCCGCTGTCCGACATCTACCCGCATTTCCGAAGTTGCCGCCGGGCGAAACCGCATTTTCGTTTTTGGCGGGCCTGACGTGGGCTGGGGCCGAAAAGCGGTACAAGGGCGCGCAGTTCTCGCCCGAAGTGCAAACACGGCTCATCCACGAACTGGAAGTCGTTCGTGATTTAGGCTACTGCGATTATTTTTTAGTGTGCTGGGATGTATGCAGTGAGGCCAAGCGGCGCGGTGTCGGCTTCGCGCTGCGCGGAAGCGCAGTCGGCTCGGCGGTCGCC
>CAXTBP010000041.1:0-12684 GCA_964241985.1 uncultured Armatimonadaceae bacterium | reverse complement strand
GTCCCCATGGGGCGGGTAGGCACGCCCAGCGACGTCGGCTCGGCGGTCGCCTATTGTTTGGGTATGTCGCCGCACGATCCCATCGCACGGCGCGTTTCCTTTGAGCGGTTTCTATCCAAAGCCCGCCAAAAACCGCCCGATGTTGATATCGACTTCCGCCACGACGAGCGCGACTCCATTATGGATTACACACGCGCGACCTACGGTCACGACCGCGTGGCAAATGTCTCCAATTATGTGACATATCGCGGGCGCTCGCTGTTGCGGGACTTGGGCAAAGTGCTCGGCCACGATACCGGTGAGATTGATCGGCTGCGAGAATTGCTTTGGCATTCGCGGGGCGACGATTTGGTGGAACAGTTGGAGCGGCAGCCTGAACTCCGCGCGCTGGGCATCACCGCAGATCGCTATGCCGACTTGTTCGCGCTTTGTGGACATCTCGCTGGGCTGCCCCGCCATCTGGGAACGCATTCGTCCGGGATTGTCGTTTCTGACGTACCGCTCGCGGGCGTCGCGCCGCTGCTGTGGGCCGCCAAAGGCGTGCCGGTTGTCGCATTCGACAAAGATGATGTCGAGGCTGAAGGCATCGGGCTGCTCAAAATGGATCAGTTATCGCTCCGGGCATTGACGGCGGTGGACATCGCATCCACCCGTCTCGCGGCGCGCGATCCCGATTTTGACTACGATGCCCGCGACCGCGACGACCCGGAAACGCTGGCGATGATCCGGGCGGCGGAAACCGTCGGCGTTTTTCAGATCGAGTCACCCGCTCAAATGGCGCTCCAGTGGCGGCTGCAGGCGGAGAAGTTTGACGACCTCGTTGCCTCCGTCGCTCTAATTCGTCCGGGGCCGCTTCTCGGTAAATCGGTTGAGCCATACATTTGGCGTCGGCGCGGGTGGCAGCCGGTCACCTACCTATTGCCAGATCTCGAACCCGTTTTGCAAGAAACCTACGGGCGAATCATATTTCAAGACCAGGTTTTGGACGTGGTGCAGGTCGTAGGCGGTTACGCGCCCGACGAGGCCGATGTGTGGCTAAAAACGATGACGCACGCCCGCGACCGAGACGAGATGGTGCGCCTCGGATTGGAATTGCGCGACCGCGCGAAAATGATCCACGGCAAAGCCATGATCGGCAAAGCCATGATCGGCAAAGCCATGATCGGCAAAGCGTTTAGCCGCCTTTGGAAACAGATCGAGGGTTTCAGCCGGTACGGTTTCTGTCACGGCCATTCACTGGCGTTTGCCGCGCACGCACAGGGCACAGCATGGCTATTGCGACATCACCCCGCCCAATTCCTCGCCGCCGTGCTATCGGTTGAGCCGTGCGGTTTTTGGCCCATCAGTACAGTTGTATCGGACGCCGAGCGGCGGGGCGTTCGTTCGTTGGCCCCCTGCGTCAACCGGTCGCTGGCGCGCGAATGGTCGGTAGAGGACGTCAAACGGCGCGACGGCGAAAACGTGCGTGTAATCCGGTGCGCGCTTGCGGCGGTGCGCTCGGTTGGTTTGGATACCGCCGACGCCATTGTTCACGAACGCGAAACGCGCGGCGCGTTTCTTTCTCTGCCGGACACCTGCGCTCGATTGTGGTTTCTATCCCGCGAGGCAATGGAATGGTCGGTGCTGGCTGGCGGAATGGATAACCTATGCCCGTCCCGGCGCGAAGCCCTTTGGTCGCTGCCGGTTCTACATCGCGGGGGCGGCGCAGATGATGCCAAAAGCCGTAAGCGGCGCGCGGCGGAGGCACAGGCTGGACAATCGTCGATTGAAATAACCGTTACCCCACCCCTGCCACCGGGTGGGCTGCCCGATTTTTCGTTTCGTGATAGGTATTGGCGGCAGTGGGAGGCGCTGGGATTTTCCCCAGAAGGACATACAATGCGCTTCAAGCGACGGCGTTTGATGGAGAAAGGGGTAGAAACGTGCTCCACGCTCCAATCAACTGACCCCGGCACGCGAATAACCATCGCCGGATTATGTTTGCGCCCCCACCGTCCGCCAACCCCGTCCGGCGAAACATTCGTGTTTTTGACGCTGGAGGACGAAACAGGCTTGGCCCAGGTGACGGTTGCACCGGATGCCTATGCAATATGTGGGGCCGCGATTTTTACCAACAACACCCTTACAGTGGAAGGCGTTGTCGAACAACGCGGATCAGGCAAAACGTTGCGCGTGAAAGGAGCATGGCCCGGATAAAAGTGCATTGATGTGACATTTCATTTGACGGAACAAATGACGCAAATTACATTAGTTGAAATTAAGTGCATTTTAATGTATATTTATTTCGCTACACATCGTTGAGCTAAATTGGATAAACAGAGAGCAAAAAATGTATTCGTTTCGCCAAAAAAATAAAATTATTTTTTCGTAAAGAGTGCGCGAACCAGGTGATTGGGGTTGCATGAAGCCCTACTGGCCCAAGCCAGTGCTTCTGCAAGGATTTTTTTGATGCCCGTTTTCGCCTCGTCGCAGAATACGCCCCAACTCGTCGTTACGCAGATCCCGAACGCTAATCAGGTTCCGAACGTTGTACAATCCAACGTTTCGCGCACAACACCTCTTTTGCTTCGCGTAAACGAGGCAGCCAAAATGCTCGCCGTGTCTCGCAGCCAAATGTACGAATTGGTTAAGAAAGGCGAAGTCCCATCGCGTCCTATCGGCGATTCTAAAACTATTCGCATCCCCTACGACGCATTGGTGGCATGGATGGAGGCGGGGACGGTTCTTGCGGGAGGTCAAAACTAATGGGCACATCCAAAAAGCGTGGTGATGGCGAAGGTTCCATTTTCAAGCGTGCTGATGGACGCTGGTCAGCCGAGGTTTCCCTGCCTTGGACAAATGAAGGACGGCAGCGCAAAACCGTGTACGGCAAAACCCGGGCCGAGGTCGTCGCCAAGTTAGATAATTTGCGGTCAGCGGTTCGGGACGGGAAACCCATCACAAAAGACAAGGAGACAGTTCGCACACTTATGGAGTCTTTCCTCGCCCACAAAAAGGGCAGCATCCGGGAAACGACATACCGCCTCTATGAGCAGATGGTTCGCAACCATATCGTGCCAAGCCTCGGTGGGTACAAGGTGTCCCAACTCGATGCGAGGCGCGT
Organism: uncultured Armatimonadaceae bacterium; assembly: GCA_964241985.1. Classification (GTDB taxonomy): domain Bacteria; phylum Armatimonadota; class Armatimonadia; order Armatimonadales; family Armatimonadaceae; genus CAXTBP01. Next base: position 9,581 of record CAXTBP010000041.1, on the reverse strand, counting down.
CCAGTGTTTTTTGAACAACTGCCAAAGCGCTAAATTGGATAAGAACGGCGCGCCAAAAGAACTATCGGCACAAACGCTCCACCATATTCGCGCGATTCTGCGCGCCGCGCTTAACGACGCCATCGACTAGGAAATCGTTTCCAAAAATGTCGCCGAAAAGGCAAAGCCACCCAAAGTCGAAAAAAGGGACGTATCTGTATTGACGCCCGCGCAGGCTATCATTTTGCTTGATTCCCTGAGCAATCATCGTTATGGTCCGATGTTCACCACGATGCTTGGCCTCGGCATTCGCCTTGGTGAGGCGCGTGGACTGCGCTGGTCGGACGTGCATTTTGACAAATGTGGCGGGGGCACACTCACGATCAGCGCGCAAATGCAGCGGCTAAATGTACAAGGCACTGCAACAACGAGTACAAACGGCGATACGTCCAACCGAAAATCCTACGTTTTGACAACGCCCAAAAGCAACGCGAGTAGGCGGACAATCAGTTTGCCCGGTTTTGTGGTGGAAGCATTGCACCGGCAAAAAGAATTGCAGGCGGAGTGGCAACTTCTCGCGTGCGACAAGTGGCGAAACGACCTCGGATTAGTTTTCACCAATTTGGACGGTGGTGTGGTCGATGACGCCCGGCTTCGCCAGCGTTTTACTAAAGTGCTGGCGCAGGTAAACTTGCCCAAGATGCGCCTGCACGATTTGCGCCACGCCTGTGCATCACTGCTCATCGACAAAAACGTTCATGCCCGCGTTATTCAGGAAATTTTAGGGCATAGCAGCATCGCTGTGACCATGGGCGTATACGGTCACATGATGGCGGGCGCGACACAAATCGCGGCAACCGCGATGGACGAGGTGTTCACGCGGCAACATTAACATAACCTCAGGAGGTAGAATACCGTCTATAAACCACCGTTTGTGAAATGCCTGAAAAATGGTGTTTCAAGGATGGAGTCGATTCATGACCGCACGTCACATAATACCTACGATTTTAGTCCCAGTGTTTGTATGTGTCATCTTCTTCGCTGTGCTTGTCGTGCAGGGAACAACTCCGGCAATAGGAAGCGCCCCCAACGCTTTCACAGCGAGCCAGCAGGAACCGCTTCCCCTCGCCAAGCAGACGTCGCAAGCCAAAGCAGAAAAAGCGCGCCGCGAAAAGGAAGAAAAAGCACGGCGGTATGAGTTCGAGTCTGGCAAGGAAATGGCGCGCGGCATAGGTTATGAACCCGAGACCGGTAAGGTAGCCCGTCTCGCCGACCCCGGAACCGAAGAAATGCAGCAAGTGGGGGCAACCCCGGTTCTGGTCGCATTGGAGCGTGCGCCGGTTTTGACCGTGCTGCGCTATCACGAGTTGCAACATCTCAAACGCTCCTTTGACGGCCCCAGCTACCCGTGGAACGACGGATTCAAATCTTCGGATATAACAACGGCACTGGCAGCCACGAAGGCAGCGATAGATAAAGATGTCGCCACTGGTAAACTCTTTCCCCTTCCGTACGGAACCCCCGGGCGCGTCGTGGAGTTTCGTCCCCCCGGCTATGTGCCGCCACCGCTGAACGAAACGCCCTCAAGCCCAAGCGCCCGCGTCTTCGAGAAATTGGTTCGTGACGATTTCAGAATTAACGGAACCTATTTGGTTGAAGTTCTCGAAGGGGCGGCGAAAGGTAAGCAAGTGTGGACAGATGCAGCACGGAGCAATCGGCCTCTAAGTGGGGACATAGTTTATCTGTACCTACCGAAGTACCCCACCAGTCCCATTCCCCTTGGAACGATGCAAACGGGCTTGCTTACCGTCGTAAGGCAGGACGCGATTGACGCGCTTCCACTTGAGGGACGGGTGACCGATCCAAAAGCGCAGGCACATTTCGACAATTTGGTTCGGGCAAAGCATCTGGTGCTGCTCCCACCGGGCACGGTTTGCAAGATATTAGACTATTCATCCACCGAGGGCTTATGCCTGCTATCCCCGCAGGACGGTACGCAGAAAAATAACGCACTCGTCGCCCGACTTACCTATGTCACGCTCCGGCTCCCCGCAGGGAATGTATTGACAAGTACAGAAGGCAAAACCGACCTACCACCGACCAAATAATTTTACGACTATAGGGTTCAATATCTCGGGAAAATACTTACTGACGACGCATGGCATCTGCCACATTTGAAGCATTCAAAACGTTTATTACGTCCACTGTGTCCAACTACGTCCAACGGGGTGGCTGTCAGAATGCTGTCAAAATAAAAAACGCTTCTCGTGATAGGAGCGTTTTTTATATCAATATGTATCACATAGTGTGATTTATTATAAGCCGACGACCAGAGTCGAACTGGTGACCTGCTGTTTACGAAATCGAAAGTTTACCGTCCAATGCTTCCAACAGCGTCTAAATTGTTAGCAATGAAAGGCAACAAATGTGCATTCCATCCTATACTTCCGGTAGTGTCCACCCAGTTTGGCAGTAGATTTGGCAGTAAATTTTGAACAAGTCGGTTTGAATATGTACTACTGGAGTTTTTATATTTATAGGTCAGGGTAATGTCCAATACAGCGCCTTTCATTCGAGCGGGAAGTTTAATGCGCTTTCGCCTTTTTGGAACGCGCTGAAGGGAATACGTGGATTACGCCCATCTCGCCATCCGACTTGTCGGAGATGGTGCTTCCCCCGAACACCGATCCCTCGATATGTTGGGAACGGTTCCCGTTGCGTAGCCGGGCTTGAGTCGACCGACCCACCCTTTGCCTCACACTTGGATGACGAAGCAAAAGCATTTCAAAGAGGAACCGCGTTTGCCTGCCGAAGAGGCGCGGCGGTAGAATTGCGAACAATTAGCTCCACAGGCAGTTCCACATGACGAAACGCAGCGACTGACACGCCACCCGACGCGATACGCTCGCGGATCAGCGCTCCCGCGCTGCGGCCCACCTCTTCAAACGGCTGATTCACGGTTGTCAAATCAAGCGTGTCCATGTACGCGGGCAGCAGGTTTCCATAGCCGGTAATGGCAATATCTTCGGGCACACGCACCCCTTCACGTCGCAAAAAACGTAAAAGCAACAGGGCGTTCAAGTCGTTGGAACACACAACCGCCGTTAAAGGGTCGCCACCGGCATCAAGGAACGTACGGACATAACCGGCGTACATTCTTTCATTTGCACTGGCAATGCCCGCAAATGCCGCGAATTGAACTTGATCGAAGGCGATCTGCGCTTCCTGATGCGCCCGTGCATATCCACGCCACCGCTGCTGCACGGTTTCCGCAAACGCTTCATCGCCTAAAAAACCAATCCTTCGATGTCCCTGCGCGATGAGGTGCTGCGTCAACAAATAGCCGCCCGCTTCATCATTGGAGCGTATGCAGTCGGATTCAAGTCCGATGACCCGCCGATCTACCAGAATCAATGGGATTTGATTACGGAGTGCGATAACCGCGCTCACGTCGGTCGAGCTTTGCGGCCACAAGATCGCTCCTACCACATGATTGCTTTGCAGGTACGCCGCCGAAGGCAGAACATGAAATCCCGTATTAGGTTGTGGAGCCGAATTGAAGCGCTGGATGGTATAGCCCGTGAATTCCAGCGCCTGCCCCAAACCGAGCAGAATGCGATCAAGGGCGGTAGACGAACGGTTCCACGCATTGATAACAAGAACCGTACCGCTTTCTGACGTCTCATTCACAGTGGAAGAAGCCGTATCGCCCGGCTTGGCAACCACGAACGCGCCGCTACGAGGTCGAACCACCAGCCAGCCCTCATTTTGTAAAAGGATTATTGCTTGTCGCACCGTGTTGCGCTGTACCCCGTAGCGAGTCATTAAAACGCGCTCCCCAGATAGGCGCGTCCCATCGGCTACAACTCCAGTGCGAATTTGCTCCCTCAGGTCATCGGCAATCTGTACATACCGAGGTAACGGCATCAACGGCAACCTTTCCATACCAATATTTTTGACAACTGGAATATACCAGATATGTATATATATGTCAATGGTCTGGTTTGACAAAGGATTGTTAAGCCAACATTAACAAATCTTTTTTCAGATTGTTAAGGGAATTTAATTTGACAGTGCGTTTTTCGCCATGCTATGATGAACACAACGCAATATTTAAGACAGCGTTGTTCCCAATCTATACCAGTTCTTTAACTGGTATAGATTGGGAACCGCTCTCCGTTGTCGTGTTTTTGTTTTGGTTACTGCTGTTTTTCGTTACATAGATGCCGCTGCATCTCACCAAGAAAGGTTTCGCCGATGACTTCTTCAACCTCGCTTCGTCGCGTTTTCGCGGTTCGCCGGGCATTTACCCTTATTGAACTGCTTGTTGTTATCGCCATTATCGCTATCCTTGCCGCGATTTTGTTTCCGGTGTTTGCACAGGCCCGCGAAAAAGCCCGTCAAACCGCGTGTTTGTCCAACATGAAACAAATTGGTTTGGGATTCATGATGTATGTGCAAGATTCCGACGAAACCTATCCGCCTTGCCTCCTTGCCGTTCCGACCATCAACGGCGGCAGCGGCTCGGATTTTCGCATACCTTACGATCAGCAAATTTTGCCCTACATCAAAAACGACCAGATATTTGCCTGTCCGAGTGACCACCAAGAACGGGTCGGCGCACCGTATACGGGTATCTCTTGGTGGAACGGCGCGTACTCGACCAAAGGGCTTATTCGCTCCTACGCCTATGTCGCCAACATCAACACGGACTTGACGGCTGCCCCCGACAGCCGTGACCCGCGATCTGGACGCAACTCGAATACCGGTCTGAGCGACTATGTTGGCAGTGTTCTTCCAACCAATGGAACGCCAGCACAAGGTCGCCCGCTCGCCGAGATTACGGATACATCGGGAACCATCGCGCTGGTCGAAACGTGGCCTGCCCAAGTGGGAACCGCGACGGACTCCGCTTTTGTTGGAACCCCGTCCGGTTCCGGCTTCGTCGGATGCGACTTGTGGAAGCTGGCAGGGCGGAAACCCGGCGTGACGAGCACGACCGACTCAAGCATCATGCCGTCGCAATGTACGCGCCCGGAAAACCGCAAGCCCACCGTCGGTCATTCGGGCGGCTCCAACTACATGATGGCGGACGGATCGGCCAAGTTTCGCACGTGGAGTCAGGTGCGCGCCAACGATTGTTATCGGTGGAAAATCAAGAAGCCGACTATGGCTCCCGTCACCCCGTAGTTTTGGTCTCCAGCCCCTCTGCGCCCGCATTACTGGGAGGCAGAGGGGCTTTTTTTGTATACTTTGTATTACATTTCATGAAAACTAAACCCATATGTCGGTGGCTATCACGCGCACTGCCCGCCGCGTCGCTGCTGGCTAACGCCGCTTTGCACTCCGCCGCGCACGCGCAAGTTCCTGCAAATAAATCCGCCGCGCCACTTTTTCTTTCAGCCCCTTTGGTGCAAAATGCGCCAATACAAGCCGTAAACAGCTCACCGACCGAGCTGACAACAACGCCGACGCTTTACGTCGTCACCTATTCCCATTTGGACACCGAATGGTGCTGGACGTACCGCAACAGCATTTTGGAATACATCCCGAACACATTGAGCGAAAACTTTGCGCTGTTTGAAAAATATCCCCATTACATTTTCAACTGGACGGGCGGCAACCGCTATCGATTTATCAAGGACTATTATCCCGCCGAGTACGCCCGCTTGAAGCATTACGTCGCCGCGGGCCGATGGATTCCGACCGGTTCGGCATGGGACGAAAACGATGCCATCGTGCCTTCTCCCGAATCCATTATTCGCAGCATTTTATACACGAACCGCTGGTTCCAAAAGGAGTTCGGCAAAACAAGCAACCAGTATATGATGCCGGATACGTTCGGCTTTCCCGCTTCGCTTCCTACGGTTTTGACGCACTGTGGCCTCACGGGGTTTTCTACCAAGAAACTCACCTACGGCGCGGGGGCCGCTGTCGGCGTTCCATTCAACGTTGGGAAATGGATCGGGCCGGATAACACGTTCGTAGTCGCAGCGCTCAATCCGGGCGATTACCGAACGCGCGTGACGGAAGATTTGAGCCAAAGTGAAAAATGGCGGACGCGATTAAACGAAAACGGCAAGGCGACCGGCGTTTTCGCGGATTATATGTACCACGGCAATGGCGATCTGGGCGGTTCGCCCGGCGCGGAATCGGCAAACTGGCTGGAAAAAAGCGTCGGGGGAACCGGCCCAATCAAAGTGCACGCGGGCGGAGCCGACGATCTGTTCCGCGATTTGACGGGCGACCAAACCAAAAATTTACCCACATACAAAGGCGATTTGCTGCTCATCCAACATTCGGCTGGCTCAATCAATTCGGGCGCGGCGATGAAGAAATGGAACCATCGCAACGAACGCCTCGCAGATGCCGCCGAGCGCGCATCCATCGCCGCTCATATTGTCGCCCAAACGCCCTACCCCACAGAACGACTGACAGATGCGTGGCTGCGCTTTTTAGGCGGGCAGATGCACGATATTTTGCCGGGCACGTCCATTCCGCCCGCCTATGATTTGGCATGGAACGATCAAATCATCGCCCTCAATCAGTTCGCCGATGTGGACACGCACGCTGTAAGCCAGATTGCCGCGCAGCTCGATACGCGTGTGCAGGGCGTTCCCCTTGTCGTGTACAATCCGCTGTCCATCGCCCGCGACGACGTGGTTTCCGCCGACGTGATTTTTCCTCATACCGCGCCCGCGCGGGTGCGCGTCGTTGGGCCAGATGGCAGCGACGTGCCCGCCCAAATGCAAAGTCGTTCGGGCAACCGGGCCACAATTTTATTTTCGGCGCGCAGTGTCCCTTCGGTGAGCGTTTCCGTTTTCGACGTGCGCCCCGCTTCGACGGTTGCGCAAACACAAGCGACTTCGCCGCTTCGCGTTAGGCTGGGCGAATTGGAAAACGCGCGGTATCGTGTTCGGCTGGGCAAAAACGGGGACGTAAGCAGCATTTTCGACAAGCGGGCGAAGCGCGAACTGTTGTCCGCTCCGATGCGGCTTGCCTTTTTGTACGAAAAACCGCAGCAACATCCCGCATGGAATATGGACTGGGACGACCGGCAAAAGCCCCCGACGGGCTATGTAGACGGCTCGGCGCACGTATCGATTGTGGAAAACGGCCCCGCCCGTGTCGCTTTGCAAGTGGAACGAACCGCCCGTGGCTCGACGTTCAAGCAGATCGTGCGCCTGAGCGCCGGTTCGGCGGGCGAGCGCGTTGAGTTCATGACGAAAGTGGATTGGCGCACGAGCGAAAGCAGTTTGAAGGCCGTGTTTCCGCTCACCATTTCCAATGGGCAAGCCACCTACAACGAAGGCGTCGGTACGGTCAACCGGGGGAACAACGACCCGAAAAAATACGAAGTGCCCGCTCAAGAATGGTTCGATTTGACGGGCGTCCGTGGCGACTATGGCGTGTCCGTTTTGAACGAGGCCAAATACGGATCGGACAAGCCGAACGACAACACCCTGCGCCTGACGCTTTTATACACGCCCGGCGTTCGCGGCAGATTTCAATATCAGGCCACGCAGGATTGGGGGCATCACGAAATTCAGTATGCGCTGCAGGGACACGCAGGCGACTGGCGCGCGGCCCGCACCGCAGATCATGCCGCGCGCTTGAACCAGCCGCTCCAAGCTTTTCAAACCACAGCCCACGGCGGCACGCGGGGCCGCGGGTTTTCTCTGCTTGACCTGTCCGGTGCGCCGGGTGTGAGCGTCGCTGCAGTGAAAAAAGCCGAAGCGAGCGACGAAATTGTCGTCCGCCTTTTCGAGCAGTATGGCAATGGAGCGTCAAATGTTCGCCTTTGTATGGCGACTCCCATTGTCAGCGCGCGGGAAATCGATGGACAGGAACGGCCTATTGCGCCGAAAGGGAGCGCGGCTCTAAAAAATGGCGCGCTCGTTTTCGACATCAAGCCGTACAATCCACGCGCGTTCGCGCTTGGATTGAAGACCATACCCCCCGCACCGGCACGGCAGCGAGACATTCCGTTGCGCTTACCTCTCAATTTGCGCGTGGCACGTTTTGGCGAAAGTGACCGGGGCGGAGGCTTTGACGTGGAAGGCCGTGCTTATCCCGGCGAGCGATTGGCGCAAACGATTCAGTCGGCGGGCGTAACATTTCGCTTGGGGCGGCAGGGTGATGCAAATGCCCTATCATGCGCGGGTCAAACGCTGCAACTGCCCTCGGTTGCGCCAAAAGTCCAAGCCAAATCGCAGCCGCAGCGATGGCTATATCTGCTCGCCGCCGCGCAAACGGACACACGAATCGCGCTGCGTTTCATGGACAGCAAGGGCGGTCAAATGACTTCGATCCCATTTACCGTTCAAGCATGGAATGGTTATATCGGGCAGTGGGACAAACGACTTTGGGAGGGCAAAATCCCGGAAAAAGATCCCGCAGTGTGGCCCAACGCTTTTGCAGGACTCAATCCGGGCTATATCAAGTGCGCACCCATCGCTTGGTACGCCGATCATACACGACTCGCAAGCGGCCAAAACGATCCGTATCGGTTTTGTTATCTATTCCGCTACGCCGTTCCAGTTCCCGCCGGGGCCGAAAGGCTCATCCTTCCGCGCGATTTGCGCGTTCGCGTGTTCGGCGCAACCGTATCTACGCAGGCCGCCGACCTGCGACCGGCCCAGCCGATGTACGACGTGCTGCCCGCAGGAAGCCCGCCAAAGTGAAAATGTCCTCCGCGACTCCGCGTATTCGGCTGGTTTTGAAAACGAGGCTCTCTTCGCTCACCTGAACTCAGCTAATCCCGCGCGTTCTGGACATACTGGGAAGGTGGCATTCCAACATGACGGGTGAACGCGACACTGAAGGTGCTTGGAGATTTGTAGCCGACGCGCTCGGCTACTTCCGCAACGTTGCCTTCTTTGCGCCGCAGCATATCCTTAGCCAATGCCATGCGCCACGCGAGCACGTATTCCATAGGAGCCACCCCGACGGCGCGGCGGAACCGCTCGAAAAAAACGGAGCGGGAAAGCGCCGCCTCGTTTGCCAGCAGTGCCACCGTCCACGAATAGGCTGGGCGTTCATGTATTCGGCGGAGCGCGACGGCTAAGCGGTCATCGGCCAACCCTTGCAGTAAGCCCGGCGACGCGGCGGTATCCCCCGTGGAGCGCAATGCTTCAATGAGAAGGACTTCCATAAGATGGGCCAGAACGACATCGCGCGCCGGGCGTTTGGCACGTGCTTCTTCTCCAACAAACTCCACTAAAGCGGATAAACGCTTTTCGCCACGCACCAGCACGAAACGGGGCAGCAGCGATACCAACAAAGCGACATCGGGCGAGCCGAAAGCGCAATAACCCATCAGCAATCGGACATCGGGAAGGCTGTCGAGCAGGCCGACCCGGTATTCCCCATTGGGTAACGCGACCGGGAAGGCAATCAAATCGTTTTGGGTCGCGGGCGCGAGGCTCGACATCGTGAAGTTATACGCCGCAGGAATGAGGCAAAAATCCTCCTGCTGCAAAAGCAGGGATTCTTGTCCGTCCACCTCAAGTCGGCATGCCCACTCAATGACGGTGCACTAGTAGAGACGCCCGGCCTCCGAGCGCCGAACAAGCCGTCGCCGAGCCCGGCTGACCCTTTTT
>CAXTBP010000040.1:26978-34393 GCA_964241985.1 uncultured Armatimonadaceae bacterium | reverse complement strand
ACTTAATCATGGAGCGAGTCGGCGCGCGTAAATGGAGCGCCCGCATCATGATTACGTGGGGAGCGGTTTCGGCGGCGATGCTGTTCGTGAAAACCCCGTTTGCGTTTTATGCGATGCGCTTTTTGTTGGGCATTGCCGAGGCCGGGTTTTATCCGGGCGTTTTGTTGTATTTGACCTACTGGGTTCCGGCGAGCGCGCGAGCGCAGGTACTTTCTCGGTTCCTCGCTTTGAGTGCCGTTTTGGGACTTTTCGGCGGCCCGCTCGGCGGGCTGCTTCTTGAACTCAACGGTTGGCACGGTCTCAAAGGCTGGCAGTGGCTGTTTCTTTTGGAAGGCATTCCGTCCATGTTGCTCAGTTTCTGGGTATGGAAGTTTTTGCCCGATACTCCCAAACAAGCGAACTGGCTCACGGACGCGGAAAAGAACTGGCTCGCAAACCGTATGACCCGCGACGCCCAAACCGAAAAGCGCATGGAGCATTTCACGTGGCGAATGGCGGTTGCCGATCCACGCATTTTGTTTTTGTGCTTTATCTTTATTTTGTCCTCGACAGCGGGGAACGCCATCGGCTTTTTCGGCCCGCAAATGGTAAAAGCGTTTAGTGGCGGGCTGTGGTCGGATCCGAAAGTGGCGACCCTTCTTGCCATTCCCGCCCTTGTCGGCGCGATTGCGATGAATGTCGCCGCCCGCCATTCCGACCGCACGGGCAAGCGCCGCGCCCACGTCGTTTTGGGCTACGGTATTGCGGGCTTGGGATTTTTGCTGTGTATCAGCGCGCCAAACGCTTGGGGCGTTATCGCGGCCTTGTCGCTAACCGCGCTGGGCGAGCGCATCGGAGCCGGTTCGTACTGGGCGATAACGACGAACCTCATGGGTGCGCGGGCGGCGGCGGGCGGTTTGGCGTTCATCAATTCGGTCGGCAACATGGGCGGCTTTTTCGGCCCGATTTTGATGGGAAAAATCAAAGACAATACGGGCGGCGGCTACACATGGGGTCTTGCGATGGCATCCGGCCTGATGGTTCTCGCGGCGTTTATGGCCTTTCTCGCCTTCCGGCAGCGGGCGGAAGCAACGGCCTCGGAACCGGTCGGGGAGCCGATGGCGGCGCGCTAATTACGCGCGGTAGCAAAGCCCAGCGGTTTGAGCCGCTGGGCTTGGCACAAAGACTTAGCGCATACATTCGTCGGGATCGTCCCAGCCCGTCGCGTTAGAATTGTCGGGCGCGGTCGCCGTTTCGGTGGTGTCCTCGTCGAGGTCGGCTTTTTGGCGGAATTTCGCGGCTTGTTCCGGTTCCAAGCCTTCGGCGCGGAAATACTGTCCGCCGCTCTTTTTCGTGTAGCGGCGCACTAAAACGTCCACGGTGCGGCGTTTGCCTTCGCCAAACTGCGTGTCGGCCCCGGCAAGGTACAAATTGCCTTTGGCGAACGCGAGCATAAACACGCCCTCGATTTTCGCCTCGGGATATTTGGCTTTCACCCATTCGGTCGTCGCCCTGCGCACTTTGGTCGCGTCATCGTCTTCGGCTACCGCTTCCTGCGAAACCGTTTGCTCCGACTCTGTCAAAGGCGGAAAGGCACATTCCGACACGGTGGAAACTTCAACCACGTCGGCGAGCGCGGCGCGGCGGTTGGAATAATGGTTGGACTGCTCGCCCGCAACGCCAATCAAAAGCAGCACGGCGGCAACCGACGACGCGATAGTCAAACGAACGCTCGTATTTCGGTTCATAACAAAACGGCCCCTTCATAAACAACGGGAAATTGCTACCATGATACCCGCTTTGCGCGGTTTACTATATGGTTTGCCTGCGCCGCGCCCGTTCGGCTATACTTGGGAACCACCATTTCCTTTCGGTCAGGATTTTTGCCCATGCCCTCGGTCGGATACAACGCCCGCGCTTTCACGATTGACAACCAGCCCGAACTGTTTTTGTCGGCCTGCATCCATTATTTCCGCGTGCCGCACGAACTATGGGCCGACCGTATCGCAAAAGCCAAGCGCGGCGGCATGAATACGATTGAAACCTATGTGGCGTGGAACTGGCATGAACCCGAACCCGGACAATGGCGTTGGGATGGCGACCACGATTTGGACGCCTTCTTAAGCGAGTGCGAAAAACAGGGAATGCACGCCATCGTGCGCCCCGGCCCCTATATCTGCGCCGAGTGGGATTTCGGCGGCTTCCCGCACTGGCTGATCAATGTGCCCGGCATCGCCCTTCGCACGATGAACAATCCGTATCTTGACGCCGTGAACAAATACTTCGATGCGGTTTGTCCGATTATCGAGCGTCATCAAAAAACAATTGGCGGGTGCGTCGTTTTGGTGCAGGTGGAAAACGAGTACGCCAACTTGACGTGGACGCGCGGCGAGAATATGGTCGTCGATGACGAATACCAGCACGCCATCCGCGACGCTTTGATTGCGCGGGGAATTGACGTGCCGCTTATCTCGTGCGCCGGGTATTGCAGCGGAACCGTGGAATGTATCAACGGGCATCATCCCGCCGACCAAATGCCGGGTTTCCGCGCCAAGTTCCCCGACAAGCCCTTGTTTTCGACCGAGTTTTGGACGGCGTGGTACGATTCGTGGAATGTGCCGCACCATGTTCGGCCCGCGTCCGATGTGGAATACGCGAGCCTTCGCGCATGGGCCGAGGGCGCGTGCGGCTACAATTATTACGTCTACCACGGCGGCACGAACTTCGGGTACACGCCGATTTATATCCAAACCACGAGCTACGACTACGACGCGCAAATTTCGGAAACGGGCCGCTTGACCGATAAGTGGCGGGCATGTAAGCGCGTCGCTTTGTTCGCGCAGACCTTCCGCGACATTTTGTTGACCGGAACGCACGTTCCCGCGCCGGAAACCGGGCCGGGCAAATACGGCTTTCGCATCACAGAAACGCGCACCAAGGAAAACGGCGGGATTGTGTGGATCGACAATCCGGGCGAGCAGGCCGTGACCGGAAGCGTCGTGCCGTATTTGCCCGAAGTCACGGTCGGTGCGCGCGACGTTTTCCCGTGGGTGCACGACACGCCGCTCGGTTTCGGCGGAAAATATCTGCACTCCTACGCGGGCATCGTCAAATCGGACGCGCGGATTTTGTGCGCCCATATCCGCCCCGACCCTTTTGACGGCATCCGCGTGTATGTCTACGGCGAACCCGGTGAGCAAAAAGAGGTCGTGCTGTTTTCCGGCAACGACCGGGGCCGCGCGCAAATCGTCACGTTTTCGCCCGACGCCCCGCAGGTCTATGCGGTCGGCGCGTCGCAGATCGTGTCCGTCACAACGGAAATGGCAGGACGAACGTTTTTGCCGCCAACGGGAAGCGAAAACGCGCCCGTTTTATTCGGCCCGGACGACGTGCGCGAACACGACAACGAGTACGCCCTCGTCGAACTTAGCCCAAACAAAACGCACACGGTTTTCGCGCTTCGCCCCGACGGCGGTTTAAGCGAACTCAACGTCGTCGCGCCCGCTCTGCCCGACCCGCCCGTGTTGTCCGATTGGCAAACCATCGCCGAACCAGATGCTACCCTGCCCGATTTCGACGACAGCGAATGGCAAGAAATCGACGAGCCAACGTCCATGCTCGCGCTGGGCAACGGAACCAACCCCCACGGGTGGTATCGCGCCCACATTTTCATCGATGACGGCGATGCGGGCGACGCGCAGTTGCATTTCGCGGCCAGCACCGACCGCTTGACGCTATGGGTCAACGGCGAAAAAGTAGGCATTTCCGCCATTCCGCCCGAAGACAGAAGGGACGGACGCGATTGGGCGGCACAGTTCGACATTCGCTTGCGCGGCGGCGAAAACGTGCTGTGCGTTCTCGCCGACAACTTAGGCCTCATTAAAGGCGACTGGCAAATCGGCAAAGGGCAGGAGCACGAGAAAAAAGGGATCTACGGCCCGGTCACGCTCACGCCGTCGGGCGGCTGCTTCCAAATGGACATCGCCCGCTGGCGGTTCAAAGGAATGCTCCACGGCGAACGCACCGGTTGGTACAAGCCCTACGCTTGGCCCGCCGACGAAGCGACCGAAATCGGTGCTTTCAATGATGCGCCCGTGCGCTGGCATCGTGCGACATTCACACTTGACGGCTCGCTCGATGCCGCAACGCCCCTTCTCGTCCGGCTTGCCCAAATGGGCAAAGGCGTTTTGTGGGTGAATGGGCACAACTTGGGCCGCTATTGGGCCGCGCATACAAACGACCCACTCCAACCCAGCGAGGCCGTGCCCTCATGGCTGGGCGGCGCGAAAATTGCATGGGACGGAACCCGGCGAATGCAGACCGATTACTACGCCCCCGAACCGTGGCTCCGCGCCGGGGAAAACGTGCTCGTTTTGGCGGAAACCGAAGGTAACGCGCCCGATTCGGTTTCGCTCCATTGGGACAAAAACGCCGCCGCTTTGGTGCGGCTCGCATTAGTATAGAAAGCAAGGAAAACGATTATGGTATATCAACCCGCGCCCACACGCTACGACAAAGAAGGAATGCCGTTTCGGCGGTGCGGAAAAAGCGGCCTCAAACTTCCGGCGATTTCGCTCGGCCTTTGGCACAACTTCGGCGGCGTGGACACGCTTGAAAATATGCGGGCGATGCTGCGCCGCGCCTTCGATTTGGGCATCACGCATTTCGATTTAGCCAACAACTACGGCCCGCCGCCCGGTTCCGCCGAGGAAAACTTCGGGCGTATTATGGCCTCCGATTTGCTGCCGTTCCGCGACGAGATGGTCATTTCCACCAAAGCGGGCTACGGGATGTGGCCCGGCCCGTATGGCGATTTCGGCTCGCGCAAATATCTGTTGTCCAGCCTCGACCAAAGCCTCAAACGTATGGGCCTGCCGTATGTGGACATTTTCTACCACCACCGCCCCGACAACGACACGCCGCTCGAAGAAACGATGATGGCCCTCGATCAAGCCGTGCGGAGCGGCAAAGCCTTGTACGCCGGTGTGTCCAACTACCCCGCCGACAAAACGCGGCAGGCCGCGCAAATCCTGCGCGATTTGGGAACGCCGTGCCTCATTCATCAGCCGTCGTACAGTATGTTCAACCGAAGCGTGGAAACCGGCGGATTGCTCACGGCTTTGGAAGACGAGGGCATCGGTTGTATTCCATTTTCGCCGCTCGCGCAAGGCGTTCTCACGAATCGCTATTTGGAGGGCATTCCCGAAGGATCGCGCGCATCGCGCCCGACCGGTTTCTTAAAAGCCGAAAGCGTGACCGACGACAAACTGGACAAAGTGCGAAAACTCAATGCCATCGCCGACGGTCGGGGGCAAACGCTCGCCCAGTTCGCGCTCGCATGGGTTTTGCGCCATAGCATCGTCACGTCCGCGCTTATCGGGGCGAGCAAAGTCGCGCAGATCGAGGACGCCGCCGGGGCGCTCGCCAAAGGCCCGCTTACCGAGGACGAAATCGTGCAGGTGGAAACGATTTTGGCGGGGTAGTACAGACGAGAGACAGGCCTCTCCCCCGGCCCCCTCCCCTGAAAGGGAAAGGGGAGCCTGCAAATTGTTAAAAGTTGTAAACGCGAGGGCTTTTCTTTTTACGCCCGCGCTTTGCAGAAACCTACCGGCTACTGGCTCCCCCTTCCCTTTCAGGGGAGGGGGCCGGGGGAGAGGCCTGACCGCTAACCCTCACAAACAAAAAGCCCCCGCGACTTTCGCGGGGGCTTTTTTGCTTGTTTGCCGGGGCTTAGAACGCCGTCAGGGTCGCGGTTTTGCCGCTGCTCTTGCCGGTTGTGCTGACGCCGCGACCGGAGGCGGTTCCGCCGAACAGCGACGGATACAGGTTCTCGATGGAGTTCACGTCGCGCTCGGTTGCACTGCCAACCGTGAGGGCGGGACGGAAATACATCGTGTCCAAGTCGGACGAACTATGCCCTTGATTCACGGCGCTAATCAGGCCCAAAACGTGCCCCAATTCGTGGGCGGACAAAGCGGACAGGAAATCGCCGCGCGGGTCAACCATTTGCGGGGCGTCCGATGTGAACGTGATCGTCGCACTCTGGATTTCTTTGCTCTCCACATCGTACGAGGCCGCCGACTGCGCGGCCTCGCCCGTGCCGCCCTGCGGAAGCGTGCCGACAACGACTTTCACGTCGGCTTCGCTTTCGCTGTTCACCAGTTTGTACGAAACGGTTCCGCCGGTCGCCCGAACCCACCAATCGAATCCGCTGGCGACGCGGGCTTGCAAACCGCTGTCGGCGACATACACGCGGAGCGGGAATTTCGCCGCGCTCCAGTGGAGGTTGTCGGCTTGGTTGAAGTTGGGCGCGAACCCGCCGGAGGGCATCGAGCGCGTTTTATACACCGCCGTTAATGTTCCGCTGCCATACGCGCCGTTGTTGTCGCTGGGCAGGAACGTAAACGACGCCTGCTGCGACACGTTTTGTCCGCCGATTTCCCAGTGATCGAAAACCACATCGCCATAGCCGGCCGGGGCGGTTGCGGTAACGTTGTCAAACCAGCCTGCCGATACCGGAGCGGGCGCGGCAGCATTGGCATAGACCGTGGAGGCGACGCCGCGACTTGCGGACGTAACCTGACTTTGCAACGTCACCAAACCGCGCGCACCGCTTGCCGCAAGCGCGACACTTGCTTGTCCGACACCCACCGTTTGCGGTACGCTGGTTTTGCCGTCAATCGTAACCGTTACTTGGGCCACACCCGGCGCGACGCCGACGATTTGCCCGTTTGCGACCGACAAAATATTTTGTCCGCTGACGACATTAATCTGCGCGGAACCCGCCGTTACGCTGCCGACTGCCGCGCCGCTCGCGTCCACCGGCGTGTAGGCCAAATCCACCGTCGCGCCCGGCGCAACGGTTTGCTTGGCTGCAACTTGCACGCCCGCAATCGTACCGGCAACGGCAAAATCGCCCAAATCGCTGGTGGCTCCGCTCACGTCGGCGACCCGCGACGCTTGGCCGACAAGCGTTCCGCCGCCGTTTGCCTGCGAATAAAACTGGACGGTAACCGGATAACTGCCCACTTTGAGCGCGCCGGGAACCGTTTGCGTGTCGGAAATTTCGCCCAAGTTCGCCGCATTTCGGTTGACGGTAAATTTCGTGTCGCCGGATCCCACATTTGCGCCGCTCAGCGTAACGACGGCGGAAAGGGCCGACGCGGGTGCGGCCACCGAGCGGGAACGGGCCGCCCAAACCAGCGTAAGGGACGCCCGCGTCGTTGCCGACGTTGCGGAACCGGTGCTGCTACCGCTTGACGAGGAACCGGTGCTTGCGGACGGCGTACCGCCTCCTCCCCCACCGCAGCCGCTCAAAGCGACTGATGCAACCAAAACCGTGACGGCAGAAGCCAGCCACGCAGTACGAAACGTATGGTAGAGGGAAGCGCTGCCAAATCCCATGTGGGTAAACCTTTCTCAATCCGCGACACGAC
>CAXTBP010000040.1:14299-26968 GCA_964241985.1 uncultured Armatimonadaceae bacterium | reverse complement strand
CGCGGCGCAAGCGACACAACGCACGATGAATCCGCCCACGTTAACAACAAGCAGTTTTGCTTGCACGGGCGTTCTGTAGGGTTGTGCCACAGTACCGCAAAGATTTAACCTACTATTTTTGAACGCTTGAAAAAAGCATTCGTTCCGTATATTTACGGGGTATTTATGCGTAAAAAAGCGCGGGCCAAACGGCCCGCGCTTTTCGATACGTGAGTTGGGTTCGCCGAATTAGCGGCGGCCTTTGCGCGCCGATTTGTAGCGCGAATCGGCCTTGTCGCGGCGGGGTGGCGGGGCCGCCGTGCCTTCGCCGGAAGCGAGCTGCCGAAACACTTGACTCAAATCGAGGGACTTGCCGCAGCCCGAACAAAAGAATTGGTTCCGCGCCACCGCCGACGGGGGAATTTGGGAAGGGTGACCGCACCCGGGACAGACAACGGTAATTTCGCGTCGCCCGCCACCTCCCATAGAAGTTCGCATCATAATTTCACACTCCTTATAAAAAGCCCGCTTGTTTTTTCAAACCCTTAGCAAGCCCAAAAACACCGAAACTAAAAATTCAACTAAAGCAAGGCGCAAAAAAGAAGCCACGAACGGCGCGACGAAACGCATTTGGTCGCGCGCGTGACTTTCATTTTACTGCTGCCTACTGCATTAGACGCAAAAACACGCTTTGGCGTTGCCGTTATTTTATCTCAATTTGTTGTTAACAGTAATTGCCCGCTTTTTTTCGTTTTTAATCGCGGTTTTTCTCGTGAAATGTGTGAATTACGCCATCTATCGGTTACACTGTTTGTTGATGAGTCGCTCCGCTGCTGCCGCGCCCGCGCTTTTGCCCACGCTGCCCCCCATGCCGCCGTGCTCCAAATGCGGTTTGACCGTGGAGCAGCTGCGCGAAACCGGTCTTTTGGGATGCGCGCACTGCTACCGCGCGTTTGCGCCGCTTGTCGCCTATGCCGTGGACGTTTTGCACGGTGGCGGAGAAAGCGTCGCCACAGGCACGAACACCGCCCCCGGTTCACCGCCCCCGCCCGTTGAACTGCCGCCCGACCGTGGCGCGCTGCCGTGGCCCACAAAACGGGCCGCTTCCCGTTAACCCCACTTCAAATCTGCTCGGCAATCCGGCTATAATGAGGCAATCGGTAGCATTTCGCGCCGTTTCGCGCCCATCGCGGACAAAAGGTAAAGTCGGGCAATGGCAGAAATTTCCTCGTATACCGCAGCAGCCACTCCGCTTCTTTTGAACACCGCGCCGCCGGAAACGGTCGGCTTGGCGCTTCATTTGTTCGGCCCGATGGACGTTCGGGTCGCGGGCCAGCCTTTGCCGCGCCTCCGCTCCCGCAAAGGGTTGTGGCTGCTCGCCCTGCTCGCGCTGCGTGCCGGAGGCGACATAGAACGCGACTGGTTGGCGGAGACCCTATGGCCGGATTGCCACCAAAGCGACGCCAAGCGTAGTTTGCGCCAAAGCCTGCACGATCTGCGCGCGGCTTTGGGAAACGAAGCCGTGCGCCTAACGAGCCAAACGCCCCGCACGCTGCGACTGGACGTGTCGCCGGGTGCGAACGGTATTTGGATTGATTTGCACTTTTTCGATGCCGCGATGGACAGGCGTAAATCGCGCCTGCCCGACGCTTTGGAAAACGCCACCCGTTTGTATCGCGGGCCGCTCCTCGAAGACTGTGTGGACGACTGGGTACTTGACGCCCGGCGTCAGCGCGAAATGCACTATGTATCCGCGCTCGAAACGCTCGCTTCGGCGGCGTCTGCGACTTCCGGTTTTAGCGCATCCGCCGACTATCTGCGCCGGGCGGTATCGGTTGCGCCGCTGCGCGAAGATTTGCAGCGCGCCCTCATGGAATCTCTTGCGGTAAGTGGCAATCTACCCGCCGCCCTACTGGTGTATCGCCAGTTTCGCGCGCGGCTGTGGCAGGAAACGGCTTCCGAACCCGACGCGCAAACTACCGCCCACTACCGAAAACTGCGGGACGAAGCGCGTAAAGCGGCGCGAATAGATACGCCACGAACGCAACCCGATGCCTCGCCCGCAGCGGAGACACTGCAGGCAAATCTGCCCCAGCCCCGCACCCTGCTTGTCGGGCGCGAATCCGAAGCGGAATCCGTGGTTTCGTGTTTTGTTCGCGCCCGCTTGGTGACGTTGATTGGAACCGGCGGGGTCGGGAAAACCCGCCTTGCCCTGCGGGTTGCCGAAATGCTGGCCGACGATTTTGAAGGCGGGGCGCGGTTCGTCGATCTGGCTGCCCTTACCGACACCGCCGCCGTTCCCGAAGCGGTCGGTAAATCGCTGGGCGTCGCGCCGGACGGGCGCGAACCGTTTACCCAAGTATTGTGCCGCGCTTTGTCCGCTCGCCATATTCTTATACTGCTGGATAACTGCGAGCAGGTACTCGATGCCTGCGCGCGTTTGGTCGATGCGCTTCTTTCCGCTTGTCCCGGCGTGCGCGTTCTTGCCACGAGCCGACAAACGCTCGGCCTAAGCGGCGAAACCGTGTGGCGCGTTCCGTCGCTTGACATTCCGCCGCCCAAAGCAGCGTTGGAAACGCTGGAACAGTACACCGCCGTCCAGTTATTTATCGCCCGCGCCCGCGAAGCCGACCCAACTCAAATAACGAGCCGCAGCGTCCCCACGGTTGCCAGCGTGTGCCGCCGCCTCGACGGCATCCCGCTCGCAATCGAATTGGCGGCGGCGCGATTGCGCGCCCTCACCGTGGAAGAAATCGACGCGCGTTTGGGCAGCCGGTTCCGTTTGCTGACGGGCGGCGACCGAACCGCGCTGCCGCGCCAGCAAACCCTGCGCGGCACGCTCGATTGGAGCTGGAACCTTTTATCCGAACCGGAAAAGCAACTGCTTGCGGATTTGTCCGTGTTCGCGGGCGGCTGGACACTGGAAGCAGTGGAAGCCGTTTGCGCCAGAGCGGATTTGGAATCGGACGAAATTTTTGAACTGCTGATCGCGCTGATCGATAAAAGCCTTGTTCTCGCCGAAAAACAAGGCAATGGAACCACGCGCTACCGCCTACTCGAAACGGTTCGGCAATACGGGCGCGACCGTCTTGCCGAGCGGGGCGAAACCCCTTTTGTGGGCGGGCGGCATCAGGAATACTTCACCCGATGCGCCTGCGAAAAATTGGCGGAGGGCAACGAGGCATGGAGTACGCACCGAAACTGGCTGGAAAGCGAGCAGGACAATCTGCGCGCCGCTCTGGAATGGCGAAACGTTTCAGAAGAAACGCAGCGGGCCGCGACAGCACAGCGCGCCCTTGACCTTGCGGGTGCACTTTGTGTCTACTGGCAGGAAATGTCGCGCTTGCAGGAAGGGCAGGAACGGCTGAAAGCCGCGCTCGCCTTTGCCGAACAGGCGGTTACGGATAAAAATGCGGATCCCTACCGCTTCGCACGGGCAAAGGCGCTGCGGGGTTTAGCGTCTTTGATTAACGAATCGGGCAATTATGCGGCGGCATTGGAAGCGTACCAAACGACGCTGGACGCATACCGCAAGATTGGCGACCGAAAAAACATCGCGGCAACTTTGGGGGAAATGAGTATGGTGGCGCGGTTTCAATCCGACTATGCCCGCGCGCAGTCGCTCATGGAAGAAAGCCTTGTTCTGCATCGTGACCTAAACGATAAACGCCTCGTTGCCTTTTCCCTGAGCGTGCTGGGCGTCATCGCCGGGGATCGGGGCAACCTCGCCGAATCGCGCTCGTTTTTGGAAGCCGCTCTGGCAACATATCAGGAATATGGAAACCGGGACGGGGTTGCCCGAACGCTCAACAATCTGGGAAATACCCTGCGGAACATGGGAAACTACGAAAGCGCGCGAACGCTGCTGGAGCAGGCGCTCGTCATTCACCGCGAAATGGGCAGTCCGCGCAGTGTGGCGATTACCCTGCTCAATTTGGGCGGATGCAGCGGCGATCTGGAAAACTATGCGGCGGCGCGCCGTCAAATCGGCGAGGCGCTCGTCGTTTTTCGAGAAGCGGGTAGCGCGGATATGGTCGCCTCCGCGCTTACCGCGCTGGGCATCATTGCCGGAAAGCAGAAAGACCACGGCGAAGCCCGCGCCCTTTTGAAAGAGGCACTTGCTTTGCACCGGGAACAGGGCAGTCAAAATCTCATCGCAACCACCATTCAATACCTTGCGCTCGGAAAGGCCGCCGAGGGACAGTTGACCTGCGCCCTACAGGTATGGGGCGCGGTCGAGCAGTTCCGCGAAAGGCTGGGCGCGCCTTTGCAGGACGCCGAGGCCCTCGAACACGCGCAGGAGGTAGCGGACGTGCGCGCCATGCTGGGCCACGCGGCTTCTGATGCCGCATGGGCCGAGGGACGCGCAATGGATTTTGATACACTGTGCGAGCAGGCCCTTTTCGCGTTTTAGCGCGGGCTGAACTTGGCGACGAAGTTTTTCGGGGCGCTTCCGACAAAGTCGCTGCCTGCGGCATAATAGGCGGTTTGGTCGTTTTTGGAATCGAGCGCTTCGTAGCCATTGGAAAGCGTTTGGCGCAATAAAAACTTGCTGTGCCCGTCCGCAAGCCCGACGTTGCTGCCGTTTGAATGGCGGCCCCGGGCCGCATCCACGACCCACGTCGATAATGCGGTGGTGCGCCGTCAAATCGGCGAGGCACTCGTCGTTTTTCGAGAAGCGGACAGCGCGGATGCGGATAGGGTCGCCTCCGCGCTCACCGCTCAATATCTTATTCACAGGGAAGTAAGAAATTTTATTTCGCTACTGGAGCATGAGGACGTAACCAGATACCCGCGCCGAAGTAAAGATTCGCAACGGTGGTATTGCTGTTGTCTAACGTCTGTTTCCATGCGGAGCGGTCGCTGGGATTACGTACCCACTTGACATGACCGTCCATGTAGGCATAGTTTCCTCCCTCGCCATGAATCCAATATTTGGATTGGTACGAGTCCCAAAAATCGAAGCAGCCAGAATTGGTAGAGAACTGGTAAGGAACAGAGTCGGTTCCCGAACAGTTTTGTGTGGGAAAGGGAAAGGGAACTATATATTTTCGGACACGCCGATCCTTGGGTATTTCCATGTAGGAAACCGTATCGGTGGGTTGCGGCGTTTGTGCGTCGGCCCAAACATTCAGGTAGCCATTGAGGGCATACGAAAAACGTGCCTGTCCCAAAGCGGTTTCTGCTTCTTTAAAAACATTATAATCTTCGCCCGAAGGGCAGGCCCATACGTCCCACGATTTGATGTACGGGTGTAAAGCGTTCGCATACATACTGCGCGCTGCGTCCGAGGGCGCGGGGAGCGTGTCCGAGGCGGAAAATAGAGGCGTGGAGGACAGGTTATTGGCAGCGGAGTTAGCTCCCCCAATAATCGGTCGTGTGATCGGCCAAATTTCGTCGAAGTCCTGAATATATTGCAGTGTGGCGAGGTTGATCTGCTTCATGTTCGAGGCGCAGGCTGTTTGCCGCGCCTTGTCCCGCGCATTGGCAAAAACGGGAAACAAAATCGCGGCGAGAATTGCGATAATCGCTATGACGACGAGCAGTTCAATCAAGGTAAAAGCCGAATTTGTGTGGCGGCGCGTACCCGGTTCAAAACGCGAACGGTTTGGCATATCTTGTATCCTTTTGGCGTTTCGTGCCAGTCGGATTTTTACTGACCGGCACGAAACGAGTTGCGCGAAGCGAAATCCTTACGAAAGCTGCCAATCGTAGGTTATTCGGTAAAGGCCGTCGTTGCCTTTAATCTCAACGGACTCCTGCGACGAGATGGAACTGCCGCCGAAATTGCCCCCGCTAGGAACGCCGACGGACACGGCCAGCAGCGGGAACGGATCGTCGCTGAACGCACCAACCAATTTTTCCTTGACATAACCGATAACGATAGGCGCGATGATTCCCCATATCGCTCCCCAGTCAACGCTGAGGCCGTCAAGATTAGGGACGCGGCGGCGCGCGGCTTCTTCCTGCTTTTTCTTGGTCAGTTCTTCCACAACTTTGTCGTAGAGTTTCCCCACCGCCGTATTCATGCCGCCCAAATCCTTTTCGACAAGCAGAAAGCCCGCCGTTACCGTGCCGCCCCCGCCGCTTCCCAGATTGAGTGAAACGAACGTGCGCGGCGGACTGAATTTCATCACATCGCCGTCGTCGAAGTGGGCGTAGACTTCGGCTTCCGGCACTTTGACCGTTTGACCGTTTGCGTCGATGCCGAACCCGCCGAGGTAAATTTCGTCGTTGCCGACCCTTTCGGCGAAGCCGCCTCCCGTTTCATCCAAGCATTTGACGCTGTGGATGCGGAGCGTGATTTTCGTGCTCATTTTTCCGTCCTTTCTACTGCTCAATGGCTCTGCGGCGTTTCCGCAATGAGCGCCTGTTTTTACTATTTCATGGCGGCGTTACGGGAACGTACACGAAACCGGGCACAAATGCGTTACGAAAATAAAAACCGGGATTATTTTGCCGGACGGGGATGTCAAATTAGTAGCGCAGGTTAGCGTTAGGACGAACTATTTCACCTCAACGGTTGCCGTGGAGGTCTTCGTCACGCCATCTTGGAATTTACCAATTGCTTTTACATGGTATGTGCCCGGGTTTTGCGGAGCCGTGTAAGTAGCAAAAAGTTTTTTGGAGAACTCCGTGATCCCCTCGGCTTCAATCGTTCCACCCGCTTCGCCTTCCACGACTTCCCAAGATACGGTGTCGGGTTCGAGGCTGGAGCGCGAATCGGCGGGCGCGACGCTTCCTGATTGGAACGCTTGCCTTTGATTGGGCGCAAGCGTAACGGAAGCGGGTGAAATGTTAAGGGCGTACGTTGTCGGCGTGTTTCCGCCGCCGCATCCCGCCGTTAAAACGGCTGCCGCCAAAAGCAAACGAAACGCCTGCGCGCTACGCACAATAGTTTGAGTCACATCACTCTTTCTTTTCATGGATTGGTTATTTTACGAAGCGAGAAACCGGTTCGTCGTTTAGTATCTTTTTTGCCAACCGGCCTTCATCTTACGAAATTTTCGTAACTTTCCGCACAATCGGCCTTGATAAAAGCCGCGCGATTTGGTACTATGAGCAGGGCTTGGCAAACGGGACGTGTGAGTGCCAAAAACCAAGTTCATTCCAAACGAAGTACCTAAAAAGCAGGAGAAGCGAAATGCTTAAACCCCTCGGCGACCGTGTGGTCGTCAAAGCCCTTGAAGCCGAAACCGTGTCGCGCGGCGGCATCGTTCTTCCCGATTCCGCCAAAGAGCGCCCGCAAACCGGCGAAGTCATCGCGGTCGGGCCGGGCAAAACCCTCGACAACGGAACCGTGTCCGCCCTCGAAGTCAAGGTCGGCGACAAAGTCGTGTACAGCAAGTACGGCGGAACCGAAATCAAGGTCGGCGGCGACGAGGTGATTATTTTGCGCCAAGACGACCTTTTGGGCGTTGTGGAAGGTTAATTAGGAAACATATTATGGCAGCCAAAGATTTACAATTTAACGAACAGGCCCGCCGCTCGCTTGAGCGCGGCGTCAACATTTTGGCCGACGCGGTCAAAGTGACCCTCGGCCCCAAAGGACGCAACGTCGTTCTTGAGAAAAAATACGGGTCGCCGACAATTGTCAATGACGGTGTCACCATCGCCAAAGAAATCGAAGTCGAAGACAAGTTCGAGAACATGGGCGCGCAGCTCGTACGCGAAGTCGCAAGCAAAACCAACGATGTCGCCGGTGACGGCACGACGACGGCGACCGTTTTGGCACAGGCAATTGTGCGCGAAGGTCTTCGCAACGTCGCCGCCGGATCGAACCCGATGCAGATCAAGCGCGGGATCGACAAGGCCGTGGACGCCGCCGTCGCTTACATTAAAGAAGTCGCGGTTTCGGTCGAAGGCACGGAAGCGATTGCCAACGTGGCCACGATTTCCGCCAACGACAAAACCATCGGCGAATTGGTTGCCAAAGCGATGGAAGCGGTCGGCAAAGACGGCGTGATTACGGTCGAGGAATCCAAAGGTACGCAAACCAATTTGGAACTCGTCGAAGGCATGCAGTTCGACAAAGGCTATATTTCGCCCTACTTCGTGACTGACACCGAGCGCATGGAAGCCGTTTTGGAAGACCCGTACATTCTTCTTTTCGAGAAGAAAGTTAGCGCAGTTGCCGACTTGCTCCCGATTCTGGAAAAAGTCGTGCAAACCCGCCGCCCGCTTCTGCTCGTTGCCGAAGACGTGGACGGTGAAGCCCTTGCGACCCTCGTGGTCAACAAACTGCGCGGCGGCCTCAATGTCGTCGCCGTCAAGGCTCCGGGCTTCGGCGACCGCCGCAAAGCCATGATGGAAGACCTTGCCGTCCTCACCGAAGGCAAGTTCATCACCGAAGACTTGGGCATGAAGTTGGACAGCGTGGACTTAACCTACTTGGGCCAAGCCAAACGCGCCGTCGTGACCAAAGACGACACCACGCTCGTTGAGGGCGCGGGTTCGCAGAACGCCATTGGCGGACGTATTTCGCAGATCAAAGCCCAAATCGACAAATCCGATTCGGACTACGACCGCGAAAAACTGCAAGAGCGGCTTGCCAAACTTGCGGGCGGCGTTGCCGTGATCCAAGTGGGCGCGGCGACCGAAACCGAACTCAAGGAAAAGAAACTCCGCATCGAGGACGCCCTGTCCGCGACCCGCGCCGCTGTTGAAGAAGGCATTGTCGCGGGCGGCGGAACCACCCTCCTTAAAGCCGTAGACGCTATCAACGCCGCGAACATCACCGGCGACGAAGCGATTGGCGCGAACATCATCAAGCGCGCTCTTGAAGCCCCGCTTCGCACCATTGCCGAAAACGCGGGCATGGAAGGCTCCGTTGTGGTTAATCAAGTCCGCGAAGGCGGCTTGGGCTATAACGCCGCGACCAACAAGTACGAAGACCTGCTCCAATCGGGCGTCGTGGATCCCGCCAAAGTGACCCGCTCGGCTTTGCAAAACGCGGCCTCGATTGCCAGCCTCGTGCTGTCCACCGAAGCCTTGATCGCCGAAAAACCGGAAAAAGCGTCGGCTCCTGCCGGTGGCGGTGGCGGCGGAATGCCCGGCGGCATGGGTGGCATGGGTGGCGGCATGGGCTTCTAAGCCCATTCGCTTCCAAGCAAAACAAAAGCGACCTTCCATGTAGAAGGTCGCTTTTGTTTGATTTAACGACAATTTATTAGGTATAATATACCAATGCGCGCCGTTCAAGGAAGGTAAGTTCTCAATGGTGCGTAACGTATATCGGCGGGTGTTTCCTAAACACCCTGTTTTGGGCGGCTTTCTCGTTGCCGCAAGTTTTGGCGTTCTTGCCGCAACCACTGCTTATGCAACATCACCCGGTCGAGGTGTGGAAGGTGAATGGCAGTACCAAGGTCACAATGGTGTTGTTTGTACCGTGCAGCGCAACCCAGACTACTGTGGCGACCGGATCTATGCGAATACTTTCTGTGAGCAGGTTTCTGGTGGACACCATACGGCAGGCACTGCTTACTACAATACGCAAACGAACACTTGTGATACAGCACACGTTAGCGTCAACATGAATTCAGCAACCACGGATCATATAGCAACCGTGTCTACCACTGGAAGCGAAGACCCCGGCGGCCCCGGCGGTGGAGGATCATCGGACCAAATGCCACGTTGAAAAGGAGACTGTATGAAAACGAACAAAGCCTTTACTTTAACGGAACTGCTCGTTTGCATCGGCATTATCGCTTTGCTTGCCGCGATACTCCTACCCATTCTTTTTCAGGCACGGCGGCAAGCGCAAAAAGCAACGTGTCAATCTAACTTACGCCAAATCGGGCTTGCCTTGCGGCAGTATGTAGATGAAAACGATGGAACATGGCCCGATCCGTATTTGTGGGGCGAACATGGCTTTACAGCGAAGAAGTTATTGGGTTGCCCGCAGGCAGTGACACCTTCGCGTTCTTTTAATCCTGCCTTCATTCCCGGCTATGCTTATAGTGCAGGGTTGATACCAACCAGCTCGGGCGTAAACGTTGGTCGGCGTGATAAAGATATTGTTTATCCTGCCACGACGGTTGCGGTTTGTGATGAGGCGATGGGGCAATGGGTAACTGCTGGGCCGGATCCTTACATTCACACACCCAGTATGCGACCCGAAGGCGACGAAAAGGGCTGGCTGCGCCATAACGGCGGTGGCAACTACCTTTTTTGCGACGGGCACGTCAAATGGTATTTACCTGACGCCGTGGGCGACAATGGGTATCCCAACACCGATGCGGGAGTGCGCCCAACCTTCGCATTAGCGCAAACGGAACCGCCGCAATAAACCGCAATAAAACGAGGCACAAACAAAAGCCGCCGTCCTATCAGGATGGCGGCTTTTTCACTTCGGCTTTTTGCCAGATTACACCACTTGTTGCAAGCGGCCTGTGCTGTCGCCGACCGAGCCGATGGTTTCGGCGGGGATGCCCATGCGGTCGAACATCGTCAGGAACAGGTTGCTCATCGGGGTTTCGTTCTGGTACGCGACGTGGCGGTTCGTTTTGATCCCCAAATTACCGCCGCCCGCTAAAATGATGGGCAGGTCGTCGTGGTTATGCCGGTCGCCGTCGCTGATGCCGCCGCCGTAGACGAGCATCGTGTTGTCAAGGAGCGTGCCGTTGCCCTCCTTGATGCTGTCCATTTTTTGCAAAATGTAGGCCAACTGCTCGACGTGGAACTGGTTGATCTTTTGCAGTTTTTCCAGTTTTTCCGGGGCCTTACCATGGTGCGACAGTTCGTGGTGGCCTTCGGCGATGTCGAGGCTTTTGTACGCCCGGCCCGAGCCTTCGTTAGCAAACATGAACGTCGATACGCGCGTCAAGTCCTGCTGGAACGCCAAAATCATCATGTCGCCCATTAAGCGCACGTGTTCGGCATAGTCGGCGGGAACGCCTACGGGAACGTGGAACGCGGAAGCATCCGCGCCTGCCCCTTCGGCTTTGGCTTTTTCGACGAACTCCAAGCGCCGCTCGATTTCGCGGACGCCCGTAAAGTATTCATCCAGCTTTTGCTGATCGTGCGCGCCCAACTGCCGTTTGAGTTGGTTGGCGTCTTCCAGCACGAAGTCCAAAATGGATTTGTGCTCGGCTTGGCGTAAGGCGCGAGCCTCCGCGTTATCGACATCATCGGCGGTTCCGAAAAGCCGCTCGAACACGTCGCGCGGGTTGATTTCTTTGGCGACCGGCGTGTTTTCCGTGCGCCATGCAATCGTGTTGGAGTAGGCGCACGAATAGCCGCTGTCGCAGTCTCCGGCAAGACCGGCCCGCTCAATGCCCAACTCAAGCGACGCGAACCGCGTTTTATCGCCGATTTTCTGCGCGATAATCTGATCGGCGGATACACCTACTTTGATATTCGCGCCGCTCGTTTTGACGGGATGGCAGCCCGTCAGCCACGCCGACGCGCTCCGGGCATGGTCGCCGCCGCCGTCGCCCAGCGCGAAAGCGTTGTGCTGTGTTAGGCCCGACATGACGTTAATTTTATTTTTGATGCCCGCGAGCGGCGACATGGTTTTGGGCAAAACTAAATCGCCTGCGGCTGCCGGTCGCCAGTGTTCCATGTTGATGCCGTTGGGCACGAACAAAAACGCGGCCCGCACGGGTTGGGCGGCTTTAGCCGCCGAACCGACCTGTGCGAATGACTTCAGCGGAGCCATCGCGTCAAGAAGCGGCAGGGCCATCAAAGTTCCCATTCCGCGCAACAAGGTTCGGCGATTCATTGCCGCCTGAGTTCGGATATTCATAGTTTTTACCGGAGAGTTCCTTTACGGGCGATGTTGCCGCTTGCGCTTACTTGCGCGACTTTTTTATTGACCGCTTTAACGGGCATGGTGGGCGGGGCGGGGCCGTCGCCGCGCCGCATCCGAAACGGTTCGCTGGTCACGATATTGGTAATCAGAGACGAAAATTTATAACCGTTGCTTGCTTCGTTTTGCACCATCGCTTCGATGTTACAGCGGTCGGTGCTTTCCATACCACGCCCCAGCGCGTAGGTCAGCATCTTTTCGGTTAAATTATGCACAAACTGGCCCTTTTGTGCAAGCAGTATACCCTTTAATTCCTTCGGCCCCTTAAACGATTGCCCGGATGGCAGGGTTCCTGACGCATCCACGGGAGCGTCGCCGTCGCTCGCGCGCCAACCGCCAATCGCGTTGTAGTTTTCCAGACCGAAGCCGATGGGATCCATTTTTTTGTGGCACGACGCGCAGGCCGGGTTCGACCGGTGCGCTTCAAGCCGCTGACGAAGCGTCCCTTTGAGGGGGCCGTGGTTGCCGTCGTCGGGGAGTTGGGCGACATTCGGCGGGGGCGGCGGAATGGGCGTTCCTAAGAGGTTTTCCAAAACCCATTTGCCGCGCTTAACGGGACTGGTGCGCGTCGTGTTCGATGTAACCGTCAAAACG
This sequence comes from uncultured Armatimonadaceae bacterium, assembly GCA_964241985.1. GTDB lineage: Bacteria > Armatimonadota > Armatimonadia > Armatimonadales > Armatimonadaceae > CAXTBP01. The sequence continues at coordinate 14,586 of CAXTBP010000040.1, read as the reverse complement.
CTGGCCTGTGTCAGAACGCCGCCTCGCTGTCCCGACTGCAATTTGACGCGCCGGAAGTTGTCGCCCTTGACCGCACTGTTGCCATAGTGCTTGGCGAGCGGTTCGTTGAGCCACGTCCAATCCGAGTCAATGAACTCCAAAACGGAGCGGTCTTCCTGCACAATGGTTTGGAAGTAACGGTCGGTTTCTTCGCGCATCGCCGTCCGCAAACTCTCGTTCCATTGCGGGAACGTTTTGGCGTCCGGCGTAACGACCGACAGTTTCCGAAGCGTGAGCCACTGCCCAGC
>CAXTBP010000040.1:0-14289 GCA_964241985.1 uncultured Armatimonadaceae bacterium | reverse complement strand
GAAGTTGTCCCCCAGCGCTTTGGAGCGCGGGTCTTTGAGCATTCGCTTCGCCTCCGACGCCAAGACATCGGGGTTGTGCAGTTTTTTCTGCGCGGCGAGACTGACGAGCCGCGCGTCCGGCATGCTCGACCACAAAAAGTACGACAAGCGCGTGGCGAGTTCATAATCCGTCAAAACGTGCTTGGCGGTCGGATTGTTCGGGTTCGGGTCGGTTTCCACGCGGAACAAAAAGTACGGCGAAACGAGTGCGGCCTGCATCCCCATTTGAATGCCTTTTTCATACGAGCCGCCGTTTTTGCGACCGAAGGCGGCGCAACGCACTAAGCGATCCACTTCGGCAGCCGTCACCGGGCGGCGGTACGCGCGCGTTGCGAACTCGCGCAGCACTTTTTGGCTCGCCGCGTTTTTAGCCGCTTCCGTATCCGCCGTCGGCAAAGCGGTGACGAGGCGCTTGTTGCTGACGGGGAGCGGCAAATCGGGATCAACTTTGGACTCGGAGGCATCGCCCAGCGGCGTGACCGTAATGGCCTGAATAATCAGGTTGCGGTCGCCGCGCAGTTTGGGATCGATATTCTTATCGTCGTAATAGTCGTTCGTGAACGCAACGTCGATACGCTGCTTGCCCTCTTCTTCAACCGTGACGGTCGCTATGGAGTCGCCCGGCGCGTTTTGACGGCTTTTTATCGAATACGTTCGGAAAAGTTTACCGTTAAGGAACATCTGGGCTTCAGCGTGTTCTTTGTTCGTTCCGGCGTGCTGTTCAAACGCGGTGAGTTTAATTTCGTATTTGCCGGGAACCGGAAATGTGTAGTCCACACCGCACTTGCCCGTAGAGGCCAAAATGCGCCCGTTGGTTTCGCCGAAATCCGACCCGTCGCCGGTCAGTTTTCCGGCCCCAAAAACCTGCGGGCCGCGCTTGATTACGCGATCTTCCGGCGCGACAATCGCGGCTTTGGTAATTTTCCCCGCCGCATTAAGATACTTTTCCATCAAAAGCGGCGAAATGGACAGTACGTCGCCGATATTATCGAACCCGTAGCCGACATCATCGGACGGGAAATCGTCGGCGGGTTTGAACGAAACGCCGGTCAAATCGCGGACGGTGTTGTTGTATTCGACGCGGTTAAGGCGGCGCAGCGTGACGCGGCCCGGGTCTTTGAGATCGCAATCGGCTTTGGTAATCGCCGATTCGACCCAGCCCGTGAGTTTATCGCGCTCGGCCTGCGTCGGCTGCGCCATACCCTCGGGCGGCATGTGCTTGTTGCTCACGTTGTCGGAAACGCTTTGCCACAACTTGCGGGCCGAAAGGGCCGAGGCCGCCGTTTTATACTCACCCAATGTAATGCCCGCCGACGGCGATTCGCCGCTGTGGCAGGACACGCAGTATTTTTGTACAAACGGCGTCACATCCTGCGCGAACGTGCCCGAGGCGGGACTGCGCGGCGGCGCGAGCGCGGGCGGCGTCGAGTTGTCGCCGTGCCCCGCTGGTGACACGGCTTTGCTGCCTTTGCTTTTGGCGGCGGGCGGGCCGGAGGGGTTGGCCCCGCTCGCGTTGGCTATTAAAAGCGCGCCGAGCGGCACGGCAACAGCGGCGGCCCATGCAAGTTGAAGGTTCGGACGAGGGGATTTCATAAGGTTTGTGTGGCGCGATAAACCACCTTTGATTTTTCGTGCCATAAATACAAACGAAAACGATGCGAAAAAGTTCGCAAAAACATCATCACAAACATTATATCGCGGCAACAAGCAGCAAAAAGTAAAACGCCCCGCTTCCATACGGAAGCGGGGCGGTCTCCATTTACTTGACGGTTGATTACAAATTAAGCGTTTTGGCGGCGTTTGCGTTTGGCGAGCAAGGGCCGACCGAGCGCGGCTCCCAGCGTGCTGAGGAGCGTTCCAGCGAACACGAACCCGGAGGGTTCGGGAACTGGGGTAACGACGTTCGGGCCGACGTTGTTGATGACCTGCCCACCGATGACCTGCCCGCCGATAGGCAGGCGCGGGCGGATATTATTAAGAGCCGTCACTCCGAGGACGCCGACCGGAAGGGCGAACCCAAGGCCGGAACTGATGCCGCCACCCAAAAGGCCGGGGGCGACGCTTCCCACCGTACCGGCAAAGGCCGACGGCGTGGACAATTCACCCAAAACGCTTGGCAGGCCGGGCTGAGCCGACACAACGCTCGCCAAATCGGTCGCGGGCATTCCGTCCAAAATCAGATCCGTGTCCGGTTCAAGCGGCGAAAACGGAAGCGGTTTCGGCCTGTTGGCGGCAAGGGCCGGGGGAACGATTTCAACCGGGTTGCCGCACACTTGAAGCATGATCGGGCGGGACGTTTCCGGCAGCGCGTACACCCACGTTCCGGCGGGAACGCTGCGCACTTTGTAGCCCCATGCGCCGTTGGCGCGGGTGTAGTACACGCGGTACACGCCCGGCTGGGCCAAACGGGTTAATTTCAAGCCGTGCAGCCGTTGCAGGGTTTCTTCAGGCGACGTTTTCCACGCATATTGATACCGCTGCAAAATCGCGGGCCGGGTAATGGCTTGGCGGTACACAGCATCGTCGGTGCGGGCGGGTTTGGTGACGTACGAACCGGGCGGAACGGTTTTGCGGTACGGCGGATAGACTTGCACAACCGGCGCGACCGGGTTTTTAACCGTATTGACCAGCGTTTTCGTGGAGCGGCGCACCGGCGGCGTGGCGGTTCGCTTTCCGGTCGCCGTGTTCACAGCGTAGACGCGGCTGGACTTGGTGCGCGAAATAACCGGGGCGGGCACGGTTTGCTTGCGGGGAGCGCGAATCACAAGGGTATCGGTCGCTACGACCCGGGCTTTGGTGCGCTTAACCGTCGTCGTTTTCGCAACGGTCGGCGTCGCTTTGCGGCGGCGCGGTTTGATCTCGACGCCTTCGGTGCGAACGGCTTTCACGGTTGTCGCGCCGCTTTGCCCCGGGCGGAGGGTGCGCGGGGTCGGCTGCGAGGACGGCTTTTGGGCAGGCGTCTCTCCGGCATGGACTTGCGATGCAATCAGCATCGGCAAAAGAACGCTCGTCGCGGTCAATGCAAGCACCGCATAGCGCGAAGAACCGACAAAACGATTCACAAAGCTTTGTGTCATAATTTTCATATCAGCGTCAGTCAAACTCCAAAGTCTTAAAGGGGGCCTGTCCGTTTTTTCGCACTTTTACGACGACTTTATTCAAGCCCCCGTTTCTCCTGATTCGCTCACCGCGTCTTCCCAGTGTCCGCACCCCAAACATTTTTTCACTGGTAGAATTGCTGTGAAAACTATCTACTTAACCATAACTCGTGACTACAAAACTTTATCTAAAACATTTGCGCTTTGTGTCCGCTTGCTTTTCAAACGACCGAAACAAACGCGCTTTGGTATCTCCACGATACCCCAAAACCATTAAACAAACATTAATAGTCCCAGTTTTTGCGTTTTTCCGGTAGTTTTACCGGCTATTTTCACAGCCCTTCGTGCCAACAATACAATTTTTTATTCGGCTTGTCAATCCCTGCTTGCTGACGACGCGGTTTTGAGAAAAGTTCCTTATGTACTTCCGTCGTGTTTCGCAGACGGCGTCCGTCGTGCTTCGCAGACAGCGTCCGTCGTGCTTCGCAGACGGCGTCCGTTGCGCCCTGCCCGCGCGCATGTTACAATGCGAAGGCTTTTTTCGGATTAAACTGCTTGACTGCGCAGCTATCCGTGTGAAGCAAGCATTTTCGGAGAAGAACTAATATGAAACGCACTTTCCAACCTAAAAACCGCCGCCGCTTGCGCGTCCACGGCTTCCGCGAGCGGATGCAAACCAAAGACGGGCGCAACGTTTTGCAGGCCCGCCGCCAACGCGGACGGCATCGCTTGACCGTATTTGCCTACAAGCATTAGTCCATCGCTTATGCGATAACACATAACCTAAAAAAGCACACGTGCTACCACCAAACGAGCGGCTGACGCGACGGCGGGATTTTGCCCAAGTTTACGGGCGCAAAAAATCGCTGGCGACGCCGCTCCTTGTTTTATATGTGCGCAAATTTGACGCGGGCGGCCCAAACGCGGAAACGCGGCGCATGGGTTTTGTCGTATCAAAAAAAGCGGCCAAACGCGCCCATGACCGAAACCGTGTCAAACGACGGTTGCGCGAAATTTGCCGGTCACACGGGCAGGAGTGGCGCAGGGGCTGGGATGCCGTGTGGGTCGTGCGAACGGAGGCCGTTCACGCGCCCTATGCCGATCTCGACCGGGCCGTATGCGGCTTGGTTCGCCGGGCGGGCTTGCTTATTCCCGTAGCAAGCGCAACCGACGAGCCAAACGGCGTGTCCAACTAAATATGAAAAACGGAGCGTGGGGAAGGTTTTTAATTAAACTGATACGGGGCTATCAAGCGACCGCCCCGTACCGCCCTCCCACGTGCCGTTTTACGCCCTCGTGTTCGGAATATATGGCGCAGTCCATTCATTATCACGGCCCGCTGCCCGGATTGTGGATGGGCGCAAAACGCATCGCCCGCTGCCATCCCTTCCACAAGGGCGGTTTTGACCCCGTCCCAGTACCGCTGACGACCACTGAAGCCGCGCCCGATTTGAAAGAACAAACCCAATCCGCATGAACCTTTTCCGTGTTTCGCCGATTCGTCGCGCCGGGCGCATCGCGCCGCTTCTTTTGCTCGCCCCGCTGGCTTTCGGGCTTGCCGGATGTCAGCCGGGCGGGCCGCTTGGCCCGAATATTCCCGTTGCCGAAAACGTCGATCAGGCAATCAGGGACGGGCAGGCCAAAGAAGACGCGGCCCAAAAAGTCGCCGAGGCCGGAAGCAAGGACGAAGCGACACGACTGTATACGGAAACCGCGACCTATTACGGCGCGGTCGCCCGCAAGTTCGCCGGAACGCAAAAAGGCGGCGATGCCCTTTTGAAGCAGGCCGAACTCACGGAAAACGGGGTCAAAAACAATCAGGGCGCGCTGGTCGAATACCGCAACGTTTTGAAGCAGTACCCTGCCGGTGCATTCCCCGAACTCCACACCAAAGCCCAGTCTGAATACGACGCCGTCATCGTTAAGATGGATTCGGAAAACAGCCAAACCGCGTGGTACAAGGTCATGGACGGCCTTGTTAAGGGCTTGGGCGGCAATCCGGTTTTCGCCATCTTCTTTATCGCCCTGATGGTGACGGTCGTTTTGTGGCCGCTCCGTATCAAGCAGTTTGCCTCCGCCAAAGAAATGCAGCGGTATCAGCCGTATTTGAACACCCTGCGCGAAAAGTACAAGGGCGACATGCAGATCTTGGCGTCCAAGCAGCAGGAGTTTTTCAAAGAACACGGCATCAACCAGTTTTCCGGCTGCTTGCCCGCCCTTTTGCAATGGCCGGTCACAATTGTGATGTACCGCGTGATTTTGTACTATCAGTACCATTTCCGCGATTCGCATTTCTTGTGGATTAACCCCTCGTCGGCCCAAGCCTCGCAAACGTTCCCGTGGCCCCTGACCGGCGCGCTGGCTCACAACTTGGGCGAGCAGGATCTACTGCTGCTTCTTTTGTACGCCGTGTCCATGTTCGCGCAAAGCAAATTGACGCCGGTTTCGCCGTCCGCCGACCCGTCGGTCGTCGAGCAGCAAAAAATGATGTCCACCATCATGCCGGTCATGTTCTTCGTGATGATGCTGCAATGGCAACTTCCGTCGGCTTTTGTGCTATACTGGCTTGTCTCAAACGTGTTTTTCGTCGCGCAGCAGTGGTATATCAACAAGCATTTGCCGACCCCGCCGCCGTTCGTGCTGGGCGAAACCGGGGCCAAAGTGGTCAATCCCGGCGACGGGAGCGGCGATGCCAAATCCGGCGCGCTGGCCCCGAACGCCAAACTGGTGTCGCCGAAAAACCGCAAGAAAAAGTAATAAGCGTGCTTGGTAACGAACGCGCTTAAGGAGCGCAGGCTAAAACCGTATGGCAGAACTGGAACCCGCAGCAGGGGACGCATTAATAGCAGACGCCGCAACGCAAACGGATGTGAGCGAAGCAAACGACCCGATGGAGGCCACCAAAGATCGTGCGGTCGCGTTCGCCGAAGGCTTGGCGCAATCGACCGGAAAAGATATCACGGTTGCAGTCGGCGACGAAGAACCGGACAGCATCGTCATCGCCTTTGAAGGCGCGGACTCCCCTATGCTCGTTGGGCGCGGTGGACAGGGCTTGGACGCTTTGCAGTATTTGGCCTCGCTGATTATCAACCGGCGCGGTTCGCCCCGTTTGCGCGTGACGTTCGATGCCGACGATTTCCGGCTGCGCCGCGAAGCCACACTCAAGCAGCTGGCCCGCGATTTGAGCGAACAGGTTTTGGCGACCGGTCAGGAAGCCGTCTTCGATCCAATGTCCCCGATGGAGCGCCGCATCGTGCACAACGCCGTTTCCGAAGTTCCCGGCGTACAAACTTACAGCGAAGGCGAAGAGCCAAACCGCTATATCGTTATCGCGCCCGCTTCGTAACGTCTCACCATGCCCGCCGCGCCGCAAAATATCAATAGCGAATTGGAAACGCTTCGTGCCCGGTACGAACTGCCCGCGCTTGCAGCCCTGTTGCTGCAAAACGACGCCATCACCTATCAAGGCGCGGTCGGGGTTCGGAAACTGGGCGACCCCACACCCGTCAAAATGACCGACCCGTTTCACATGGGTTCGGACACCAAAGCGATGACGGCGACGCTGTGCGGCCTGCTCGTCGAGAAGAACAAGCTGTCGTGGAAATCCACCATAGGTGACGTGCTGGGCAAAGTCGCCCCGCAAATGCGCGTTGAGTGGAAGCCCGTTACGCTTACCCAACTTATCCAGCAGCGTAGCGGACTAACCAATCGCAATTATCCTAAAGGCAGCAGTTTAGGCGCGATGCACAGCCTTCCCGGCACGCCCACCCAAATGCGCCAAGCCTTCGCCCTCCTGATGCTCGCCGAGCCGCCCGAAAACGCGCCCGGCACGACGTTCTTGTATTCCAACGTCAACTACGCCCTCGTGGGACTTATGGCGGAAACGGTCGCGGATAAATCGTGGGAAGACTTAATGCGGCAAGCGATTTTCGTGCCGCTCGGCATGAAAACGGCGGGATTTGGCGCGATGGGCACGTCCAAACTGCCGCCGGACGCCCCGTGGCAGCACCGCTGGGTTGGCGGCAAAAGTATTCCCGTGACGCCCGGCCCGCATTCAGATAACCCGCAAACTATCGCCCCCGCCGGTCTCGTCCATTGCTCCCTTGCCGATTGGGCCGCGTTTGTGCAAGATCATTTGAAAGGCGAGCGCGGCGAAAAAACTGTGCTGCTCCGCCCGGAAACCTACCGCTTTTTGCACACGCCTCCGCCCGGCGGCGACTACGCGGGCGGCTGGATTACGACGAACCGCCGATGGGGCGGCAGCCAAAAAGTATGGACGCACGCAGGCTCCAATACGATGAATTACTGCCTCGTGTGGGCCTCGCCCGCCCGCAATGTCGCCGCCCTTATCGCAACCAATACGGGCGCACCGAACGCCGCCAAAGCCTGCGACGAAGCCGCCAGCTTGCTCATCGGTAAAACCATCCGCCCCAACGAGTAAGCGGTTCGCTGTTTAGCCTTCCTCCCTGCCCTTTGCATTTTGTGGGGCCGCCCCCACAAAATGCAAAGGGCAGCGGGGTTGCCATAGAAAGGACTTCGCCGCCCGCACCGCGAAACGTGCGCTATGAAATCGTTCCCCCAACGGCGGCGGGCGTTTGTCCGCACCGCACTTCTCATTTCCCCTGTCGCGCTCGCTTTCTGCTTGCCTTCCCCCTTCGCCTATGCGGCGGACAAACCCGTCAAAACGGCGGATGAAGCCAAAGCCGCTCTGAAAAACGCCCAACCCGGCGACACGATTGTTTTAGAAAACGGCGACTACGACTTGGGCAAAGTCACCTTAATGCAAACGGGCACGGAAACCGCGCCGCTTGTTGTGCGAGCGAAAACGGGCGGCAAAGCGCGGCTCGTCGGCAAAACCGGATTTGTGGTTTCCCGCGCCGCCTATGTCACGTTGAGCGGACTGGATTTTGCGACCGAAGATATTTCGCCCGTCGAAATGCAGGGAAGCCACCATATCCGCGTGACCGAAAATCGCTTTCATATCAAGGAGCCAGGCGAAAAGGGAACGTTCCGCTGGGTGCGGATCGCGGGCGCAAACAGCCACCACAACCGCATCGACCACAATCAGTTCGAGGAAAAGCACACGATTGGCAATTTCGTGTCCATTGACGGAAACGGTAAGGTCTACCCCGACGGGCAGATTTCGCAATACGACCGCATCGACCACAACCGATTCCGCAATATCGGCCCGCGCGTTCCGAACGGCATGGAAGCCATTCGCGTCGGTTTATCAGGTTTGAGTTTGTCGCGCGGCTACACGGTTATCGAAGACAATCTATTTGAAGGCTGCGACGGCGACCCCGAAGTCGTGTCCATCAAAACGTCGGACGCCGTCATACAAAACAATGTCTTCCGCGCCTGTCAAGGCGGCTTGTGTTTGCGCCACGGCAACCGCAACCGGGTTATAGGCAATCAGTTCTACGGCGACGGCAAAATGGGCAGCAACGGCATCCGCGCGTATGGTGACGATCACGTTATCGAAAATAATTATTTCGACGGTTTGACGCAGTTCGCGCTCGCCATTACGAACGGCGACGCCGACTATGGGGCCGACACCGCAAAGAACGAGCCGCTTCCGGTTCCGCCCGGCGATGCCGACAAACTACTAAAACTGCATTTGCGCCCGCAGCGCATCACGCTCAAGCAAAACACCGTCGTTCACTGTCAGGAGTCCATCGTTTTGGGCGCGCCTTATAATTTGCCCGCGCCGCAACTCCCGGCCCGAAAAATCACGTTCGCAAACAACACCATTGTCGGTGCGGACACGCCCGACGCCAAACTCATTTGGATCCGCACCCTAACGGAAGATTTGGTGTGGCGCGACAACACGATCTTCGCAGGCGCAATCAAGGAAACCGGCCTTCCCGAATCAACGCCCGCGAGCGGCGTCAAAATCGTGCGCGGCGCGTCTCCGAAAATTGCCGTACCCAAACCGCCGGAAGGCATCGCCCCCACTTGGCTAAAATAAAAACAAAAAGCCCGCGCGATTAGAAATCGTGCGGGCTTTTTTCTTTGTCTGGTTTATACGTTCGCGGCGTCTTTTTCGCGGGTGTACGATCCGTCGTCGTTGCGGCGGAAAACGAGGAGTTCGCCATTGGCTATTTCGACGTGCGGCACTTCCTCGTCGGTCAAGTTGTCCAATTTTTTGACAAGGGCGCGGAGCGAGTTGCCGTGCGCGGCGATAAGGATCGTCATGCCTTGCGCAAGTTCCGGCTCAATCGTTTCCGCGAAATACGGCAAAACGCGCTCAGTCGTATCCTGCAACGATTCACCGCCCGGCGGACGGGCCGCGTAGCCTCGGCGCACAACCATAACCGCGTCTTTACCGTACTTTTCGACCGTTTGGTCTTTGTTTTTGCCCTGCCAGTTGCCGTAGAAGCGTTCGTTGAGCTGCCAGTCTTCCACAATAGGTAAACTGGATTTGTCAATACCCGCGCCTTCTAAAAGGAGATTCAGCGTTTGCTGGGCGCGTACCAAACCCGATGTGTACGCTTTGTCAATGGAAAACTTTCCGCCGAGCGCTTGACCCACTTCGCGGGCGTGTTTTTCGCCGTTTGCGGAAAGCGCAACATCCACCCAGCCGGTGAAAACGTTCAAACTGTTCCATGCCGATTCGGTATGCCGCACGAGTAGCAAGCGGCCTTTTTTGTCGTCAATCATGGTTTTATGATACCCGGATTGCATTGAAATCTTGCCCAAACCGCCCCAATCGTGCTACAATCAAAACGCAAACGGCGGCAACCCCGCAATTTTGCACGGGCTTGTAGCTCAATGGTTAGAGCAGAGAACTCATAATTCTTTGGTTACAGGTTCGAGTCCTGTCAGGCCCATTTTGATAGTTTCCGGCTTGCTTTCGAGGGAAAGCGGGCCGGTTTTGTTTTTTGGAGGCGGATTCTATGGCGATGTTTGTACCGGAAGCACTGATGGATGCGGCGTGGGTTTCCATCAAAAACGGCGACAGTTCGTGGACGCGCCAAGTGCGCCGCGCCATGAAAGACGAACTTTTACTGCAATTCCCCGACGCCAGCGAAGACCAACTTTCTCAGGCCTGTGCGATGGCAAAATGTTTGTTGGATTCTTGTTACGAGGTTGGCGATGCGTGCCGAAACGAGGCAATACCCCGTGCCGAGGCCGAAGCCACGCTGCAAGACCAATGCCCCGACTTTTCCCCGGAAACCTACGCGCAGGCCGTTTCCTATGGAATGTACATCTCCCGGTAATTTTACGACCTAAACCGATGCGCCTGTGCAGGCCATATTAAACCCGTGGGCTTGCCGCCTCCTCCAAATTTTCGGCAGGCCTTGAAAAGGGAGAGACGGTCATGCGCTCCGATGACGCCCCCGCCGGTCAGTACATTTTTGGTATCGTGCTGCTTTTGTTTGCGATGTGGTTTGGCGTCCGCTTTCCCGACGTTGACCAATCCTTGCTTTGGCTCAAGCCCATCATCCTTCACCGCTCGATTTTAACGCACGGCTTATTGCTGCCGCTGTTTTTTTACATCCAGTACAAAGCAAGCGCGAAAACCGGCGCAAAGGACAATCCCATCGCGCGATTGGGCATCATGGGTTTGTGCATCGGACTATGCGCCCATCTTGCCTTTGACTTATATTCAAATCGTTGGTGGGGTTTCGCGCAGATTTATGTGCCGTTGTACGGACGACTGCCCACCCTTCTTTCGCAGGCGTGGATCGCGGGAAGCGTGTTTATCGGCTTATTTTGGTGCTGCCGCCTGCTCAGGAAAACGCAGGATTTGTTTCTCGGTTTGACTACGGCGCTTGTCGCGTTTGTGCTGTCTGCGCAAAGCAATTCAACGGCGACGGCGCTGGCAGCTTTTTTGACGCTGGGCGTTTTGGGGTTTGCGGCTTTCTTAATTCATGCCAAAACGTCCCCAACAAGCGCGCCGAAATTTTAAGACGCGAAATGAAAAAAGCCCGCCTTTCGGCGGGCTTTTTTCGTCCAAACAAACAGGAACGGTCAGGTAACACGCAAGCCGTCGGCGTCGTTGTAGCGCGGGGCGATTTGCTCGTCCCACATCGCCTGAACGCTTTCCACGTGCGCGCTCGTTGGGCCTTCGTGCAGCTCTTTCAAGAGACTTTCCAAAACCGTGCGGTCGGCGTGTTCGGCTTCTACTTCGACCGAGCCGTCGGCCTTGTTGCGGATTTGTCCGTGCCCGACCCCCAACTGCTGCGCGGTGTGGTGCGCCCAGTACCGAAAGCCGACGCCCTGTACGCGCCCGCGCACAACGGCGTGAAGCCGCGTGGTAATCGATTCGACCGTAGTATCCATGATCGGTTCCTTTTACTTGCCCACAGGTAATTTGACACTATCCACGTTCAGCGGGGTAGCGCTGCCGCTCTCCCTCGGCGTATGCGCCACGGGTTTCGCCGCGACGTAGCCTTTGAGATCAACCGTTACTTTGGTCATTTTGTCGCCGACCGCGATTTTTTCCGCGACGTTCTGGCCGGATGTAACCTGCCCGAAAATGGTGTATTTGGAAATACCCCGCTCGTCTTTCATGTCGAGGGGAGCGGGATTCGTAATAACGACATAGAACTGGGAGCCTGCGGTATCCGACCCGGCGTTCGCCATAGCAAGAGCGCCGACATTGTGCTTGAGCTGCTTGTTGTCCTCGTTATTGATTTCCCAGCCCGGGCCGCCACGTCCGTTGCCCTGCGGATCGCCGCCCTGAATAACGAAGCCCGGTTCGACCCGGTGAAAGGTCAAACCGTTGTAGAATCCTTTGTTGATCAAATAGATAAAGTTGTTGACCGTATTGGGGGCCACTTCGGGATACAGTTTTAGCTTAATGGTTCCTTTTGTCGTTTGCATGGTTACCATCGGATTCGCCATCTTTTTGGAGGCGGGCGCTTGCGCAGAGGCGCGGGGCGCGGGCATCGTGGCAAACGTAAGAGCGGAAGCGGCAGCCGCGCCGACCGCAAGCGTGCGGAACAAGTTCATAGAAAACTCCTTGTTAGGATGAGGTAGGTTTACTTCAATGGTACGGCGCGCTTTTACCCGCGCGTTCCCAACTCCATTGTAGATACTGCGCCCCGCCGTGTCAACCGAAACACGCGGACGAACGGTTCGCCGAACCGCTCCGGCGAGCGGTATAATCGGCTTGGGCTTGCGCCACACGCGAGCGTTACGAAAATGGCTTTAACGATTACAACAGTTGACGCGGTGCGCGCATATTGCCGCGAGCGCAAAGAAAACGGACTGGATTCCGTCGGGTTCGTGCCGACGATGGGCGCGCTCCACGAAGGCCATCTGGATTTGGTGCGACGGGCGCGGGCGGAAAATAAAACCGTCGTCGTGTCGGTTTTCGTCAACCCAACCCAGTTCAACGACAAGCGCGATTTGGACGCCTACCCCCGCGATGTTGACCGCGATTTGCGCTTGTGCGAAGAGGCCGGAGCCGATGCGGTATTCGCGCCGAACGCAAACGAAATTTACCCCGACGGCTTTTGTACAACCGTTACCCTCGAAGGGCCGGTAATTCGGCTACTCGAAGGCGCGTTTCGGCCCGGGCATTTCGCGGGCGTCGCCACCGTCGTTTCCAAACTGTTCAATATCGTGCAGCCGACCCGCGCGTATTTCGGCGAAAAAGACTGGCAGCAGTTGCAAGTCGTTAAGCGCATGGTAACGGATTTGAACCTGCCCGTCACCATTGTTCCGTGCCCGACTGTGCGCGAACCGGACGGCCTTGCCCTATCGTCGCGCAACGCCCGCTTGTCCCCCGAAGCGCGGCAACAGGCCCGCGTCATTCCGTTTCTCTTATCGACGGCGCAGGATTTGCTCGATTCCGCAGGCCCGGAAACCCAAACCGGCAACGGCCCCGTCATCCGACACTGGCTCCTCACGCTTTTGGAAACCAACCAACCGGACGCCAAGCCGGACTATATCGCCGTCGTAGATCCCGAAACCCTGTTCGACGTGGACGAGATCGAAACCCGCGCCCTTGTCGCCATCGCCGTAACCATCGGCGGCGTCCGATTAATCGACAACCGCATCATCACGCGCCGGTAAATAGCCCAAAAACAAAGCAAAGGCCTCACACTCTAATGGGGCCTTTGGCTTATGTTGGCGTGGTTCGTTTACGCCGGGGATGGGAGCGCGGCAAGCGGTGCGGTTCCCAAAGCAATGGCGTCGCTTTCGGCTTGTGCTTGCGCGGCGGCCTCGTCTTGGTCATAATCGTCAATGCGGACGTAGACTTGGCGCATGATTTCCTCGACGCTTGTCATTCCCGCCCGCAGTTTCATAAGTGCGTCTTCGCGCATCGTAATCATGCCCGCTTTTTGCGCGGCTTGGCGCAGCAAACTGGACGGGGCGCGATCCATGACGAGGCGCGAAAACGGCTCGTCGCAGATCACGACTTCATGGACGCCGATACGCCCTTTGTAGCCCGTCGCTTCGCCGTTCGGCCCCTCCGGCCCGCCGGGATGCCAAATCAAGTCGTTCGCGCCAATCGTCAGCATCGCGGCCTGCGCGGGCGTCGGCGGCCCTTGTTTGCGCGACATCGGGTCGAGGCGACGCAAAAGCCGCTGGGCGACCATGCCGGTCAGCCCCGACGACACCAAAAACGGCGGCACGCCCATATCCAAAAGGCGCGTCACCGATGTCGGGGCGTCGTTGGCGTGAAGGGTGGACAGCACCAAGTGGCCGGTCATGCCCGCGCGGAACCCGATTTCCGCCGTTTCCGCGTCGCGGATTTCGCCGACCAGCACGATGTCGGGGTCTTGGCGCAAAATGGCGCGCAGTTGGCGCGCAAACGTCAAGCCGATTTTCTCAAACACCGCCGACTGATTGATGCCCTCCATGTCGTACTCGATGGGGTCTTCGCACGTCACGATGTTGTTGGTTTTGGAGCGCAAAACGTTAAGGGCCGAATACAGCGTCGTGGTTTTGCCCGAACCCGTCGGGCCGGTCACCAAAATAAGGCCGAGCGGCTGACGGATCAGCTCCTCAAAGGCGATTTTATTGTGCGGCGAAAAATCCAGCCCGTCTAAGGGGCGCACGGACATCGAGCGGTCGAGAAGGCGCATCACGACCTTTTCGCCATACAAGACGGGCAAAGTCGAAATACGCATATCAATCGAGCGGCCCGGAACCGAAATCGTGATACGTCCGTCCTGCGGAAGCCGTTTCTCGTTGA
>CAXTBP010000039.1:0-34510 GCA_964241985.1 uncultured Armatimonadaceae bacterium | reverse complement strand
TAACGAGCACGTCAAACCCCAGCGGATCGCCCGGCCCGCGCTTGAAGCCCTTTTTCTCGGGGTCGAACGACAACAAGCGGTGGATGGTTCTGGCTTCCTTGCCCGTCACCTCGGCGGCCCGTTTGGCCGCCCGGCCCGTCGGTGATGCCAACTGCAGCCGCTTTCCCAATTTCTCAAAGGCCGCGATAATAGCACGGGTTGTCGTCGTGTTGTGGTTGACAAACCCGTTAGCGATAAACGATTCTTCGCCGGGCACGGTCAAGTCATACACGACGGCGGACGACGGTGACAGACTATCTACCTTGTCCCAATAGTAGCAGGCGCGGCACGCTTCGTTTATCGCGTTGCGGGCCGCAATCGGCACGTTTTCTTCGCCCGTTTCTTCCAAAAGGGCGAGCAATCGCTGCCGGGTTGGTTTGCGCGTTTGGGCGATTTCGCGTTTCCATGCCCACCATTCGCGGCGGGCGCGTTTGCCGGTCGCTGTGAACAGGTCGCGGATAATCGAGCCGGGAAGCGGAACGATGTCGCGGTTCGTGTTGCATACGCGCTCTTGAATGGCGACCGCTTTTTGCGTCGGAATAATTTCCATGAGACGGTCAACGTCCGCGCCGGAAACCGTCAAGCGCCAATACGTGCGCGCTTCCACGGGCCGGTCGCCATACCGATAGTTAACGGTTTTGGTGGCGCGGCGGCTAACGATGCCCAAGTTCAGCAGGAGCAACTGAACTTGCTCAATCATTCGCGGGCTATTAAGGCTAATTTCAAACGCGATTTGCCCCGTCTGCCGTTTCTGAATGTGCCCGTCTGTATCAATGAGGCCCGCGAGGTACGAAACGACGGCCTCGCGGCTTCCGGCCAGGATTACGTGAGGAACGACTTTGCCTTCGGATTTGGTTTGATGCAAGCCCATGTCAAACAGTTTTTGCCGAAGCGACACGCTGTTGACACGCAAGTCAAAGGTTTTGCGGGTCGGGATAATATAGCCGCCCCAGCTGAAATGCGCTTGCAGCGTTTCGCGGCAGCGGTTCAAAAGGCGCACGTCATTGTTCGTGATGGAAAACATTTTGCGGTAGTTTTGGCAGCCGTCGCCGGAAATAACGCCCAAAACGTAGGCGACTTCGGGCGAAAGGTCGCTCGTCCCCCAAACGTCGTCGCCCCGGCGCACGGCGACGTAATCGCCGGTCTGCAAAGCGTCCAAGCGCACCCAATCCGGCCCTGTCGGCGTCATTGCCCAAACGCGGTGGTTCGGTGTCCCTTCCAATTCCAAACCCAAATGCGTCCCGACTTTGATGGTGTCGCGCAAACCACCGTAGTAGGCGTGGCTCGTATCGGCAACTCGGTTCTTGGCGACAACAGCAGTTTTATGCAGTCGAAAAGTATCCGGCGCGGCTTCCATTTCACCCCAATGCGCGCCCATTTCTCGGAAGCCATCTGCCCCTAAAATCAACGATGGAGCAGACAGGCATTTACCCGTCCCCGGGCCGCCTGTCAAAACCATAATGGGTTCGCTGATAGCGCGGCGGACGGCTTGCCGTTGCTCCTCGGAAAGTGTCTCGAAGCCTTTGAGGTCGGCCATCACATCATCCAACTCCTGCGGCTTGGGACGCGAGCGCCACGGCGACGAGAGCAGTGTATTGATGCGGTCGGCGACGGACTTTTCGGTTGTGTGGATGGCGGGCGTATAAATCGCGGTATCGCGCATTCCTTCCATTTCGACGGTTTCGGCGACAAGCAGTTCGCGGTCGATGAGGGTTTGCAAAGCGCGCTCCATCGGCGCTTGCTCCACTTCCAGAATTTCGCCCGCTTTTTTAATCAGGTCGTCTTCCAGAAGGAAGCAGTGCCCGCCGCTTTCCATTTCCTGATTGAGGACGTACACCAAACCGGCTTCCAGCCGCGCGGGCGCGTCGGGCGCGATGCCGATATTTTGCGCGATTTTATCCGCCGATTTGAAGCCCACCCCCCAAATATCGGTGGCTAACTGGTACGGGTTGTTTTCCACGACCTCAATCGCGCGCTCTTTGTAATGCCGGTAGATTTTCACGGCGAACGTGGGCGTGACACCGTGGCCCTGCAAAAACAGCATAATTTCGCGCACGGCCCGCTGCTCGTCCCATGCGGCCTTGATCATGTCGATGCGCTTTTCGCCGATGCCTGATACGTGGGTCAGTTTTTTGGGCGTGTTTTCGATAACGTTCAGGGCGTCCTCGCCGAATTTTTCGACGATGCGCTTCGCCATCATAGGCCCGATGCCCTTGACCATGCCCGAGCCGAGGTATTTTTCAATGGCGGCGGCGGTTGCCGGACGAAGGGTTTCGTAGCGTTCCAGTTTGAACTGCGAGCCGTACTGCGGGTGCTTGATCCATTGACCGTGCAGGCGCAAACTTTCGCCCACGGTGGGGTTCGTGAAGTTGCCAAGAACCGTAATCACATCGTCTTTGACGAACTTGCCTTTGGTTTTTTCGCCCTTGCCTTTGACTTCGGAATCGGCGGGGGTCACTTTGACGACCGAATAGCCGTTTTCCGTGTTGTGGAACGTCACGCGCTCCACGACGCACTCCAAAACGGCAAGCGGGGCGGAATAGTCTTGCCCGTCACCCGGGCGTTCGCGCATCAAAGGACTGGGCATAATTTTATCCTTTCATTATAACGCGCCGCTTGGTAAACCGGCGCGAAAAGGAACAAATTGACACGGGCCGCGAAAATTGGTACAGTTTCGCACGGCCTCCCGACGAAAATAGGCCGCCACGAAATAGCGAGGAAAGAAGATGAAAACAACGAAATTCGGACGATATTTCTCGGCGGGGCTTGCGGTAAGCGCGGCACTATTGCTTGTCGCAGGCTGCGGAAGCGGCGGCGGAACGGATACGCTCACGCCGGGCTATGTTGCGGTAACCACTTCCCCCGGAGCGGCAACCGGACGATATCAAGACATCGTTTTTGCCGCAATAACCCCAAAGCGCGTGTTTGCGCGGGGCGAGGTCGTGCCTATAACGTTCACCGTGCAAAACGCGGGAATCCGTGACGCCACGTTCGGCTTCTACACGACCAGCACGCAGCCGCAAATCACGGTGCTGCCTGCCGACGGCACGATTTCGACCGAAACCGGTCAGCTCGTCCGCTTGTTGTCGCGCACCGACCCAATTTCGACCGCCGTAGTGGTCGATACGCCGCGTACCATAACGCTCGCGCCGGGGCAAAGCCAAACCCTTACGCTACAATGGAACCAAATCAGCAGCGAAGACAGTTCGGCGGGAACCGGTTTCGCGCAAGTCGCGCCCGGGGTGTATAAAATCCGGCCCAATGTTTCGGTCAATAGTTTGAGCGGGGTTGATTTACCCGCAGGTCTTTTGGGAACCACGCTTCCGCTGGAAATCGAAATTCAGTAAGCCTCTATCTCCAGAAACGATAAACAAATGATAAAACGATCCGTCTTGATTGCAGGTTTTGCAGCGGCAAGCGCCCTACCTTTACTTTCCGCCGGTTGCGGAAGCGGCGGCGGAACAACGACGGTTCTTCCGATTGTTGCCACGACGCCGACGCCCCTTTCCACACCATCGCCCAGTCCAACCCCGATACCGATTGATGCGCCGGTTTCCGCCACAGGTCGGTATCAAAATTTAGTGCTGACCCTATCGGCTCCGCACTCGGTATACAAGGCGGGCGATACCGCCCAGTTCACGCTGACGGTGGAAAATACGGGCAGTGAGGACGTTTCCGCTGGCTCGGCGGCTCTTTTCATGAGCGAAGCGGATTATCCCAACGCTTCAGCGGCAGGTGGAATGACGTCCGTGTCCGGTTCGGTGCGACTGTTTCCTGTGGAAACGGTTTTCAAAGCGGACGAAACCGTAACAATCCCTATTGATAGACAGCTCACCGCATTTACGCAGCCGCTTACCTACCGTGTTTTCGGGGTGTCGGTAAACTACGGCTCGCTGATAAACGACCCGAACGCCATCGCACCGGGTACGCCCCCCATCGGCTTGACCGTTTTGCAATAGAACGTCGCCCATTGCGCTTTTTCGCGCGGAATGGGTACAATTCCGCCAAGTATGAAAGTTTCCACGTCCGCCCAAATGCACGACATCGACGCGCAGGCCAGCGGGCCGGACTGGGGCGTACCGTCCCTTGCGCTCATGGAATCGGCGGGGGCCGCGCTGGCGCGGGCGTGCGTCGAAGAACTGGGCGGAAGCGCGGGCAACGAAAAAATTGCTATTGCCTGCGGCAAGGGCAACAACGGCGGCGACGGGTTTGTCGCGGCGCGGCACTTGGCGGGCTTGGGCGCGCGGGTCACGCTATTTTTGACGTGTGCGCCGGACGATTTGAAGGGCGACCCCGCCGTGTATTTCGGGGCGGCGAAACACATTGCCCGCGTTGCGGAAGTCGGCGATTTGGGCGAAGCGGACGCACCGCCCGGTGCGCTCGGCGAACGCTACGATTTGTGGGTGGATTGCTTGCTCGGAACCGGGGCGAAGGGTGCGCCGCGCGGGCCGATTGCCCGCCTTGTCATGCGCATCAATGGGGCAAAGAATAATGGTGTACCGGTTGTCGCCTGCGATATTCCCTCCGGCGTAGACGCGGATACGGGAAACGTCGCCGACGAAAACGTGGCGGTTCAGGCGACGCGCACGATCACGTTCGCGCTTCCCAAGCCCGGTTTGCTGCAATATCCCGGCGCGGACTTCGCGGGCCGAGTGACGCTTGCCGATATTGGCTTGCCGCGCCCGCTCGTTTATGATTATTCCGATCCCGTCATGGAGTTGACGACACAGGACGAGATGCGCGATTTGCTGCCGCCGCGAACGCAGAGCCGCGATGCCAACAAGGGCGCGTTCGGAACCGTGCTCGTGATTGCCGGATCGCACGGCATGGCGGGGGCCGCGTGCTTGAGCGCGGTGTCCGCGCTGCGGGCCGGGGCGGGTTTGGTCATGCTCGCGGTTCCCGAATCGCTCCTTGATACGGCAGCAACGCTTGCGCCCGAGGTGATTTTGCGCGGCCTGCCCGAAACGCCCGAAAAAACGCATGGCGGGACGAGCGCGGTTGAAGCGGCGCTCGCGCTTGCGGAAAAGGCCGACGCGGTAGCGATTGGGCCGGGAGTAAGCAGCGGAAACACAAACGTCGTTTCGTTCGTCCAAGCGTTAATTGCGCAAATTGAGAAGCCGCTCGTGGTGGACGCCGACGGGTTGAACGCTTTGGCGCAAGACCCAAAATGTTCGCAAAACCGAAAAGGCCCGCCCCTTGTTTTGACGCCGCATCCCGGCGAAACGGGCCGACTTTTGAACAAGCCGACCGGTGAGGTACAGGCCGACCGTTTGGGAAGCGTGCGGGAATGCGCGGAAAAGTACCATGCGGTTGCCCTGCTTAAAGGAACGCGAACCTTGATTGCCGAAGAAGGCGGCAAGGGCAATTTGGCTTTCAATCGTAAAGGCAGCGTGGCGCTGGCGACAGCCGGGAGCGGCGACGTGTTAACGGGCGTCATCGGCGCGCTGCTGGCGCAAAAGTCGCCCGCGCTGTCGCCGTATGACGCGGCGCGGGCCGGGGCGTATTTGCACGCGCTTGCGGGCGAGCGGGCCGAGCGCGATTTGGGACGGGCCGGGGCACTGGCGGGCGACATCCGCGACCGCTTGCCACAGGCCCGTGAAATGCTCTATTCCGAGGAATTGGACGAACTATGAGCCATTGTTTCCGCAAGCGCCGACGCGCTTCATTTATGCCGCTTGTTGCCTGCGCGGTGCTTGCACCGACGGCAGTCGCGCTTTTGGGCGCGGCGACGCCGTATGCCGCCCATGCGCAAAAGCCCGCCACTCCGCCCGCGCCGAAGACGGGCGCGCCCCCCGGCCCTGCGTCGGTTGCGGGCAAGTCGGCTAATCTTACGCCGACGCGGCCCGGCGTGTATTCGTTTTGGACGGTTAGCAAAACCGGGGCGCAAAGCGCGGTCGGCAATATCGCGGCGGGGCAAAAATCCGCGCCCGTGACGCTTGGTAGTGACGCCAGCGAAATCGACGTGTTGGACGAAGCGACCGGAACGCTTGCCGTGTATCCCGCCGCGAGCGTTAAAAGCGGCGCGACCGTTTCCGTTGCGCCCGGCGATTTTATCTACGTCAAGTCCGTGCAGGTCGCGGTTACGGCGAACGGCGGCAAAGCCGTTGAAAAAGCGTCGGTGACGCTGACGGACGCCAAAAACAAAACGGTGTCGCGGGTTTTGACGGCGGCGGATGGCGGCGTGGCCCGCTTCGATACCGTGCCAGTCGGCAAGGCAAGCGTTTCGGCATCAGTCGGCGACGCAAACAGCGGCGGGCCGAAAGTGACGCAGGAAACCACGATTGCGCCGCCGAAAGGCGGCGAGGCCGTGCAAGTGAGTCTCGCGCTTTCGGGCAGCGTTCCTACGCTCACAAACACCCCCGCGACATCCGGCGCAAACAACGCGGCGCAAACGCCGACCGCAAACGCCCCCGTTGCCGCACCAAACGGACAAACCAATTTCCCCGCCGTGGATAACCGCGACGCCAACCCGCCGAACAACTGGATTCCCGGCGTAGTCGGAATCCTCTTACTTGCGGGCGGCATCTTTTACGGCTTGAAATACGCCAAAGACAAGGGCACGACGATCCCCTCGGTTTTGAAGCAACTGGGCGTCGAAATGCCGCAGGACGCGCCCGCGACGAATGCGGCGAACCTCAAGCCCGCCCCGCCGGTTTTGCCACCGCTTGCCTCGCTGACCGAATTGCCCGCCGCTGGGGCCGCATCCGGCGCGGTCGCCGCTTCGTTTGGCGGCAGTGCGGGCGCGGGTTCTGCCGCACCCGCCGCGATTATCAATCCGCGCTTGGTCGGACTTGTCGGGCCGGTCGGCGGCGAAACGTTTCCGCTGGATAGCGGGCCGCTTACGGTCGGGCGCGATGCGGGAAATACGCTCGCGCTTACGCAGGACACGACGCTATCGCGCAAACACGCACGCATCGAATCCAGCGGCCCGAATAATTGGGCCGTCACGGACGCCGGGTCAAGCAACGGCACGTTTGTCAACGGGCAAAAAGTGAGCGGATCGCAAACCCTGCGCGTCGGCGATGAAATTCAAATCGGCGCGTCGCGCTTTAGGTTCGAGGCATAACCCGCGATGAACAGCGTTTCCGGGCGCGTTTTACTCTACGTGGTCGCGGGCATTGCCGCCGGTTTGCTCACGTGGTTTGTCAGCGACGGGTCGGGATTTATCCGCTTGCCCGATTCCATGCGGATGACGCCGCGCGATGCCGTCAATATGCAGGTCGTGTTCATGACTTGGGGCGGCTCCATTGGCGTGCTGCTGGGCGTCGTCGATATGCTCGTGCGTGGGCAAACCGCGCAGTGGCCTAAAATCGTCGGCATCGGGCTTGCGGTCGGGATTGTGTCCGGCGTTTTGGGTGGATCGTTCGCCATGCCGATTTTCGGCGCGCTGTACCACAATCAAGCCACGACGCCGTTTCACTTTTTGGGCAACGTCATCGCCCGCGCATTGGGCTGGGCCTTTATCGGCGCGCTCGCGGGAACCGCACCCGGCTGGCGCAAGTTGTCGGTTCGCGTCGGACGCAACGGCCTCATCGGCGGGTTAATTGGCGGTTTGCTGGGCGGGACGGTTTTTGAAATCGTGCCGTATCTGATGCCCGGCATTCCACGCCCCGGCATGGTCGCCCGCTTTTTCGGCTTCCTGATTACGGGCGCACTCATCGGCTTGTTCGTCGCACTTGTGCAGGAACTTCTAAAAGAAGCGTGGATCCGCGTTGTCGTTGGGCGAAACGAGGGCCGCGAAATTCTGGTCGAAAAAGCCGACACGTCGATTGGGCGGGCCGAATTGTCCGATGTCGCCCTGTTCGGCGATACGAACGTCGCCAAAAAGCACGCCGTGTTATCCGTTCAGCCGAACGGGCAGTTCCTTTTGCGCGACATCAGTGCCGGGCCAATCGGCATTCTGGTCAACGGGCAAAAAATCAGCGGCGAAACCATCGTTCGCAACGGCGACCAAATTCAAATCGCCAGCAAATTGCTCGTGTTTTACGAGCGCATGACGAAAACGCGCACCGTCGCCGCGCCCAAAGACGTTGCCGCGCCACGCCCGCATCCGGCCTCGGCGGTTGCCGCGTCGGGCGGACTGCCGTCGCTCGCCGATTTGCCGCAGGCGGGCATGGGCGGCGGCATGGGAACAACGCCCTATGCGCCGTCGTCGCTAAGTAACGGAAACGGAATGCAGTCCGCGCAGGGCATGGGCGCGATTGGCGGCGGGTTTGTGGCAACGTCCGGCCCGTACACGGGAACCGCGTTCGCGTTGCGGCCCGGTGCGACGATTGGGCGTGACGCGCAGGCGGGCGTTCCGCTTCCCGCCGACAGCAAAGCCTCGCGGCTTCACGCCCGCATCGTCGATTGGGGCGGGGGCGGCATGGCGATTGAGGACGCCGGTTCGACCAACGGAACCTTCGTCAACGGCCAGCGCATCAGCGCCCCGCAAAGCCTCCTTCCCGGCGACACCGTGCTTATCGGAACGACCGCGCTTCGGTTTGAATAGGAAAGCAACAAACACATTTCCATGAACGACGACACCACGCAGCAGCGCACGCAAATGATCGGTAACGCGACCGGTCAATTCGACCCGTACCAAAATCAGCCGCCTCGCACCGGCGCGACGCAAATGGGTGGAACGATAAACTACGACCCAAACCGAACGCAGATGGCTCCCCCGCCCACGATGACGCCCTACAACAACAGCGGCGCGAGCGGCGGCCCGACCTTATCGCTGACCGTGCGCGTCGGCAATCGATTCGCGGCGTCGGGTGAGCGTACGCGCCAGCACGTTTTGACGCAGGTTTCCGCCGGTGCGGGGGCCGCAGGCGGTGGGGCCGGATTTGGCGGCGCGACGCGACGGCTTCCCGTCAACGTTTCACTCGTTATCGACCGCTCCGGGTCGATGGAAGGCGAGCCGCTGGAATACGTGAAGCGGGCCTGTTCGCACGTCGTGGATTTGCTGTCGCCGGACGACGTGCTGTCGATTGTGACGTTCGAGGAAACCGTGGACGTGATTATGCCCGCGCGGCGCGTTTCTGACCCGAACCTGATTAAGCAACACATCGCGCGGATTGTGCCCGGCAACACGACGAACCTTTTCGACGGCTTGTATGCGGGCGGCGCGCAGGCCGCATCCGTCCCCTTAGCGGGTTACGTGACCCGCGTTCTGCTTCTGACCGACGGCGAACCGACGGCGGGGCTGCGCGACTTTCAAAGCATCGTCAATCAAGTCGGCGACTTGAAAGCGCGCGGCGTAACCGTGACCGCGCTGGGTTTCGGGCCGGAATACAACGAGGAACTGATGGCGGGTATCGCCCGCAAATCGGGCGGCAACTATTATTACATCGCCCGCCCCGAAGAAATCCCCGACGTGTTCCGCCGCGAAATGCAAACCATTTTGGGTGTGACCGCGAAAAACGCTAAACTGACCTTCGATTTGCCGCGCGGCTGCTCGGTTCGTCAGGTTTACGGCTCGCCGCCCAACTTCGGCCCGCGCTCCGCCCAAATCATCTTAGGCGATTTGGAAGGCGGGGCCAGCGTGTCTAAACTGTGGGAGATGGACTGGGAACCGCGCCGGGCAAGCACCTACCGCGTCGCCAAAGCGGTTCTGACGTGGGACGATGGCGCGTCGGGCCGAACCGAAACCCAATCGGCGAACGTCGTGGTCGAGTTTATCCCTGACGCCGCCCGCGTTCCGTCCGGGGCCGACGCGCAGGTCGCGCAGGAACTTTCGGTTGCGCAGGCCGGGCGTGATTTGGAAAAAACTATGATGGGAATGCGCACCCAACAGTTGTCGGCGGCGGATTTGACGAAGGCGTTACAGCGAACCCAAATGCTGCTCACCCAGCAAGGCAGAACCGAAGCGGCGGGAGAAGTCGCGCAGGCCGTCCGCGCAGCCCAGCAGGGCGACGATTCGGGCTTCGAGAAAACCCTTATCGGCACGATTTACCATTTGGATCAAGGGCGACGGTAACACAAACCGATGGATACCGCGACAAAACCAACCACAGACGGTACGGAAACTGAGCCGGATTATTACGCCGTTTTGGGCGTTCGTTCGGATGTCGCCCCGGACGAACTCCGCCGCGCCTATGGCGAAGCGGCGAAAACGGCGATGGCGTCGGATCGCGTCCGATTCGAGGCCATCGGCGACGCCTTTGAACTATTGAAAGACCCGGCGAAGCGGGCCGCGTATGATCGCAGGCGGCGTTTGGCCCCGCCGCTGTCGCCCAGCGCGACGGTGCAAACCGCTCCGCCAGCGCAGGCTCCACCCAGCCCGCCCCGACCACAACAACCCCAACCGACACGAGAACCAACCCGCATGGACAATCCCAGTGCAACACTTTTAGGCGGCGCGACAATGGCGATGCCGCCAAGCAGCGGCGCAACCGTTATGGGCGGCGCGACGATGATGGGCGGAGGCGACCGTACCCAAGCCTTTATTTTGCCGACCGTATGCGCCATTAACTTGTCGCCGTGCCCGCTGCTCACGGGCGCGCAAATGCCCGACGAGGGTTTCTGCAAAGAGTGCGGCGTTCTTGTTGGCACGCCGCTTGGTGAAATGGGCGCACAATTCCTTTTGCCCAAACTGACCGACGCGACCGGGCGCGAATTTCCGCTCAAGGCGGGCGAAAACGTTGTGGGCCGCGAAGGGGCCGACGTGATGCTGCCGGACAAAACTGTGTCCCGACGGCACGCCCGCATTACCGTGGCAAACGGTATGGTGATGCTCGAAGACACGGGCAGCACGAACGGAACCAAGCGCGCGGGTCAGCCCGTGGTCGCCGGGCAGCCCGTCGGCTTGTCGGATCAAACGCCTGTCCAGTTCGGTTCGGTGAAACTCACGATTACCGTGCCGTTCGATCCGAACGCCGCGCCTATTCTCGCCCTGCCCACCCCCGTGGAAACCGCCAAAAACGAGCCACCGCTCCGCGCTCTCGCCGCGCCCACGACCGGCGAAACCTCGGCGGCGCGGCTTGTCGGGCAATCGGGCGACATCCACGCTTTGACATCTGCGAAAACGACGTTCGGGCGACGGTCAAGCAATAACGTCGTCATCAGCGGCGATTCGTTCGTGTCGGGCAATCATGCGGAAATTTGGTACGAATCGGAGCGGTATCGTATCATAGATGTGGGCAGCACGAACGGAACCAAACTCAACGGGCGCAAACTCGTTGCCAACGAGCCGCAACTGCTCACCGATGGCGACGAGGTCGTCATCGGACAAACGCCGTTCACGTTCAAAACGCCCGGCACAACGTAGTTTCAAAAAGAAAGCAGGGTCGGTCTTTGGTTTGTCCGCAGTGTGGAACCCAGAACCCGAATGAGGGACAGGCGCAATGTGTTCGGTGTAAAAAGCCGCTCCATTCCGCCGCCTTGGCGGGCAAGATCGTGTGCGCTAACCACGGCAATCGGGAAGCGACGACCGGATGCGCGGCCTGCGGCAAGCGGCTGTGCGACGTGTGCGCGGTCAGCGCGAGCGGCGTGGATTTTTGCGAAGACTGCGCGCCCGAAAACGCCGAGCGCGACATAAAAGATGACGACTACGAAACCATCCCGGTTATCGACCCAGCGAAGGGCGAAAAGGCAGGCTTCGGGCCGCGCCTCACCGGTTGGGCAATTGATGTCGCCTTGTTCGCAGGCATCGTTATTATTCTCGCCCTTGTCATTTGGCCGATTACCGGGTCGCTGGATTTTATGACCCGCGCCAATGTCGGAAACACGGCGGGGTACTGGATTTTTCGCGTTTTGCTCGTGCTTTCCGTACTAATCTACAACGCCATAATGACCGCGATGACCGGGCAAACGGTGGGGCGGCGAGTCGCGGGCGTCATGGTGCTCAACGACAAGGGCTTCGTTTTGAGTTTGCCGTCGTCCGTCCTTCGCACTTTGATGAGCGTCGTATCGTTTTTGCCGCTGGGTTTGGGATTTTGGTGGGCGATTTGGGACAAAAACCACGAAACGTGGCACGATAAAGTTGTCCGCACGACCGCGTACCGCTGGGAAGAAGTGGCCTAACAATGGCAGACCAAGACGACGAACCAACGGCGGAACTCGACGCCCCCACTCTTTTGCGCGGCTGGGCGGCGATGGACGCGCAGGCTCCTACACACACCGTTGAAATTGATTGGGCGGCCCGCACGGATTTGGGCCGCGTGCGCGAAAACAACGAAGACAAATTCGATTTCTTTTTGCCAAACGATTTGACGCGCCTTGCGCTCAGGGGCCGTTTGTGGGCGGTCGCCGACGGTATGGGCGGACATGCGGCGGGGCAAATCGCGTCCGAAGCCGCGCTTAAAACCCTCGTACGTTCGTATTTCGATCCGTCCGCGCCCAAAGATACCGATGCGGCGCTGCGCTCTGCCCTCGCGGAGGCGAACGCGATTATCTACCACGCCTCGAAAAAATTCCCCGATAAAGCGGGCATGGGCACGACAGCGGTGACCGTCGTCGTCAAAAACGACACGCTTTTTGTCGCGCATATCGGCGATTCGCGGGCCTATCTCCTCCGCGAAAACGAGCCGATAAAGCAAATTACGACCGACCACTCGTGGGTCGAAGAACAAGTGCGGCGCGGGGCGCTGACGCGGGCCGAAGCGGAAGCGTCGCCGTATCGGAACTATATTTTGCGCTCGGTCGGCGTGGAAGCGCAGGTCGAAGCCGACATTTCGCAAATGCCGATCCAAACCGGCGACCGCATTTTGCTCTGCTCGGACGGCTTGACCGGGCATTTAAGCGACGAAGTCTTGGCGACGCGCATCGGCGAATCGGATAGTTTGTCGCAGGCCGTTCTCGATTTGGTGGACGCCGCGAACGAGGCGGGCGGCAAGGATAACATCACGGCTTTGCTGCTTCATGTCAAAAGCGTGATGCCCGTTGCCGACAGCCAAGTTGACAACGACGCGGAAAGTACCGGCCTGCTGTGAACTCCCCGGCGAGCCAAACCCCGATGATGGGCGGACAAGCATTTTTGGGCCGCTACCAATTGGTGCGCGAAATCGCGCGCTCCAACGACATCGTGTGGGAAGGTGTCGATCCCAAAATGAACCGGCGGGTCGCCGTCAAGGAACTCGCGCTCGCCCCGAATTTGACGGGTTCCGCCCGGCGTGAACGGATCGAGCGGTTTTACCGAGAAGCCCGCGCGGCGGGGACGATGAACCAAACCAACATCGTCACGATTTACGAGGTCGGCGAAGACCGGGGCCGGTACTTCATTGCGATGGAGTATTTGGAAGGTCAAACGCTCCGCGACCGTTTGCGCGTCGGTGGTATGATGTCCCTGAGCGAAGCCGTGGGCATTACGACCGCGTTGTGCGACGCCCTCGAATACGCCCATGCGCGCGGCGTCATTCACCGCGACATCAAGCCCGACAACATTTATATGCTGCCGGGCGGGCAAGTCAAACTGACGGACTTTGGGATTGCGCGCATCACGGGCGAAGATCAACTGACCGTCGCCGGTCAGGTTTTCGGAACGCCCTCGTATATGTCGCCGGAACAAGTCATCGGGAAAGCGATTGACGCCCGCTCGGACTTGTTTTCGCTGGGCATCATGCTGTACGAGATGGTCGCGGGCAAGAAACCGTTTACCGGCGATTCCGTCGTCACGATTACGTACCATATTCTAAACGACCCAATTCCCCCACTGCCCCCGGGCCTGCCCTTGCAGCTGGAATCGTTTTTGCAGCGAGCGACGGCAAAAGACCCGGCCCATCGGTTCGCGTCCGCATCGGATTTCCGTGCCGCTTTGCTCCTTGCCGTGTCGTCGCAGGCGTCGGGGCGCACGGGCGCGTTTACGGCCCATCCCAACGCCGCACCCGCCTATCCGCCACCCGCCAATAACTATGCGACCGGGTATGGCAACGCGCCGCAAATGACCGCGCAGTACGGGGCGCAAACGCAGATGGCGGTCGCGCCGGGCTATGCGGCCCCACCGCCCGGCGTCATGCCGCAGGCGCAGCCGCTTTACTCTGAGCCGCCCGCATCGTCCGGGGGGGGTGGGAAAATAGCGCTTGCGGTCGCTGCCGCGCTGTTTATTATTGTCGGCTCGTTGTTTGGTGGAATGTGGATCATCGGCAAAATCAATAAGCCCAAAGCCAACCCGCCTTCAACGACCGGGTTCACGTTTCCGACCGCGCCAACTGGCGGCACATCATCCAGCCCAACTGACACAACCGCCTTTCCATCCGTGAACACGCGCCCGCCTCTTGACGAGGTTTTGAAGGGAACGGGTTTCGCCACACCGTCGCCGTCCGCCGCGCCCGCATCGACCACCGCGCCCGCGCAAAACTTCGACCCAAATAAAGTCCAGTCGGCCCGAAACTACATCAATCAAGCAAACCAATACGCGCGGCAAGCAAGTTCCGCCCGCGAGCAGTACGAAACCGCGCAGCGGCAAATCGACGATAATCAAGGCGACGCGGGGCAATTAACAAATCAGCGCAATTCCGCGTATCAACAAATGACGGCTCTGGGAGCGCAGGCCCGGCAAAGCTGGGAACAAGCCCGAAACGTCGCGCCGCCCGGCTCGCCCGAGTTTCAGGAAGCGGGTAGCCGCGCCATGCTGTACAAAAACGGCGATCCCGTCGATATTCCGACCAGTTTGTTTTGATGGTTCCATAAAACCCTTTACCCTATGTATCCCCCCCCGCCGAACGGGCCGAACCCGTACCAATCCTACCAACCCCTACCGCCGCCTCGGCAGGGCAACAGCCGCATCGTTATGGGGCTTGTCGTCGGCGCGATTTTAATTGGCGTGTGTATCGTCGTGGGCATGACGACGTTTGCCGCCTTTCGCGGGTATTCGCAGCAAGGGCAGTTCGCGCAGGGCGGCAACGATTATAATAAAGCCAGCAAACTCTACCAAGACGGCAAGTACGAAGCCGCCGCCCAGTTATTCAAAAAAATCCGCGTGGACAATAATGCGACCGGCGACATTTTAAGCAAAGCAACGAGCGGCGAGGTGTTTTGCTACCGCCAGCTTGGGCATCAGGCACAAAACAACAATTTGTGGGAGGTCGCCGAGCAGTGGTACGGGGCGGCCCTTATGGTGTCGCCCGGAGACGCACAGGCGCGCACGGAACTGGAAAACGCGCGCAAATACCGTGCGGCACTCGGAGCCGCAAACGCTACTCCGGCCCCTACGGCCCCGCCCGCGACGGAGCCGCAAACGACGCAAAACTTTCCCAAAGCGCCCGCACCCGGCACGCCCAATATCAACGCCGCCGATTTCAACAATACCAACGGGCGGGCAGCAGCCGAAGCGATGCAGTTTTATCAAAAAGGCGAACAAGCCCGCGCAAGTGGCGACACCTTAAACGCTCTGCGGTATTACAGTTCCGCCGTGACGGCGGGGCCGGGGTCGGCGGGCGCGCAGGCGGCCCAGCAGCGCATCACCGAATACAACCGGGCGCACAATCCGCTCGACTATTCGGGCGGATAGATCCTCGTTTACTTGGCGTCGGTCAGGGCGGCCCGCTCCAAATCAAGGAGGGCGGCCTTGCGGTCGGTTCCCCACGCATAGCCCGTCATTGAACCGTTCGCGCCGACGACGCGATGGCAGGGCACGATGAGGGCAATCGGGTTCGTGCCGTTCGCGCGGCCCACGGCCCGCGACGCTTTCGTATCTCCGGTCACGCGCTTGGACAATTCGCCGTAGGTGATGGTTTGTCCCAACGGAATGCGGCACAACTCGGCCCACACGCTTTCCTGAAATGCCGTGCCTTTGCTGTCGCGCGGGAGGGCAAACAGTGCGGTTCCGTCGGTCTCGCTCCGCAAAAAGGCGACGATGGTTTGGACAGCGTGGGCGGCGGGATTGCTTGTATCGTCCGCGTTCGCCCAAACCACGGTTTCGCCCGGTCGCGCGACGGCTTCGACGCGGGCCGTCGTATCATCGCCCTCGCCGATAAATTGCAAGGCGCGAATGGCTCCGGTTGCGTTAACGACAAGAAGCGCATCACCGACGGCGGTTGTAAAGCGGCAAGCGGTCAGCGTGTTTGTATTTTGGGTGTTTGTTGTTTCGTGCATTTTGCTTCTCGTTTCTTTTGGTTAGCCGATTTCGCCGCCGAGCGACGCCCACAAATGATGGGTCGCCAAACTGCGAAGCGGCGCGAACGGTTCCATGAGGCGCAGCGTTTCTTCTTTGGTCGGGCCGTAATCGAGGGCGTAGAGTTTTCGCAGTCCGGCGGTAATGCCGGTATCGCCGACAGGCACACAGTCGGGCCAGTTTGCACCGCGCATTAAGACGTAGTGCGCCGACCACGGCCCCAATCCGCGCACGGCAAGCAGCGTTTTTTCCGCGTCGCCAAACGGGGTCGCGCCACTAAACGCGAGCGCGGCAAGATTCAGTTCGCCCGAAACGACCATGCGTGCTGTGTCAATTACGTATTCAGCCTTGCGCCGGGAAAACTGCCGTGTGGTTAAGTCGGCATAGTCGAGTGCGGCGACCGAGTGCGCAGACGGAAACGGCGTCAAACCGTCTATGGTTCCATGCGACGGCGCAGTCTGCGTAAGGGCGCGACGCAGCGAATAGGCGAACGGCAAATTAATCTGCTGCCCGATAATCGCCCACGCGACGCTTTCCCAAATGCTGGCGGCAAGCGGTACGCGCAAGCCCTGCCGATTGCCGATAAGCCGCGCGAAAAGCGAATCGGTTTCCATCTTGCTTTCCCATGCGGCGATTTCGGCGGGATTGCCCGTCAAGCCGAGCAGGCGCAACGCGGCGCGATGGGCGGTCCGGCGCAACGCGGGCGTTTGCGGCCCGTTCGATGAAACCCTACACGTCGCAGTTTCGCTCGTTTCGTCATAGGAAAAGTGCAAGGCGACAGGCTGCTCGTTGTGCAGAAACGCTTTGACAAATCCGTTCGATGTCGCCGTTTCAGTTAAACTGTTGGCGTCGCGGCAATGGATGGCGCGCGCTGTTGCCCATGCAAGCGGGGCGATGAAAAGCGCGAACGTTGGCGCGTCGGCTTGAACGGTGTGGAGAAAATCGCGGAACTGCGCGGGGGCCATGCCGGTTTCCGCGCGGAACGTATCGTGAAAGGCCGACACGCTTTTCGCGCCGACCGCAAAGGCTGTTTCCGGCACACCTGCCCGGGCGTCGGCTTCAAACACGTCGCAGGCCGCACGAACCCGAGCGTGTTTCAAAAACTGATGGGGCGTCGTTTGATAGTGCTGGCGAAACAGCGCGAAGCATTTAGTCGCGCCCATACCCGCCGCTTGGGCAATATCGGCGACATCGTCGAAACGGTCGGGGTGCGCCAAAACGGCGGTTGCTGCCGCTTGCAGCGCGTCTTTGTCGGGATCGTGGTTTTGGTAAAAGCGGTCGGGGCGACACTTGCGGCACGCGCGCAGGCCACTTTGAATGGCGTCGGTTTCGCTGTCGAAAAACACGACATTCTCTTCGTTTGCCCGCCGCGCATGGCACGACGGCAAGCAATAAATGCCGGTTGTGCGGACGCCGAACAAAAACCGCCCGTCGCTTGCGTGATTGCCCGGCTGCATTTGCGCGAACCGCATCGCACGATTTTCCGCATTTGGTTCTTTCGGAATAGTTTGTGTTTGAACCGCGTTCATAGTTTTATGATAGCCGCGCTTTTTGGCATTAGCCTCCGGGTTTCTTCGCGGCAATTCGCTTTCGTAAAAAGTTTTTAACTTGTCTTTTTTGGCGCAGTCGCGTACACTGAATGCGCCGCGCGTCGCGCTCCATTATCCTGACAATCGCTCCGATTTTCTTTGACGCGAGGCTTTCTATTATGCTTATCCCTTCACTTTTTTCTCATCGTATTGCACCCGCTGTCGCGCTGTGCGCAGCCTTCGCTATGGCGCTTGGCGTGTCCGCTCAGACCGTCCACGCGCAGTCGCCCGCAGGAAGCGCCATCAAAATTACCGGCGCGGAGCCTAACGAGGCCGGACGCATTCCGATCCTCATGTACCACAGTGTCGGCGATGCGCCTTTGACGGGCAAAATGGCGAAGTTCAACAAACTGGGCCTGAGCATTTCGGCCCCGCTTTTCCGCAAGCATCTGGAAATGCTCTACGACGCGGGCTTTTATCCGGTCAATGTCCGCGATATTTTCATGAACCGATTGGACATCCCCAAAGGCAAATCGCCGGTCGCTTTGACGTTCGACGATGCCCGCGCGTCGCAGTTTCGGTATCTCAAAAACGGGCAAATCGATCCCAACTGCGTGACCGGAATTTTGGAAGCGTTTCACAAAAAGCATGGTTCCTCATGGCCGCAACGGGCGACATTTTATGTTTTGCCCCTGTCCAAATACAATCCGGTTCCGTTCGGGCAAGGCGGTAAAGACGGTCAGAAGTTCAAATTCTTGGTGGACGCGGGCTATGAACTCGGCAACCATTCCACGTCGCACACGCCGTTTTCGCGCATGGACGCCAAACGCTTAGCATGGGAAATGACGTTTTGCAAAAACTACGTGCTTGCCCGCGCGCCCAAAGCGACGATGGACACGATGGCCCTTCCTTACGGCATCGGGCCGTCGTTTCACGCGGGCTACGATGTGCTTCAAGGCGGCGCGGGCGCATCCTTTCATAACAAGTGCATTTTGCTCGCGTCCGGCGACGCCTCGTACTCGCCGCTCGACAAACGGCTCAACGTTCAGCGCGTGATGCGCGTCGGGTCGGAGCCGGGCGTCATTGAGCGCTGGATCGTCGCCTTGAAGCGCAACCGTACGGCCCCATCCCAAGTGACGCTCCGCCCATATATCAGCGATGGCGACCCGAACACGGTCACCGTCCTTAAATCGCAAAGCAAATGGGTGGTCGCGTCGCGCTTGAACGGCGCGAAACTCGTCACGATTAACGACGTTGTCGCGCCCGCGCCGAAGGGCAAGCCCAAAGCGCAGGTCGCCACCGCTTCGGGCCGCCGTCCCGTTCGTTAGCGGACGCCCTTTTACAAAGCCATGCAGGGATCGAATACGCCCGCAGGCACGATGCGCGAAGGTCGCTGGGCATCAACGGCGACCTTGCTTGCGGACAGGCGCGTTCTCGTCGCGGGCGGCTACTCGTTCGCCCGAAAAG
This sequence comes from uncultured Armatimonadaceae bacterium, assembly GCA_964241985.1. Lineage (GTDB taxonomy): Bacteria > Armatimonadota > Armatimonadia > Armatimonadales > Armatimonadaceae > CAXTBP01. Next base: position 15,442 of record CAXTBP010000039.1, on the reverse strand, counting down.
ACACGCTCACGTCCTGCGAGTTGTTCGATCCAGCGAGCGGTCGATTTGCGCCCGCCGCGCCGATGCGCTACGACCGCAACTTCGCGCAAGCCGTACTCCTCCCTTACAACCGCGTTTTGGTGGCGGGCGGCTTTTCCGAGAAACACGGTACGCGCAACACGGCGGAAATCTACGACGCGAATACCGATACGTGGGCGACGGCAACAAGCCCGATGGTCGAAAACCGCGAATTGTTTACGGCCTCCCTTTTGCCGGGCGGAAACGTTTTGCTGATGGGCGGACTGTCACTCAAACGCAAACAAACGTTGAACGCCTGCGAAATATACGACGCGAAAACCGGCGCGTTTCGTCCGACCCGTCGCCCCATGCACAACGACCGCTTCGGACAAACGGCCTGCGCGCTTGCCGACGGGCGCGTTTTCGTCATGGGCGGGCAGTCTTGGAAAATCGGGCAGCCGTCGCAAACGCTTTCCACGGCGGAAGTTTTCGATGGGCAAACGGAAACGTGGCAACTTGTCGGCCCGCCCCGCTTCGCCCGCGACCGCGCGACGGCAACGGTGCTGCTTGACGGGCGCGTTTTTATCGCGGGCGGAACCAATCAAGGCAAGCCCGTTCTCGCGTCCGAAATCTACGATCCCCAAACACGCACCTTTGCACTTGCCGCGCCCTTGCGCGAAGGCCGCATGGCCCATGATGCCGCGCGGCTTCCCGATGGTAGCGTTCTGGTCGCGGGCGGATGGTCAGATAGCCGCAAAGCCACGACGCCGACGGTGGAACTCTACAACTCGAAAGCCGACGTTTGGCAATCGCTGCCCGACTTGCCGTTCTCCGCTCACGACGTATCCCTTGTCGCTTACCCGAACGGGCGCGTTTTGGCAGTCGGCGGCAAATCGACACAAAACGACGAAAGCAAGGCGTTTTCCATCGACCGCACCGTTTGGATAGACGCACCGCCGCTTTTTCCGTCACGCTAACGGTTTGCTTACGCCCCGCCCCGGGAACCTCGTAAGCATGAGTACACCGGATATTGGTTCTACAAAAAGCGGCAATCTGCAAAAAGCGATTACCGCGCTGGGATGGGCGGGGGCGGGCCTGCTTGCCGTCGGTCTTGCGGCCCGCGTCGCTAAAACCGTTTTGGGGCAAACGCGGGCGATTGATTTGAGCGGCAAAGTCGTCGTGATTACGGGCGGAAGCCGGGGCTTGGGTTTGGTAACAGCCCGCATCCTTGCCGCGCAAAACGCCAAACTCGTTCTTGTCGCCCGCAGCGAAGCGAACTTGCGCGACGCCAAAGCCAATTTGCTCGCAACCGTGCCGAATGCCGTCGCGCAACACATCGCGTTTCTCGCCGCCGACGTAACGGCCCCGGAAAGTGCAAACGCCATCGTGCGCTTCGCGGAGCAAACCTACGGGCCGGTCGATATTCTCATAAACAACGCGGGAACCATTCAAGTCGGGCCGCTGGAGACGATGACCGAGGCGGATTTCGAGCAATCGCTCCGCACCCACTTTTGGGGGCCGTACCGCTTAATCGAAGCGGTTTTGCCAACCATGCGGGCGCGTCGGTTCGGGCGCATCGTTAATATCGCGTCCATCGGCGGCAAGATCGCGGTTCCGCACATGCTCCCCTATTCCACCGGCAAATTCGCCCTTGTCGGCTATTCGGAAGGCTTGCGGGCCGAACTCATCAAGGACGGCATTTACGTGACGACGGTTTGTCCGGGCCTCATCCGAACCGGCAGCCCCGACAATGCACAATTTAAGGGCCAGCACGAAAAAGAGTTCGCGTGGTTTGCTGTCAGCGACAGTTTGCCCGGTGTGACGCAGAGCGCGGAAGCCTGCGCCGCCTCTATCGTGGACGCATTGGTACATGGGCACGCCGAAGTGATTACGACCTTTCCCGCCAAAGTCGGGGCCGCGTTTCACGGTGTGCTTCCCGGCGCGACGCTGGAAATCATGGGCTTGGTCAACCGAACCCTGCCCGCCGCCGACGGCCCGGGAAGCGTCGGTACGGAAACCCGCACGGGCCGCGAAAGCCGCTCACCTCTTGCTCCACCCGCTTTGACGGCGCTGACCGATGAGGCCGCCAAGCGCAATAATCAGTAAGCGCCCCCCTGCCCCCCAATAATGGGGGGGTTCTGAGCAGACCTGATGCGCTGTAAACATCACGGTCGAACGGAAACGATGTTTTCAGCCCCCCCTTATTGGGGGGCAGGGGGCCTTCTGCTTTTTAGTCGGGCAGTTCGTCGATGGTCGTCGGCTCTTTGAGCGGCGCGGCGTTCATTTTGTGGCGGTACTGCGTCGATACCTCGTAGGCCGCTTTCCGGGAGCGCATGATCGAACCCAAGGGGCGGTGCTCGGGAATCGTGTGCCACGGATTGAAGGTCAGTGTATCGTCGGCGTACACGCGGCGTTCGGGGCTAAAGGCTTCCTGTGCGGGAATCGTCAGTTTGCCAATCGTGACGTGTGGGCTGTCTTCTTCGGGCCAGTTGACCGATACGTCCTCAACCGGCATCGTTTCCAAGTTCGTATTGAGTTGGACTTTGAAATCCCATTCGGCGGCGTGCGTGTGGAAAAACTCCACGACGGCATCGCGCAATGCGGACGGGTTGCCGATGGTGTTCACTACCGAATCCTTGAGCGGCTGCAAACTATACGAAGACGGTTCGACGGCGACGCGCGCGATATAGTCGCCCCAGCGAATCGGTGCGCCGGTATGGTACGTGACGCCCAAGGGATGGTACTCGGGCGAGTTGGTTCCGCTGGCGTCTTTCGGAGGATGCAAGCCGACCGCTTCCGCAACCCGCGTCACGGTGCGCGCAACCGCCGTTAAGCCTTCCTGCACCTGATCCGGGGTTTCCGACATTTTTTGCAAAAGGGTTTGTTCTTTGAGATATGCGGCGACATCGCCGGTCGGCAAAACGGGGTTGTTGATAAACAAAAAGTCCTGCGTTAGGGCATCGGGATCCACTTCCAAGACTTTTTTGCCTTCCACACCGACGAGTTTTATCGCAAGGCCCCGGAAGCCTGATACGCCGTCCGGCTGGATGGAGCCGGGGGCGGTGGAAAAGCGCAAAATAACGGGATAGGTGCGTCCGGGCTGCGCGATGCCCTGCGCGAAGGCTTCCGGCAAATCGTCGTTGATGGTCAATTCGCCGCGCACAATGCCGTGGCTTTTTGCGTGTGCGTCGCGCTGGGCATGGCGGTGCTTTTCAAAAGCGGCGACGCGCAGTTTGTCGAAGACTTGAATAATTTCGGCTACGGTTTCGTCTTCGTTCGGCTGTTTTTGTTCCACGGAATCCGAATAGCGCGTGTAGGATTGGGGTTCGCTCAAAATAATTTCCTTGTTTTTGGGGAATAACTACCGCCTTGTTTTTACCGCCGCGCGTCAAGATAAAAACGTTTTCAAGCGTGGAGCCTCGATATTCCTGACAGCGCCATTTGACCGCCCCATTTCCCCTTTTGCAACGGGCGAGCAGGTATAATCGTATTGAACGGAAGCGGAGGAAACCGAATGAACTGGGCGGGCGGCGCGGCGGGGATAAAAAGTATTGTTATCACGCTCGCGTTTTTGTTTTTGTTTATTGTCGCCGTACTTTTGGACTTGCAGTACCTGTATCTGATGTCGGTGACGCTTGCGATTTTGCCGCTCGCATCCTACCTTCTCGCGTACTTTTGGGTGGCCCGTTTTTCCGCCGAGCGCACGCATGAGGAAACCGTGACCGAAAGCGCCCACGTTCCCGTGCGTTTGGAAGTCACGTTGCGCGGGGGCTTGCCGCAGTCGTCGGTCAAGGTCGCCGAGGCCGTTCCCTCGGCTCTTGATCCGCTTTTGGGGGCCGCATCGGGCGAGGCGAAACCTTTGACGCAGTGGAACGGACAGGCCGGCGCGCGCGACTATTTTATCGAGCCGCAGATGCGCGGGGTCTACAAACTCGGCCCGGCCCGCTTGGAGACGACCGACCCGCTGGGCTTGTTCACGTTTTCGGCCCCCTTGAACATCACGACCGAACTCGTTGTCCATCCCGACCCGGTTCCTGCCCGCGACTGGGCGGTCGGCGGCGAAGGAATGCACGGCCTCCGCGAGCGCGACGGCAAAACGCGCCGGGGCGAAGGCATGGATTTTCACGGCGTTCGCCCGTACCGGGAAGGCGACGCTTTGCGCCGCGTTCACTGGCCCACGACCGCCCGTACCGGCAAATTAGCGGTCGTCGAATTTGAGCGGGCCTATCAGCAGGACATCACGATTTTGCTTGATTTGCGACGCGACATTCACCGGGGTGAAGGCAGGGAAAGCACATTGGAATACGCCGTCAAAGTCGCGGCCACGCTTGCCGACCGCACCCATGCCGCAGGCGGCGGGGTAAGTCTGGTCACGCAGCAAAGCCGCGTGCAATTATCGCCGCGCACGGGCGACCCGGACGCCGCCCGGTTTCGCTTATTTGATCATCTGGCCCGCGTGCAGGCCGATTCCGACGAATCCCTTGCCAATGCAGTGCGCGCCCATCAACCCAGCGACGGCACGCACTGGGTACTTTTAACGCCCTCCGGCGATCCGCAACTTACCGCCTTTTTAACCAATCGCATCCGGCACGGCGATTCCGTTCGCGTGTATTTTTTCGAGCCAAGTAGTTTCGCGCCGGGCGGCCCGAAACTGGATAAAAACCTGCAAGCCTTAAGTCCCGCCGTCGCCGGGGCGGAACTGCGCGTCATCGAACAAGACGTACATTCCCCGTGGAAGGAAGGAGGCCGCACTCTTGAATACCAACTTAGAGAATCTGCTTAGCCAAATCCGCGACCGTTGGAACGGCGCGAGCGACAGTGCTGAGGGCGGCCCGAGCGCAACGGCGTCTGCGGCCCCGCCGTCTGTCGCGCTGTATGCCGCCGGGGCCGCGACCCAAATCAGCGGCTTGATGGCGGCGGCGTATCAAATCGCCGAACCCAGTTTTACCTATTTCACCGTGACGCTCACCATTATTGGGGTTGCCGTTGCGTATTTCGCGCGGCGCATGGGCGTTTCATCGCGGGCCTTGCGGGGCGGGGCGATTTTGCTTGGGCTTGTGTTCTTGTCCGCGCTGCGTGGCGCGGGCTTGTTCGGCACGCTCGTTCCACCGGAGTCGCACGGCTCGCAGGAAATCTTGCTGGTTTCCGCGCTCGCTTTCACGGCGACCTTTTGCTCGTTTCTTTTGGTCACCGATGAGGCCGTGGTTTTTACCTGCGTGTGGGCGATTGCCATTATCGGTCTGACCGGAACCGTGGAAATCAACCGTCCGCTCCTTATTGCGTTTGTTTTCTTTTTGATTTCGGCGACGTTTTTGCTCATTCATCAAAACTCGCTCACGCAGAGTATCGCCACGGCGCGAAATCCGAACGGGCGTTTAATCGGTGGTAGCCAAACCATTGAAAGCGCGCCCGCGTTGTCGTGGCCGCTTTTGCGAACGCAAATCGGAATGGCAATCGCGGTTTGGGCAACCGCCCTTTTGCTCGGCTTTTGTATCTCTATTCCGGTGCAAATGGTGGGCCGCAACTTGTCGCTCGGAGCCATCATTCAGCGGCTCCGTGTTCCGACCAACTCGCCCAATAACCGTTTACAAGGTTTGGTCACGCTGTCGTTCGACAATTTGAACCAGTTCAATGTCGGCTTAGGGCCAGTGTACGACGACCCCGCCGAACGGATGAGCGTTTTGTCCGACGGGCCGCAGTATTGGCGCGGGCGCGTGTACGATTTTTACAACGGGCACGGCTGGGAAAGCAGTTATGCGGTGGCGCGGTATCAGGTATCGCCGACCGGCACGCCCCGCCCAGTCGATAACTGGAATCGTTTTGACGTGCCGCAATCGCAGGACGAACCCAAACGCGAAAAAGTAGAGCGCATTACGAACCGCTTTCGCTTAATCAACAGCAGCGGGTTCGGGCCGCTGTATCATGCCGCCGAACCCGTTCAAGTGTTCGCGCCTATTGATACGGTGAGCGCGCGTCCCGACCATACCATCGGCGCGGGGCGCACGGGCGGCAACGGCAGCGAGTATGAGGTCGTTTCGGAAATATCAAGCGCCAAACCCAGCGATTTGCGGAATTCGGGGCGGTCGTATGGCTCGAACCTCAGCATAAAATACATAAATCAAGGCGTCAACAACGACGCCCTGCAAATGCTCGCCGATGAGGCCGTGGGGGATTTTACCGATCCGTTCGGCAAGGCGCAGGCCATCAAGCGCTTTATAGGGGCGCGCTGCACGTATTCGCGCGAAGCCCGCGCCGTGCCCCAAAACAGGGACGCCGTGGAGTTTTTCCTCAACGAGTCTCACGAAGGCTATTGCGACTTGTACGCTTCGGCGATGGCGGTTTTGTGCCGCTATGCCGGGCTTCCCGCCCGCGTCGCCACAGGCTTCGCGCCGGGCACGCCGCTTACCGAAGCGGAAGTCGGCCCGGACGGCAAACCCGAAAAACGAACGCGCTATATGCTGCGCGGGTCGGATTTGCACGCTTGGGCCGAGGTATATTTCAACGGCTACGGCTGGATTCGCTTCGATCCGACCGAAGAAACCGGCAGCATCGCCCCACCGCCGACGACGCCCAAGCCCGTCGCCGCGCCGTCGTCGCTTTGGCGACGGATTCAGCGGGAAAAAATACCGCTTGCGCTGGTAACGGCGGGCCTTTTAGGCATTTTGTTTACGCTCGCCAACGAGTTCCGGGGACGGCTGCGTTTGCGCGGAGGCCCGCGCATCGGAGCGGCTAACAAAGTCGATAAACACGCGCAGGAAGTCAGTTTGCTCTATGCGCAGGCCGTCCGTTTAGTCGAGAAAAAGGCCAAAGCGCGACGCGCGCGAACCGCGACAACGGGCGAATACGCGCGGTTTGTGAAAGATCAATTCGGCGAAACGGGCGCGGCAAGCGACGCTTTCGGGGATTTGACGCGGCTTGCCGAACAAGCCCTGTATGGCCCGCAAACCATCGGTGAAACGGAAGTTCGGGCATCACACAAGGCATTGCGCGCCTTGCGTTCCGGCCTGCGCCACGCGAAAGGAACGACCCCAGATGCCGCCCGCAGCTAAACCGAAAACCACTCCAAACGCGAAAAGCGCGCCCCGTGCTCCCGCGCCGACAACGAGCGCAGGCGAAATCGTTTTACTGACCGGTGCGGAATCGAGCCGAAAAACCCGGGAAGCGCATCGCATCGCCGAGCAGGCCGCCGATAAAGATTTCGCCGATTTCGACATCGACTTGCTGGACGGCAATACAGCGGCGGCGGAACGGATTTTGAGCGGGGTAGCAACCGCACCGTTTGGCGTCGGCAAGCGCGTGGTTCTGGTGCGCGACACGCAGCAAATGGACGAGGCCGAGCAGAAAAAACTGGCGGCGGGTCTTGCGCGTATCCCCGCGTCCGGTTTGCTGATTTTGCACACGGGCACGCCCATTGTCGAAGACGGCAAAACAAAAAAAGGGAGCGTCGCCACAACCGAACTCGTGAACGCCGTCAAAAAACTGGGTAAGGTTGTGGAGTTCGCGCTTCCCGCCGCTGGTGATTTGCGCGAATGGCTCATAAATCACGCGCGGCACATCGGAAAAACACTCGCCCCGGATGCTTTGGCCGTGTTCGCGCAGTTGCCCGCCGACGACGTGCGCCGCGTACAAACGGAACTGGAAAAAGCCGCCGCGCACGCAGGCGATAGTCCAACGATTACGGGCGCGGATGTGGAAGCGACTCTATCGCGCAGCCCCGACGACGTGATTTTCAAACTGTGTGATGCGGTGGGAATGCGCAAAACGCCCGAAGCCCTCGGTCATGTCAGCACGCTGTTCCGAGGCGGTGGGCGGCCCGATGCGGTCGCCCCGCGCGCCCTCGTTTTGCTCGCCCGGCAAATGCGTTTGCTCACGCAGTTTCGCTACTTGGGAGAACAGCGCATGGCGGGCCGGGGGGCGCGGTCGGTAACGCCCGAAGTCATGGCGTACCTGCCGGGCGATGGCGCGGGCGGAATGCTGACGAACCCACGCATGAGTTGGATGGCGGATAAATACGTCGCGCAGGCCCGTAACTTCACGTTCGCGGAACTCATGGAGCGCATGGAAAAACTGCTGCAAGCGGATCTCGTGCTCAAAGGCGTCGCGCCGGGCGGCGACAGCCCGCAAGCCGTGATGCAGCGACTCATTGTGGAATTGTGCTAAAAAAACAAAAAAGCCCCGTCGCCTGTGCGACGGGGCTTTTTTATAATTGCTTGAATTAAGCGGCAACGGGAGCGGCGGCAAGCGCGGCGCGGCGCATCAAGCGCGATTTGCGGCGGGCGGCGGCGTTTTTGTGGATGATACCGTGCTTGGCGGCTTTGTCCACAACACTCACGGTTTGCGCGAGCACGGGCGCGATGGCTTCGGCGTCGCCAGCAGTGATGAGCGCGTTGGCTTTTTTGACGAACGTTTTGATGCGGCTTTTCACGGCGTTGTTTCGCAGCCGTCGCTCGCGCGAACGGATAACGTCTTTTTTGACGGACTTGATATTAGGCACTTTTCTTTTCCTTCGACGCAACAATTACCTAATTGCGCGCAACAAACAAATTCACAATCCGGCAGTATATCAAAAAAAACGCCGGTTAGCCAGTGCGCCGAAATGAGTCGGCGCATACAAAATTATTAAGGAGCGACCACCGGCGCTTTCGCGCCCGCGCCACTTCCCACGCCCTGATACGCGCTCGCCTCGGCGGGGAAACTGCCGTCGGCGGCGGGCGTCACTACGACTTTGCCGTCCATGCTCACGCCGTCGGGAACGCCGGAAACCTCGTCGGTGTTGACGACGCGAATTTTGGCGTTCGGTGCGGCCTTTTTGACCATATCAATCGCGCGCGAGACTTTGTCCGGGTCGCCCTGCACGTCCGGCGTCCACGCCCAACCGATGGTGACGGTGTTTGCGCCGTTCTGAGCGCCAACGGTGGCATCCGGCCCCAACTGCGCCAGCGACGTGGCGGCACCGGGGTTCGCTGCCGCACTGGGCGCGGGTGTCGGGGCTTTTGCCGCCTCGCCACTTTTATCACCCTTGCTTGCCGCAGCCTGTGCGGCTTCGGCTTGCGCGGCTTCTATTTCTTTTTCCGTTTTGGGCCGGAACTTTTCGTTCAGGGCGTTGAAGCCCGCAAGCACGGCTAAAACCAATACAATCGCCGCGATAAGCGGCGCGCGTGACGGCGTTTTCACTATGTCTTTCCGCAGATTCCTTAAAAAGTCACTATTATCAGGCCGGGTCGGCGGGCAAAGCGAGCGTTTGCAATGGTTCCCCCGCCTCGGACTGCGCATCGATTAGGCGCGAACGCACCTCGTCGATGGGCACGCGGGAATTGCGAACGGCTTCCTGCAAAAACGCGGCCCGGTCGTTTGCAGTCAGCAAATCCAGCGTGGACACGCCCAGCGTTTCGGATAAAACCGCAAGTGCGGGCGACAAAGCGTTAATTTCGTCCTCAGCCCGTGCCCGGAGCATTCCGCGCGTCAGTTGCAAATCGCGCAGGGCACGTTCCACTGGCGCGGCCAAAATGGCGTACTCGTTGATTTTTTCCTGCACGGCGCTTGCGGTTCCACCGGAAAGGTTTGTGCCGCCATTGCCCGTCGCTACTACCATTGCTGCTGATTCGCCCATAGTTTCGCACCCCGTTTCGCGCGGTTTGAAAACGCGAAACGCCACCGGTTAGTATAGCACGAACGCAAAGGCAGGGCAAACAAAACCGTGTTTGCTACTCGCTTTTTTGGGCGGCGCGCACTTCGATGATCAAGCCGTCGAGGGCGGCGCGGGCGCGGAGGGCGGATTCTTCGACCTGCGCCAAATCGCCGTGCGAAACCGACGTGAGTTTGATTTCGCCAACCGTTGCGACCATTTTATCCAGCATTTGCCCGAACGCCCGACCTGCGGAAAACAAAGCGGCGGCTTCGTCGCCACTTTTGCCCAAAACGCGCGGCAAGTCCCCGACGCTGCTTTCCATGATTTCGCCCTGCTTGTCAGGGTTGGCACGAAGGGCGCGGGTGAGTTTTGCAGTGTCGTCGGAGGACAGTTTTTCGCCCTTTATTTTTTCGACCAAATGCGCCTGCAAGTCCGGCTGATCGTTGAGCTGGCGCAAAAACCGCCCGTGCTTTTCGGTCAAGTTGCCGTCGGCGGGCCGGTTCGGCGACGACACGATTTGATCCCCGATGGCGTCCGGCAAATCGAGCAAGTCGAGCAAGTAGCCCACGGTGCGCTCGGACAAACCCAGCCGCGACCCGACTTCCCGGTTTGTCGCGCCCAAATTGTCTTTCAGGGCTTTGATGGCGTTGGCCTTATCGACCGGCGACAATTCTTCGCGCTGCAAATTTTCGATCAGCTGTTCGGTGGTTTTGCCCGCGAGGGCGTCGGACTCATCGCCTTTTTGCTCGTCCTCACCGCGCACGATGCAGGGCATTTCGTACAGGCCCGCGATCTGCGCGGCCCGCCAGCGACGCTCGCCGGTCACGATGCGGAAGCCATCCACACCTTTGAGCGGCGCGACCGTAATGGGGTTCAAGATGCCATGCTGCTTGATGCTATCGGCAAGGCTCGCAAGCGTCGTTTCGTCAAGGGCTTTGCGCGGCTGTTCGGGGTCTTCAACGATGCGGGAAACTTCTAATAAACGCAGTTCCAAACCGGGGTTTCTCCAAGAAAGAGGGCAAAGAAGTGTTTGCCTGTTTGCAAACATTATAGCCGCGCGGGTTCGCCGGTGTCAAACGCCAATGGCGTATACTAAACCAAAATGGCCTCCCCAAATCGCAAACCCGCTTCCACCGATGCCGCCGCAAAGACCGTCCCCGACCCGTGGCGATACGTTCCCCTGCTTATCGCGGTTGTCGCCTTGCTTTTGCGCGTGTGGGGTATCGGATGGGCGCTGCCAAACGACACGCGCTGGTTCTCCTACCACCCCGACGAGTCCGTCGTGGTCGGCGTGTCGCAGCAACTTAACCCCTTTTTGCTTTTGGTCGAACCGGGCTTTTACAATTACGGCTCGCTGTCGCTTCTGCTTAATTCCGCTGTCATCCATATCGGGCAGAGTTTGGGCTTGATTGGCGCGGGGCCTGCGCCGGGCGTGCCGTCTGCGGGGGCGCTCCTTGCCGTTCGTTTGCTGACGGCGGCACTCGGCGCGGGAACGTGCGGGTTCCTGTTCGGGGCGGGTCGCTTGCTGTATGGGCGCACGGCGGGGCTTGTGGCCGCGCTGTTGTACGCCTTGTCGCCGCTCGCGGTGCAGCACGGGCATTTTGCAACGGTGGACGTGCCCGCCGTGTTTTGGATTTCCGGTTCGCTGTATTTCGCGGCACGGTATCTGTCGGGCGAGCGGTGCGTGCGCGATTTGTTGTGGGCCGGTTTGTGGGCGGGGCTTGCTGCCGCAACCAAATACAACGCCGGTTTGGTGCTGCTTGCAGGAATGGTTTCGTGGTGGCTTCGTTTACCAATCGAACGCGCGAAAATGGACGACGACAAAAAGCCGCCTTTTCAAGCCCTATTTTTGCTAATTGGCGGCGCGGCACTCGGCTTTCTTGTTGGCTGTCCCGGCGTTTTGCTGAACTTCGCGGCCTTTCACCGCGACTTCGCGTCCGAAGCCTTCCACGTCAGCAAGCAAGGGCACGGCGACGTTTTCGTCAATACGCCGCCCGGCTTTATTTACCACATCACGTTTAACTTGTTTTGGGGCATGGGCTGGCCCCTGACGATTGCGAGCCTTGCGGGCGTCGGCTACGCTTTGTACCGGCGCAGGCCCGGCGACTTGGTGTTGCTCGCGTTCGCCCTGCCCTACTATTTGATTATCGGGCTTGCGGTCGTAAAGTTCGCCCGCTATACGCTGCCGCTTTTTCCGCCGCTGCTGCTGTTTGTCGGCGCGCTCGTGCCGCCCAAAACGCACAAGGCCGCGCCGTTTGTTGGGGCCGCACTTGCCGGGGCCGGGGCGTTCGCACTTTTACTTGCGTTTGCTTTCGATAGCGTGATGCAGCAAACCGACACGCGCGACCGTGCCGCCGCGTTTATCCGGCAAAAGCAAATTTCTTCGGTGGGTTTCGCGGTTGGGCCGTGGTTTTTTTCGCCACCGCTGAACCCACTGCTTACCGCGCCCAATCCGCAGGCTGCGAAAAAAGCCGCGCGCGAAAATCAAAATCTGCGCTTGGTTCCCGCCGAAACCGAATGGGATGCCGCGTCGCTCGCCCTTGCCGACGCGCCGCAGGCAATCGCCTTGTCCTCGTATGATTACGCCGACGGGTTGCGCGCCCGCCCTGAAACCGTTTCGCCGTACTTAACGGCTTTGCAAACCGCGTATCCAAACCATGAGGATTTTACGCAGCCATTGCAGGTTTTCGGTTTGCCGTTCGGGAAACTAAGCCCGAATGCGTTCGGCTTACCTGAACAGCATTTGCCCCACGATATGCAGTATCCGAACCCCGTTACCGTGATTTATTTCAAGCCCGAAGGGACGACGCAAACGCCATGACCGACGCCCAAAGCCGCGTTTTGGTCGCCCTTGATGTGGACACCCAGAGCGACGCCATAGCCATCGCCCGCGAAACCGCGCCGTTTGTGGGCGGGGTTAAAGTGGGTTTGCAGTTAGTCAATTCCGCCGGTTTGGATATTTTCGACAAACTGCGCGATGTGGGCGCGACCCGCATTTTCTACGACGCCAAGTTCCACGACATTCCGAACACGGTCGCAGGCGCGGTGCGGGCGGCGGCGCGGCGCGGGGTTTGGATGGTGAACGTTCACGCTTCCGGGGGGCGAGCTATGATGGAAGCGGCCCGCGACGCGGCAGGCGTTTCGGGCGGGGCCGGGCCGCTCCTTATCGGCGTGACCGTTTTAACGAGCATTGACCAAACCGCGTTGAACGACGAACTGCGCGTTTCGGGAAGCGTGGAAGAACAGGTTGTGCAGTTGGCACGGCTTGCGCAGGCGTCGGGTATGGACGGCGTGGTCGCCAGTCCGCACGAAGTCCCGGCCATTGTTCATGCCTGCGGCCCGCAGTTCGTGACCGTGATTCCCGGCGTCCGCCCGGCGGGAACCGATAAGGGCGACCAAGCCCGCATTGCCACGCCCGGCGACGCGATTAAAAACGGGGCGCAGTACCTTGTCGTGGGCCGGGCGATTACGGCCCAAGCCGACCGCGCCCAAGCCGCGCGGGCTGTCGCCGAAGAGGTCGCCGATGCCCTCAAATCAATGGAGAAGTAAACCCAAACAATGCCGTCTCAACTTGCCGTACAACTGTACACCGTGCGCGATTTCACAAAAACCGCGTTCGATTTCGCCGAATCGTTGGAGAAGATTGCTGCTATCGGCTACAAGGCCGTGCAATTATCCGCCGTCGGCGCGATGAACGGCGACACTCCCGAAGTGTCACCAGTGGAAGCCCGCAAAATGCTCGACGACAATGGGCTGGCCTGCATCGCCACGCACCGCTCATGGGAACAACTAACGGGCAACACGCAAAAAGAAATCGACGAGCATCACACGCTCGGCTGCGCGTACACCGCCATCGGCGGCATTCCCAAGCCCTACGGCGAACAGGGCGGCGCAGGCTATTCGCAATTCGTCAAAGACGCCGCCCCGACGATTGCCCTTTTGAAAGCCGCCGGTATCGGCTGGGGTCACCACAACCATTCCCATGAGTTCGTGCGCGTGTCGCCCGAAGCCCCGCGCACCCTATTCGATGTGCTGATTGAAGAAGGCGGGCCGGACTATCTTTTGGAAATCGATGTGTACTGGGCGTGGAACGCGGGTGTTGACCCGTCTGCGCTGATGGCTAAGTGCAAAGGCCGCGTGCCCGTTATCCATTTGAAAGACCGTGAAATGGTTGCGGGAACCGGCAATGCAGGCACGATTGCCGCCATTGGCGAAGGCAATTTGCCGTGGGACACCATTCTCCCCGCCTGCCAAAACGCAGGCGTCGAGTGGTACGCCATCGAGCAGGACACCGCCCGCCGCGACCCGTTCGACTGCTTGCGCTCGTCGTATGATTATTTGACGGCCCGTGGTTTGTAGGTGCTCGTAAATACCTTCCTGCACGCGCAGGGCGTCGGGCCGGTCGCCGAGCGCAAGCTGTGGGACGCGGGCTTTTTCACGTGGGAAGCCGTACTTAGCGCGGCCCCGGACGCGCTGCCTCTAACGGTCGCCCAGCGCGAAATTTTGCTGCCGACGCTACGGGATTCGCAAATCGCGCTCGCGTCCGGCGATTTTCGGTATTTCGCCCGAACCCTCCCGCACGGCGATCACTGGCGGGCCGCGCCCGAGTTCATGGACAAAATCGGTTTTTTGGACATCGAAACCAACGGTGGGCACAACGCGGATTCCATCACGATTATCGGCGTGTACGACGCGTTTGAAAGCGATATTTTCGTCAAATACAAAGACTTGACGGATTTTCCGGCCCGCGCCGAACGTGTCGCATTATGGGTGACTTTTTTCGGCACGGGCTTCGACGTACCGTTTTTGCGCCGCCGGTTTCCCGAAATGCCGTTCGACCAGATGCACATTGATTTGTGCGGGCTTTTGCGCCGCTTGGGTTACAAAGGGGGCTTAAAGCGCATCGAGCAAACCCTCGGTATTTCGCGCACGCCCGAAACCGACGGTTTGTCCGGCTACGACGCCGTGCGCTTGTGGCGGCAGTGGCGCAGATTTAAGGATAAAGATGCGCTGGATCTACTTATCGCCTATAACAAGGCCGATATTGAAAACCTGTCCCTTTTACTCGCGTTCGCCTATGGGCGCATGAAAATTGCGACCGGCTTTCCGGGCTAAGCGCCGCCTCGCATGGGTAAAATACCCTCAGCATTCCGCAGCCGCAGGCTGTATTTAAGAAAGTTTTCGCCGCTTCATGGCTTTTTCCAAACCGTCCCGTCCGCAAATCTCCCTTGATGGAACATGGCAGTTTCAGGTGCAAGGGGAATCCGAAACCCGAACCATCACCGTGCCGCTCCCGTGGGAGGCCGCGTTTCCGCATTTGCGCGACGTGCCCACCACCGCGACCTATTCCAAATCCGTCCGTGTGCCGCGCGCGTGGCAAAAAAATATCGTCAGGCTCCATGTCGGCGCGTCGGATTATTATTCGGAAGTCTCGGTCAACGGGTATCTGGTCGGCGTCCACGAGGGCGGATATTTGCCGTTCGATTTGGAAGTTCAGGAGTTCCTACGCTGGGGCGAGTTAAACGAAATCGTCATTAAAGTGTCGGACGGCGCGCCCGCCCGCATGGTGACCGGCGAGGGCGATTTGACGCCTGAACGCCGCGCCTTGACCGCAATGCGCCCGTTCCCGTTTACCGAGATTCCGCACGGCAAGCAGTCATGGTACGGCACGGTCGGCGGTATTTGGCAGTCCGTGTTTTTGGAAGCGTGCGGCGAAACGTTTGTGGATAACGTCTTTATCCGCCCTTTGTTTCCTAAGCCGGACGCCAAAGGCGAAACCGGTGCGAGCGTTCCGGTCATTTTGGCCCATCCCCCGCT
>CAXTBP010000038.1:0-34665 GCA_964241985.1 uncultured Armatimonadaceae bacterium | reverse complement strand
CCCATGAAGAGCATTCCGCCGAGTGGATTGTTTCTTTTATCGTCGGTTTGGCCGTTTTGCATCACTTCTTATCACCGGCTTTTGGTTTACGTATCTACGTTCGTGAAACAATTCTTTCCTTTGCTACACTGCGCTCGGTCTGTCGCGCAAAAAGGGTTTCCTAACGATAGTCCGGCGAAAATCACAATATGAAATCCGTCTTTTTAATACCGCTCGCCGCGTTTTTTGCCGTAGGCGCGCTGTCGACTATCGCCTGCACTCCCAACCAACCGGAAGCGGCGACCGCCCCGGTGTCGCAGACCGTGCCCGCACCGAAAGCAGCGCCCTCGGTCGCGCCGTTGTCGGCATCCGTTGAATCGGTTGCAGCCGTTAACCCGCCATTCATCGAAAAATGGCTGGGCAAATGGACGGGGCCGGAAGGAACGTTTTTACTGCTGTCGCGCAAAGGGACGGGCTACACGGTCGGTATCCAAGACCTCGACCGTTTGCGAACATACCCGGCCCAAATTGCGGGCGACCATTTTGAGTTCTCGCGCGATGGAAAATCCGAAATGCTCCGCGCCGGAAACGGAAAAGACACCGGCATGAAGTGGCTTTTAGAAAAAAAAGATTGCTTGTTCGTCCGCTCCGGCGAAGGGTTTTGCCGGGATTAGCCGTTTTCCAGCGTAAAATGCGGTTTTATCGCGTATTTCGCAGGGGCCGCTTACTTTTGTTTATTGTTGCCGATAGGCAACAAGGGTGCTACAATCGGAAACTGCATCAAAGCGGCGACCTCCAAACGCATTTGATTTTTGGGAAAAGCGAACCGTTTTATGGAACAGCGTATTTATCATGGGCCGGTTACACCGCAAGATTTGGCCGATCATTTGATCGCGCATTTCGACCCGTTGGAAAACTTGCAGGCGCAGGTTGTGGGAAAAGACGGGGCGATCATAGTTCAAATCGGACGCGGCGACGTGCCCGCCGACTTGCGCCACGCCGTCACGGTTGCGATAGCCTCCGACCGAACCATTGACGGCGGCGTTATCGTTACGCTCGGGCAGCAGCAATGGCTGACGCCGCAGATGGCAGGCTTTGCCGCAGTGATGGGTTTGGTCGCCGTAATGATTACACCGTGGGCGCTATTCGCGCTTTTGTGGCCTGTATCCGAAGCGGTCGGCAGTTCCACCCTTCCCGCCGACGTTTGGGGCGCAATTGATTTGTTCGTCGCCGGTCATGGCGGAAGTTTGGAACACACCGAACAGTTAGAACATCCGCACGCCGCGCCCGCCCGATAAAAGCAGTGTCTTTCGACCGCACCAAAACGCTACAGGAATTGGACGAGCGGGACTGGGGCGAGCCGACGTTCCCATCCTATGTGGTTGTCAACTGCCACCGCTTGCGCCGCGTTCCGCTCCAAGGCTTCACGACAGAAGATTTGCGGCTCACAATAGGACAAACCAATATATTCCGGGACGCGCTTCCGTATCTGGTTCCGCTGGCTTTAGAACAGTTGGAGATAAATCCGATAGCAAGCGGCAATTTCTACGAAGGCGACTTATTGGAAAACGTCGGGCGCGTTCCCGATGACTTTTGGAACGCGCACCCCGATTTGAAAGCGCGGTTTAACCGTGTCGCCGCCATCGCCATGCCACTTCTCGCGCAGTTGGAAGCAGAATTGGACGCCGACTATATCGCGCGAGGCGGGCTTTTTGACGCGCCGGAAGAGACGCGCTCGGCATAGCGGAGGCCGAGCATGAGGCCGCGCAACTCGGCCAGCCCGCGCATTCGCCCGATGCAAGTGTAGCCCGGTGTGACGGGTTCGGTTTTGGATAAATCGTCCATCATGGTGTGGCCGTGGTCGGGGCGGAACGCCAGACGCCAATCGTCGCGGCCTTCGCTCCGCCTGCGGTCGGTTTCATTGAGCAAAGTGTGCATGACTTCGGGCATGGGAACGCTCCCGCCCAAATGATCGGCCTCGTAAAAGGAGCCGTCGGCCAGCCGTTGCGTGCTTCGCAAATGCACGGCATGGATACGCGGCGCGAACTGCCGGGCCATCGCGGGTAAATCGTTGCCCTCCCGCGCGCTGAACGAACCAGTACAAAAGCACAAGCCATTCGCCGGACTGGGCACGGCCTCGAATAACGCCTGCACGTCGCTTGCCTTGCTAACGATGCGCGGCAAGCCCAACACCGGGAACGGCGGATCATCGGGGTGAACCGCCAAACGTACGCCCGCTTCTTCGGCGGCGGGAACGACGGCCTCTAAAAAGCGGACAAAATTGCCAAACAAATCGCCGTCGCCCAAATGGTCGTAGCGGGCGAGCAAGCCGCGAATGTCATCTAAATTCAGGCCCATTTTCACGCCGGGAAACACGTCGATAATGGACTGCACAAAAGCGTCGCGCTGCCCGTCGTTCAAGCCGCGCCACCATGCCTCGGCATTTTCCAACTGTTCGGGTGTGAAATCGGCTTCGGCCCCTTTGCGTTTCAAGGCATAGATTTCAAAGGCGGCGAATTGGGCCGGATTGTAATGCAAACATAGTGAGCCATCGGGCAGAACCGACTGTGTTTCCGTGCGAATCCAATCGAGAACCGGCATGAAATTATAAATGACCGTTGTTACGCCTTCGGCGGCAAGGTTGCGGAGCGTTTGCGCGTAGTTGGCGAACAGCGTTTTCAAGTCGCCGCGCCCGGTTTTGATGGCCTCGTGCACGGGCACGGATTCCACGGCTGTCCAGCGCAAGCCCACGCTTTCCAATAACGCTTTGCGCTCGCGGATCGCTTCGCGGGGCCACATCTCGCCATACGGAATTTGGTGCAGCGACGTGAAAATTGCCGTCGCGCCCGCCTGCCGAATATAGGAAAGCGGCACGGGGTCGCTTGGGCCGAACCAGCGGAACGATTCTTCCAGCAAAAATAAATCGGGGGTTTCAAAATTCATGGCGCTTCAAACTATTCTTTCGCCGCGTTTCGCCGTGTCGCCTTCTTTGCAGGCCGAGCGTGTTGCCGTTTGTACGGTAAAAATGCTACGATAAAAGCGCGCGCTCGCGCTTGAAAACAATGAGGTAGACACCATGAAACGCTTTCCTATCGCCGCCCTGTTTTGTGTTGCCGCTGCGGCAGCTATCGTAACCTCGCCCGCCCGCGCCCAGCGATTAACCGGCACAGTTGCTCCAACCGCTTCCGCCGGTGCGAAAGCGAACGCTAAAAAGCAGGAGCCACTCAACGGTTTTCAAGATATTAAATGGGGTGACTCTATCGAAAAAGTCACAAAAATTTTGCAGGCCAAAGGCGCAACCGTAACCAAACACACCGGTTCCGAGGTCAACGCCCAAAACGTGTTGACGGTCAGCACCTTGAAGGTTGCCGACTTTGATACGAACGACATTATGCTTCGCTTCGGGAGCGAAGGGTTTTATCAAGCCGACGTAGCCTTTTCTCAGCGTGCGGGCACGAACAAAGTGCATGACGACTTGCGGCTGATTATCACGGAACGGTTCGGCGACGCCACGCCGGATCGTGCTATCAACGGCCTCGGCGGAGGCGGGTTCGGAGGCTTGGGAAGCGGCGGTTTACAGTGGATTTTCGATCCGTCGAACAAGGAGCCTGCCAGTCTCAAATTGCAAAACGTGTCAGGGAATCGAATCCTCTTAGAGTACCGCGCGACCGACCGGGCCGAGCGCGAAGAAGGTCGTATCCGCGCGGAAAAGGCGAAATCGTTATAAATCCCGTCGCTTTCGCTTGAAACGCAAAAAACGAATACTTCCACAGCCGACGGGCGAAATAAGACCGGTTTAGAATCGGAAAAATCCCGCGCCGTTACGTTCGGCGCGGGATTTTTTGATTTCTTGGCGCTGCCGTTTTCCTCTATCGTGCTTGCAGCTCGCTTGCGTTGCCCTTTAACCTGCTTCTTATTGGGTAAAACGCAGTGACGACGGATAAAACCTTAAAATATGACGCCAGAACTTTTGCAGGAGATGAAATTTGACCGAACAATGGACGCCCTTCGGGATCCCGAGCGACTGGCCGTTTTGCAGCGCACCGGGCTTATGGACGCGGACGCGGAACCAGCCTTTGATCGGCTGACGCGCCTTGCCGCCCGCGTTCTCAACGTGCCCGTCGCGCTCGTATCGCTTGTGGACGAAAACCGACAGTTTTTTGCAAGCTGCATCGGGCTTCCCCAACCGTGGGCCGATAAACGCGAAACCCCGCTTTCCCATTCGTTTTGCCAGTATGTCGTGCGTTCGGGTAAGCCCCTTCTCATCGAAGATGCCCGCGTTCATCCGCTGGTCAAAACAAACCGCGCGATAGCCGAGCTGAACGTCATCGCTTACGCGGGAATGCCGCTGATCACGTCCAGCGGAAACGTGCTGGGTTCATTTTGCGCCATCGATGGCCGTCCCCGCGTTTGGACAAGCGAGGAGGTCGATGTGCTGCGCGATATCGCGGCCTCCGTGGTCACCGAGATTGAACTGCGCCTCGTTATAAAAACGACACAGGAGCAGGCCGACGACCGGGAACAGGAACGCAACACCATGACTGCGCTTCTGGATTCCGCCGCCGAGGGCGTTTACGGGATCGACGAGCGAGGGATTTGCACGTTTTTCAACCGGGCCGCGACCGGCATGACGCAGTACGATCCCGAAGAGGTTTTGGGGCATAATATGCACGCCCTGCTCCATTCCAAGCGCCCAAACGGCGAGCCGTACCCCGAAGCAGAATGCCCGATTTATCAAGCGTTGCGGGAAAATTTGGGCTGTCACTGCCCGGACGAAACCCTTTGGCGACGCAACGGAACCCCGTTTCCTGCCGAACTGACCGCGTCGCCGATTATTCAGGACGGACGGGTACGCGGCGCGGTCGTGACGATGAACAATATCACGCGGCGCAAACAGCTGGAACAGATGCGCGACGATTTAACGCACATGATCGTCCACGATTTGCGGACGCCGCTGACGAGCTTGCTCACCGGCCTGCAAACGCTCGAACTGACCGATTTGGACGCCGACCAAAAGGAACTGCTCGGTATCGGGGTTCAGGGCGGAGCCACGCTGTTAGGGATGGTGAACGACCTTCTCGACATCAGCAAAATGGAAAGCGGCACTTCGCTGACGCTGGAGCGAGCCACTTTATCCGCGCAGGATTTGGTACAGGCCGCGCTTCAGCAAGTCGTTCTGCTCGCGGATCAAAAGCGCATAACGCTCGTCCCCATTGTAGATTCAACCGTTCCGTCGTTTTCCGGCGACCGGGAAAAACTGCTGCGAACGCTTGTCAATCTGGTGGGGAACGCGCTCAAATTCACGCCCGCCAACGGTAGGGTAACGCTCACAGCGTACCCGGACGCGGCGAAAAGCGAAATAGTTTTCGCGGTGCGGGACACTGGCGAGGGCATTCCCGCCGAAGCGTTCGGGCGGATTTTTGAAAAGTTCGGTCAAGTCGAAAACCGGCGTTTGGGGCGCAAAATGTCCACGGGCTTGGGATTGACGTTTTGCAAAATGGCGACTGAGGCCCACGGCGGGCGCATCTGGGTGGAAAGCGAACCCGGAGTCGGCAGCACTTTCTTCGTTGCCCTGCCTTGCGCTAAATAACGAACGTCGTGAAAAGGTGGAAATGGCTTTTGTGAGACCCCGCGTTTTTTCTCCGCTTCCGCTTGGGAGCGTTCGGCCTTTGGGCTGGCTCCGCAATCAACTAACCGTGCAGGCAAACGGCTTAACCGGGCATCTGGACGAGTTTTGGCCCTCGGTCGCCGATTCCAAATGGATCGGCGGGAACGATGACGGCTGGGAGCGCGGCCCGTACTGGCTCGACGGCTTGGTTCCCCTTGCCGTTTTGCTGGGCGATGAACGACTGCTTGCGAAGGCCCGAAAATGGGTGGACGCGATTCTTACCCACCAACACGAAGACGGATGGCTCGGCCCGAAAAACGACGAGGAGAAGCCGCTTGATCCGTGGCCGCAGTTTGTCGTTTTCAAGGCGTTGACGCAGTGGTTTGAGGCGACCAGCGACGCGCGCATACTCCCCGCCCTACTGCGGGCCGCGCGTCGCATTCAAACACTGCTTGAAACCGAACCGCTACGGTCGTGGGCGAAAATGCGCTGGGCGGACTTGTCGCTGTCGCTGTACTGGCTCTACGAACGCACGGGCGAGGATTGGCTTCTCGATTTAGGCCGCACGCTTCGCGTACAGGGCTACGATTGGCAAGCGCATTTTTCCGACTTGCCCGGCAAGGAACGCACTGCTCCCGCCTATTTGAAAACCTTGTCATGGGACGACGCCCTCATTCTGCACGGCGTCAATAACGCGATGGGCGTCAAAAGCGACGCGGTTTGGTATCGGCAAACCGGCGAAAAGACCGACGCGGACAACAGTTCGCTTGCCGTCGAAACGCTCGACAAATACCACGGGCAAGTGACCGGCATGTTTTCCGGCGACGAGCATTTGGCGGGCCGAAGTCCCATACAAGGCACGGAAACCTGCACGGTGACGGAGTATTTATTTTCGCTCGAACAAGCCTTTGCCGTTATCGGCGACCCGCTTCTTGCCGACCGCATGGAGCAAATTGCTTATAATGCTTTGCCCGCCGCGCTGACCAAAGATATGTGGGCGCGTCAGTACGATCAGCAGCCGAACCAAGTGGTGTGCAGCATGGCGCGGCGCGACTGGGTTTCCAACGGGCCGGACTCCAATCTGTTTAGTTTGGAAGGTCATTTCGGCTGTTGCACTGCGAATTTACATCAAGGCTGGCCCAAGTTCGTCGCGTCGCTGTGGATGAAAACAAATGGCGGCGACGCAGGCATGGAAGGTCTTGCCGCCGTCGCCTATGGCCCGTGCGTCGTGCAAACACACATTAACGGCGTAAGCGTCACGATAACGGAAACGACGGACTACCCATTTCGCGGCGACATTTCATTTGCCGTTGAAAGCGACACTCCCGTAAACTTTGCGCTTCAACTGCGAATACCGGCGTGGGCACACGGCGCGACGGTTCGCGTCAACGAGGAACCCGCGCATACCGCATCCGAAGCAGGAACGTTTTATTCGGTGCGCCGCGCATGGAAAACCGGCGATGCTGTGACTTTAACCTTGCCGCTCGATTTGCGCCGCGAAACGCGGTACAACGGGGCCGTTTCGCTTTTGCGAGGGCCGCTCGTTATGGCGCTCCGCATCGGTGAGAAGTTGGAGCAAATCGGCGGAACGCTCCCGCACGCCGACTGGGCCGTGCATTCAACGACGCCGTGGAATTACGGGTTGCGCCTTCCCGAAAACGACGCCGATTTGAACGCTTTCCCCGTGGAAGAAACGCCAATTCCGACCACACCCTTTGCCCCCGACGCCCCACCTATCGTCGTTTCCGCGCCCGCCTATCGTTTGCCGCGCTGGGAACTGGTGAACGATTCCGCCGCGCCGCTTGCCGAAAGTGCGTTTGCGCCGCTTCCCGACACGCCGACAGAAACTGTCTACTTGGTTCCGTATGGCAGCACGCTGCTTCGGATTAGCGAGTTTCCCGTAGCGAAGTAGCCGGGAATTAATGCCGCGCCGGGTTTGTTAAAACCGATATGAAAACCAATAAGTCGGCGATGACGCCGCTTTTTTTCGCCCTTTTTGTCGCAGCGGGCACGGCAAGCCTTGTCACCGCTCCGCGATGCGCGTTTGCCCAAGTCGCCGAAACGACGGGGATAAAAGTGGGCCGAGCCGTGGTTTCCCCGGTTGCCGTGCCGTTTCCGCTCGCCGATGTGCGATTGGGCAAAAACAGCCCGTTCGCGCGGGCACAGGCCGTGGACAAGGCGTATTTGCTGAAACTGGAACCCGACCGCCTGTTGTCCAATTTGCGGAAAGTGGCGGGGCTTGCGCCCAAAGCGCCGCCGTATGGCGGGTGGGACAAGGACGGGGCCGGAACGATTGGGCACTATTTGAGCGCGTGTTCGCAAATGGCGGCCTCGACCGGCGACCCAGTTCTCAAAAAGCGCGTGGATTACATCGTTCAAGAGATGGGGGTCTGCCAAACCGCGAATGGTGACGGCGGATTGTACAGTTTTGAGTGGGACAAAGCCGTTTGGTTCGTCAAACTTAAACAAGGCGAGGTCATTCCAACCGGCGTCAACGCTTGGTATGGAACCCACAAAGTCCTCGCCGGTTTGCGCGATGCCGCCGTTTTGACGCGCAGCGCACAGGCCAAACAAGTGCTAATTCGCATGAGCGATTGGGCGATTGATGTCACCGCAACTTTGACGCCCGACGATTGGCAGGCTATGCTCAAAGCCGAACACGGCGGCCCGCAGGAAATTTTCGCTGACGTGTACGCGCTCACCGGCGAGGCGAAGTATTTGACGCTTGCGGAACACTTCAAGCAAAACGCGGTTTTCGATCCGCTTGCAAAAAACGAGACGGGCGTTTTGAACGGTTTGCACGCCAACACGCAAATTCCCAAATTTTTGGGCGACGAGCGCATCTACGAACTGACTGGCGACGCTTCCCGCCATTCTGCCGCGCAAAACTTTTGGCGCGATGTCATTGATAACCGCTCGTGGGCGAACGGATCGAACTCGCAGTGGGAAAGTTTTTTCGCGCCCGCTCAATTTGAGCAGAAAGTGCAGGAAACGTGCGGGTCGGAAACCTGCAACACGTACAATATGATTAAACTGGGCGAAGCGTTGTGGAAAACTGCGCCGCAGTCCGCGACTTTCGACGCGATTGAAAACGCCTTGTACAATCACATTTTGGGCAGTCAGTCGCCCGGTGGCGGTTTTGTTTACTACACGTCGCTGCGCCCCGGGCACTATCGCGTGTTTTCCCGGCCATTCGACGCTTTTTGGTGCTGCGTGGGAACCGGCATGGAAAACCACGCGCGGTATAACGAACTCATTTACGCGCGGGGCGCGGCAAGCTCCAAAGCCGCAAGCGATTTGTACGTCAACTTGTTTATCCCGTCGCAGGTCAAATGGGCCGAAAAAGGATTGACATTAACGCAGGAAACGCGCTTTCCCGAAGCGCAAACGTCGCGCTTGTTGTTTTCGCTCCTTCGTCCGCAAACGCTGTCGCTGCGCATTCGCCGTCCCCAATGGATCAAGCCCACCGATTTTGCCTTGCGCGTCAACAACAAGCGAGTCGCCGCGCCTGTGGATAAAACCGGCTACGCAACTATCACGCGCCAATGGAAAACCGGCGATATTGTGGACATTGCGCTTCCCGCGCATTTGGAAACCGTGCCGCTTCCGGGCAGCACGAAGTACGCCGCGTTTCGTTATGGCCCGGTTCTGCTCGCCGCGCCGCTTGGTACGCGGGATTTGACGCACGCCGACTTTTTAGGCGGTGGCCCGAACATCGCGCCCTACCCGCAGCTCGCGCAAAAAACGATACCGCAGTGGGACGCGCCCGCCCTTGTCGGCGATAGGAAAACCGCGCTTTCGCACATCAAACCGGTTCCGGGCAAACCGCTGACGTTTGCTTTGACGGGAACGACGGAAACCGCGCCCGTCGTTTTGCGCCCGTTTTACACGATTTATTTTGCGCGGTACAGCGTGTATTTTCCCGTCGTTTCGCCTTCCGATGCCAAAGCCATTCAGGCCAAACGCCAAGCCGAAAACGCGGATAGACAAACCCTCGATGCCCGCACGATTGACCGCGTCGAAATCGGCGACAAAACGTCGGAAGACGCCCACCATTTTGCGGGCGAGCGGTCGGCGACCGGGATACTAAATCACATTACGCCCAGCGCGGGCAACCATTGGCGCGACGCCAAAGGCGCGTTTCGGTACACGCTTGCGACCGGCGACGCGCCAAGCGTCGGCATTCGCGCCGTGTATTGGGGCAGCGATGCAGGCCGTAGCTTCGATATTCTCGTAGACGGACAAACGATAGCGACCGAAACCTTGAATGGAACGCCTTACGCCGATTACCGAAGTGTGACGTATCCCGTACCGCCCGCGTTGACAAACGGCAAAAAGAGCGTCGTTGTGGAGTTTCGCGCCCACACAAACAGCACAGCGGGCGGCGTTCTCGATATGCGAACCGTGCGCCTGCTGGAGCGTGTCGCGGCGCGGGTGGGCGCAACCAATACGGGCGTAGCGGACACGCGCCCGGCTTATATCGTACAATAAAGGCATCATGTCATTGAAGACGCTTTCTCGGCGTGACCTCTTGCGCCGGGGTCTTTACGCCGTACCGCTCGCCGCAGGCGCGGCGTTCACGCTTTCCGGGTGTAACACCAACGCAAGCGGCAATGGGCGAGCCATCGTTCGGTTTTGGAACGGCTGGACTGGCCCGGACGGCGCGCGCGCCCTTGCCATTGTTCGCGCGTTCAACGCCCAGAACCCCGATGTCGAAGTGCACATGCAGCGCATCGAATGGGGCACGTACTACAACAAACTTTTTGTCGCGGGCATCGCCGGACGCGCGCCGGAGTTGTTTGTTTTGCACACGTCGAATTTGCGCCGGTTTACCGAAGCGGGCTTTTTGCGCCCCCTTGATGATTTGGCGCAAAACTATCCGACCGGCGATTTGGACAAGTCCGTGTGGCAGGCCGCGCATATCGACAATAAAGCGGTCGCCCTCCCCGTGGACATCCACATGCTCGGGATGTTTTACAACAAAAAGCTGCTCCGCGAGGCCGGGTACGACGCGCCGCCCACCAATCGCGCCGAGTTTGTGGACGCGCTGAAAAAAATCACCAAAGGCAATGGGGCTGACAAAATTTGGGGTTTTACTATTTCCGGCCCGTCGCAAACCGCCTTGTCGCTAATGTGGCAATGGGGCGGCGGCATTTTTTCGCCCGACTTTAGCCGGTGTATTCTTGCCAGCGACGAAAACGCCGAGGCGCTCCAATTTTTGGTCGATTTGATACGAAAAGACCAAACGGTGTCGCCGCCTGAAGCCACGGATCCGTGGGTCGCGTTTCGGCAGGGGCGCGTCGGCATGACGTGGAACGGGATTTATATGCTGCCCGATCTCCAAAAACAGGCGGACTTGGAGTTCGCGGGCGCGCCCATTCCGCAAATCGGAGCGAGACCAGCCACGTGGGCGTCGTCGCATAATTTTTGCTTGAAGGCGAACATGAGTCCGCGCCTGACCGATGCGGCGTGGCGGTTCGTGCGGTTTTATTCCGACCATAGTTTGGAATGGGCGGCGGCGGGGCAGGTTCCGGTGCGCCCGAGTTTGCGGGCCGAAACCGCGTTTACAAAGGATTTGCCTGTGCAGGCGCAGTTCGCCCGTGAAATCCCCTATGGCATTTACCAGCCGCAGGTCGCGTTCACGTTCGAGTTCCAAACCGAGTTCGATTTCATGGTCGAGCGCGTTTTGCGCGGAACCGCGACACCACAGGTCGCCCTCAAAGAAGCGCAAACCAAAGTCAACGCCATTATCGACCGCCGCGCCCGCGAACAAGCCGAAGGGAAAGCGTAGCTTTGAGTATCGCTGCCCCTACGCAATCCTCGCAAACGCCGCCGAAAACGCAAAGCCGGTTTTGGTATCGCATGAGCGGCTGGTTTTTCGTGCTGCCGTATCTGTGCTTGTTCGCGCTGTTTATCGTCACGCCGCTTCTGTACGGCTTGCGCCTGTCCGTATTCCGCTGGGACTTGTTATCGTCGGCCCCGCCGCGCTTTATCGGTGCGGGCAACTTCAACGAAGCTCTCCACGACAACTATTTTTGGAAGGCGCTCGGCGCGACGTTCAAAATGGTCGCCTTCATCGTGCCGGGCACGGTTGGTTTGGCGCTGCTTGTCGCGGTCGGCATCAATTCGGCTCCCGCCAAGCGGCAGGGCTTTTATCGGGCCGCGTTTTATCTGCCGGGAATGCTGACGGTTTCGGTCGTCGGTATTTTGTGGCGCTGGTTCTATAATCCCGACTTCGGCATATTCAACGCCCTGCTGAAACCGACCGGCTTTCAAGCCCCGTGGCTTTCGCAGCCCTCATGGGCGACGTTTTCCATTATTTTGATGACGCTGTGGTGGACGTTGGGCGGCCCGATGATTACGCTGCTCGCCGCGCTACGTGGACTGCCGCCCCAATACGACGAGGCTGCCGCCCTCGACGGCGCAACCAGCGCGCAAACCTTTTGGCACGTCCGCCTTCCGCAAATGCGTCCGGTTTTGCTGTTCGTCGTCGTGATGAACATTATCGGCGCGTTCCAGATTTTCGGGCAAACCTTTTTGGTTACGCGCGGTGGCCCGGAGTTCGCCACGCGCTCGCTCGTCCAGTATATCTATGACACCGCTTTCAACAATTACCGCATGGGTTACGCCTCGTCGATGAGCTGGCTTCTATTCTTGGTGATTAGCGGCTTTGCCGTTTTGCAGTTCCGCTTGATGCGAAGCGAGGGCAAATAAAATGCCAACCGAAAAACGCAAATTCGGCTTCGGCGAAATCGCCCTTTTCGCCCTCGCCCTTATTGTTCTTTTGCCGATTGTCTTGATCGGTACGACCGCATTTAAGCCCGATTCAGAAATCGTTAAGTTTCAGTCGCTGCTGCCCGCCCACCCGACGCTGTCCAATTTCCACCGCGTTTTGGGCACACCGGAAGAGTTTCCGGTTTTCCGCTGGTTTTTCAACAGCGTGTTCGTTTCGAGCACGACGACGCTTCTTGTTCTCACGGTTTCGTCGCTTGCCGCCTACGGTTTGGCCCGGCTCAATCTGCCGGGCAAACGCTGGGTTTTCAGCATCATTTTGGGCACGATGATGGTTCCCGGTCAAATCCTCTTAGTGCCCGTGTATTTGCTCTTGTCCCGCTTAGGCTGGCTGGACACGTATTTGGCCCTCATTATTCCTGCCGGGGCGGGTGCGTTCGGCGTGTTTCTGCTCCACCAGTTCTTCCTTGCTATTCCCAAGGAATTGGAAGAGGCCGCCGAACTTGACGGGTCGTCGCGCCTGCAAACGTTTTGGCACGTCATGGTTCCGCTCGCCCGCCCCGCCCTCGCCACGCTGGGTATTTTTACGTTCATCGGGTCGTGGAACGATTTCTTGGGGCCACTCATTTTTCTGGATTCCGGCGAAAAATACACGCTCCCGGTCGGCGTCGCCATTTTCCAAACGTCGTATTACACCGAATACGCCCTTACGCTTGCCGCAAGCGTTATCTGTACTATGCCCGTCATCGTCGTGTTTCTCCTATTGCAAAAGCACATCATCGCGGGCGTCGCCTTGACCGGCTTGAAGGACTAACGCGAACGGCAAATAGAAGGGCATCAAGCAAATGAAGACAGTGCGAAAAATAGTTGCTTGGGCGTTTGAGCGTGGCTTCTTAACGCCGCGCAGGCTCCGCATTTTTGCAAGCCTTGCTGCCGCTTTTTTTCTTTTGACAATTTACGGCGCGTACTGCGACTTCCGCAGTGAGGAAGCGCGGAGATTTGTAAATTCGGCTGGAGATGGCGACATTGGCACGGTGCGCGCCATGCTTGCGGGCGGCATATCACCCGACGTTAAAACGCGCCGCCGTTTTAGCGCAATACAAGCCGCCACGGTTTCCGGTCACACAGAGATTGTCCGTCTGCTTCTGGACAAGGGAGCAAATCCCGAACCGGCCCTGCGCCTCGCCGCGAATTACGGTCACGTCGATATTTTGAAAATGCTCGTTGCCAAAGGGGTAAAGGTTTCGGGGAAAGCGGGCACACCTTTTTTGTGCGAAGCGTTGGAAAACAGTAGACTTGACGCCGCAAGTTATCTGCTACAGCAGGGCGCGGACGCAAATGCGCTTGACGACCCGTTTGGGTTTCCCCCAATTTTTTACGTATCCTTCAGGGGTTCATGGGCTTTGTTTCAAACAATGCTTGACCACGGGGCGCGGCTTGACGTTCGCGGGCGCGATGGCAGCACGGCTCTTATGCACTTCTCGGACGACTCCAACGACAATCCGCGCATCTGCCGCTACCTAATCGCTCACGGCGCGCAGGTAAATGCGATGGATAACGGCGGGCAAACAGCACCAATTTACGTGACCTGCAACGGGCCTCGCTATGGAGATGGCAACGACGGCAGCTATCCGCCAGCCCGACTGGAAATGCTGCGCTATCTTTTACATAACGGTGCGAACGTCAATGCATGAGACAACGGTGGCTACACTGCCCTTCGCTACGCCGCCCAGTGCCGAAACGGCAACGCCAAAGCCCTGCTCAAAAAAGCGGGCGGGCATTTTTAAGCCCCGCCCTTCGCACTACGAAACCGTGACGGTCAAGCCTTCGGACGGCGCGGGCGTCAAGATGCGCCCTGCCCCGGCGGCTCTGACGGCGGCAATCGTGCGCTCCGGCTCGAACGTCAAGGCGAGAACCGTTCCGCCGTGGCCCGCGCCCGCCAATTTCCCGGCAAGCGCGCCGTTTGCGAGGGCGACCGCGATCAAATCGTCGCAGGCTTTACCCGACGCGCCCAAATCGTGCTGGATTTGCTGGTTTTCGTTCATCGCGCGGGCAAGGGCGTCCCAGTCGCCGTTCAAAAAAGCGTCTTTGTGGTTGCGGGCCAGCCATTGAATGCGGTCGTATCCCGTGCGAACGGCGGGGTCGCCTTCCAGCCAACGCTCACGGACGGATTTATGGACGCTGCCAGAATGGTGCTTGACGCCCGTATGCGCCAAAACAATCGGCAGGCTGCCTTTGAGATACGGCGCAAGTGGCTCAACGGTGGCAAACGGCTGGTCTTTGGGCGCAATATGCGATCCTTTGTCGCGGAAATCCATATAATTGAGGCCGCCGAAAACCGCCATGTACTGATCCTGAAACCCGCACACGACGCCCATGATGGAATACTCAATGTCGCGGATGGCTTCGGCCTGCGCGTGCTTGTTGAGTTTGATGCCCAGCTGCGCCGCGACCGCGCCCCAAACCGCCCCGACAAGCGCGGTCGAACCCGAAAGCCCGGCCTGCATGGGAATATCCGTGCCGGTTTTCAAGTGAAATTTGTGCGTGCCCGGCGTGACGCCCGTGCCTTTGAGAACGGCTTTGGCTAAATCCAATCGGTCGCCGCGCGGCTCCAAATCCGCGACAGTTTCGATGGTTTGGATTTCGCCGTTGTCTGCCTCCACAATTAGCGCATCCGCGTCCGTGATTTCACAGCGGGCGCGTTCCTGCGTCGCGCACGAGATAACCGACCCGCCGTACATATCGGTGGGATTTCCCAAAACGCCGCATCGCCCCGGCGCGGTAGACACAATCACGTTCAAAACTCCCTCGTGCGGCGCAATTTGCCGCCCTTATTGTTGCGTTATGGTTCGGCAAAGCGCGTTTTTTCTCCTTTGCCGTTCCATACAGACACAAAGCCGCCCCGCTAATTAACGAAAACCCCGTTTTTCGTTAATTACGGTTTTCTTATTGACGCAACCGTTAATAAAGCATTACTGAGTTATTTGAGGGCGAATGCTTGGGCGAGCAGTTCGTAGGAGCGTTTGCGGTTTTCGTGGTCGTGAACGAGCGTCGTTACCATGATTTCGCGCGTGCCTGCGGCTTCCGCTAATTCCGAAAATTGGGCGTGCAGGGTTTCGGGCGAGCCAACGAAAAGACGGTCACGGTTCACGTGGATTTGCGCAAGATCCATGTCGGTGTACGGGTACGCATTGGCTTCTTCAAGGCTTGGGATGGGCGCGATGTTGCCGCGCTGAAACCGGAGCCACACCAGATCGGCGGAGCGTGCCAGTGCTTCCGCTTCCTCGTCGGTTGGGGCGCAAATGGCGGACACGGCGATGAGGGAATGCGGCTGCGGGTTCGCGTCGGTCGGTTGGTACAGGGCGTTGTACAACTGCACGGCGGGAATGGCGGGGCCGGGGTTGATATGGTGCGCGAAGGCGAAGCCCAAACCCTGCCGGGCGGCGAGCCGGGCCGAATAATCGCTGGAACCGAGCAAATAAATGGGCGGGGCGGCAACGCCGTCGGGCGTCGCTTTGATGCGCCGAAACAGATTTTGTGGAGCGCTTTTGGTGTCCAGCGTTAAAAGTTCGGCGTCGCTGCCCGCTTCGACAGATTCGCCCAAAAAGCCGCGCAGTTCGTTGAGTTGTTCGGGGAAATCGTCGGCGGTGACGGCGTTTCGGGAGCGACGCAACGCGAGCGCGGTTAGCGGGTCGGTTCCCGGCGCGCGGCCCAAACCGATGTCGATGCGGTTCGGGTGCAGGGCTTCGAGCGTACGAAAGTTTTCGGCGACTTTGAGGGGCGCGTGGTTGGGAAGCATGACGCCGCCCGAACCGACCCGCAGATTTTCGGTAACGCTCGCCGCGTGCCCGATGAGAATTTCCGGCGCGGAGCAGGCCGTGAGCGCGGTGTTGTGATGCTCGGCGAACCAGTAGCGCGTAAAGCCGAGGGTGTCCACGAACCGCGCCAAATCCAGCGAATTGGTAAGCGCGTTCGCGCTCGTTTGCCCCGACGAAATCGGCGATAAATCCAGAACCGAAAGGCGCAAGCCGTTTTGCGAGGCGGGGTTATTGGTGGCAGGGTTCGTGTGCATCATAATAATGATACACGTCCTCGCGCCTCCGGTTCCCCTGCCCCGCCGCGTTTACTTTTCGTGTTTGTGCAGCCACGGATGGGCGGCGGCGATTTTGGTGGCGACTTCGGGGCGGGCCATGTGAACGAACGACAGATAGCCGCCCGCGTAGGCTTGCGCGTCGCGGCCCAAGCGCTCGGTCATTTTGTCAAAACCGTCGCGCTCGCACTGGTGCAGTATGGCGCGGAACCGTCGCACGTCTTCACGGGAAACGCGCGGGCCGAGCGGCGCGTCCGCTTTCCCGCTTTGGCTTTGGTTGACGACGAGGCCCGTCACATTTTGGCGGTCGGACGGGCGCAGAATTTGCGTTTTTTCCTCGTTGACGACCAGATCATAGGCAGCGATGATTTTTCGCACGAGCGTGAGCAGTGCGCCCACCGGCGCGTCCTTGCTATCATGCGAAAACGTCAAGTCGTCGGCGTAGCGGGTGTACGCGAAACCCCACGATTTGGCTGCGCCCTGCAATCGGGCGTCCAAGCCCCGGCAAAGCAAATTCGTCAGCGCGGGCGACGTACACGCGCCCTGCGGCAAAGCGCGCTGCTTGGAAACGGCGACGAAGCGTTTTTGCCCGTCAAACGTCACGGCGATGCGTGGCGTTTCGGTTGCGATGAGGGCGAACAGCGTGGAAACGCCCTCGTTGTAGCCCAAGCCGTGAAAAAAGCCTTTGACGCGCTTGACGGACAGCGACGGGAAAAAGTCCTTCAAATCCACCTTGACGATAACGGCTTTTCCTAAATGCGGGGCGGCGTTATCGACAATCGATGCGCCGGGCCGAAAAGCGCGGGCCGCTTCGTGAACGTCCAAACCGACAAGGACGTTTTGCAGCAGCCACGTTTGCGCGACGCGCAGGCGCGGCTTGGGCGACGACAACACGCGCACGCCACCTTTTTTCTTGGGAATGGTGAACCGCGAATAATGGTCAACGCTCGCCGCCGCCCGTTCATAACACAGCCACGCCAAGTCGGGTTCGGTTATGCCGATGGCTTTGGCAACGTCGGACGCACTTTCCAGCAAAGGCAGATTGTGCGCGGTGAGTTTTTCGTTTTCGCCACCCGCGAAGTTAAGCCCCGCCGACAATCCCGCGCCAAGATGCGGAAGCGTCGTTTTGAGGCGCTGTACGTCGGCGTCTTTTTTTGTCGCCCGATCCGCGTTGCGCTCGATTTTCTTTTGCGCTTTTTCGGCCCGCACCCGCGCAATGCGATTGTGCCGAATTTGTGCAAGGAGGGCGGGAACGTCGCCCATTTCGGCGATTTCCGTATTGATGCTGTCCAGTTCGCCACGGGCGCGGACGAGTTCATCGTACAGCGGCCCGAGGGCTTGCTCGGCGTCCGCCGTTAGTTTGGCGGCTTCCGGCGTGGGCGGCCAGTAACCTAAGCGCGTCATTTCTTCGCGCACAAAGGCTTGCTTGCCGACTTCTTTTAAGCGGGCACGCTGCTGCGTATTCATACGGTTTTCCCTTCCCGCATCGCTTGGAACTGCGTTTCGGTTAAAACAGGAACGCCCAACTGCTGCGCTTTGGCGAGTTTCGACCCGGCCTTGTCGCCCGCGACCAGATAATCCACTTTGCTCGTTACGCTTCCCGCCGCTTTGCCGCCCCCTTGAACGACCATCGCTTCGGCTTGTTCGCGTGTAAACAGCGTCAATGCCCCGGTAAATACGAACGTTTTGTCTTTGAACGGCTCACTGTTGACAGCAGTTACCGCTCCCCCACTAACTGCGCTTTTCGTAGACGTGACGGCTTTGGCTTTGATGGCTTCTTTGGACGCAAGGGCGGCAGCGGCTAAAATATGGGCGCACGGGCCTTGCCGCAGTTTGTTTCGCTTGTGCCACGAACAATCGCAACTCGCAAACCGGACACGCCCGTCCGTGTCCAAATCGAGCGTGACTTCAAATTTGCGCTCGCGCCGGGTTTCTCCCCCGCGCACGGTCGCTTGAAAGCGGGTCGTTTTCTCGTCGGTTGGCGCACCGAAAAAGGCGCTCTCGTCGTCGTCCTCGTCGCCGCCCGGTTTGCGGAACGTCACGCCGCCGGTTGCGACAATGCGGGCGGCAAGCGTTGAGCGTTGGTCGGCTTCGTCCGGCGGCGGAACGGGGAACGGCAGTAATTGCCGCCACCGATACTGCCCGGTCACCAAATCGAACATCGCCATGCCTTGTCGGCACAACTCCTGCAAAGCAGATGTCGCCGTTTCGCGGGGCAGGTCGGAATGAGCCGCCAATTCTTCCGGCGACAAATGCAGGCGTTTTTCCAACACGGCGCGGGCTTGTGCGACATCGCCCTCGGACGCCGACGCGGTCGCCGCCAATAAATCGAAGCGGGCCGCGCTCGACCAGTCGTTTTTCGTCCAGCCGGACACGCCCAAATCGAATCTATGCCCTTGCATCGAAACGCTCCAATACGACGGCATCCCGGTTCCCAGCATTCGCACGCGCACCTCGTCGGCATACGGCATCAAGTCCGCCATCGTGAGCAGTCGCCGCCGCCCCCACAGCCGGACTTCCTGCGCTTCGCCTTGATAAACGTGCGTCGATTCCTTAATCTCGACGCCCCACGGCTCGCAAACAATCGTCGGTTTTTGGCCGGGCGTTAGTTTGAAACGGAGCGAGCGCGGCCCTTCTTTTTCGCGCTTGCGCTGTAACACTTCAAACACGGCGGCAACCGTGGTCGGCGACAAAACCACATCGACGCCCGGATACACGGACGCGGACTGTACCTGCAAAAAGCCCCGCACCCACGTCGGCGGCAAGTCAATTTTCTTTTCCACCCGCTCGCCCGCGCCGGTGGCAACGGTCACGCCCTCGGCGGCAACCGACAGATACGCGGGCCGGTACGAGCGAACACGCCGGATTTCATCGGCCAAGGTTCGGCTGTAATCGACGTTCGTCGTGCCCCACACGGTTTCGCCGAAAACGTCCATATTTTCGGTCGGCACGGTCACGCGCCCGTAGGACGATTCATCTTGGCTAAACACCTCGAAAACCACGGCGTCGGGGTGGACGCTGACGACGGGATCCAAAACCCACCAAGCGTCCTTGTCGTTTTTGTAAAGCCAGTCGTAGTATTTGCGCCGCTGATTGTAAAATTCGCCGGACGCCAGTTTGTCTTCGAGCGGACGGATGGCGGCGTGTAGTTCTTTGATGTGCGTGGATAAATCGTCGCGCTTGGCTTTCATGCCGGGCAAGGCGCGCAGATTTCCGGCCTGCACGGTTCCCAGTTCCTCCAAATACCGCTCCTGCACCCATTTCTGATACGCGGAATGATCCACTTGCTTGGCGCGCAAATCGCTGGACACAACGTTATACAGCGCGAGCATCACGCGGGCGTAGCCCAGACTGTTTTTGATGCGGGCGTCGAGGCGCACGCCGGGCCGCGACAGCTCGGCGGAAACGGCGAGTTTCATGCCGTCGGCGTCCATTGTCGCCGTCGAGGGCTGCGCGTAGGCTTGGGTTACTTCCATAATTTTTTCCTAACGAACCATTCGCCGTGGAATAAATTCCCGGCTACGGATTACAAAGTCCGCCTGCGCGGACTGACGAAGCGAAACACTTTCCGTATACGCGCAAGACATAGCGCGTTAGTAGTCGGCGGAGGCCGACTTTGTAATCCGTAGCCGGGAATTTATTCCACGGCACACATTTTATACAGGTTACTTGCCTTCCAAAACCAACCCGTCAATCGCTTCCCCGGCAAGGGCGCGGCGCACAAGCTGCGTCAATGCCCATTCGGCATCGCGGGGCGCGGACGGATCGCGGGCAAGGGCGAGAAGCGTTTCCACATCGACGCTGCCGCCGTTTTTCTGCGCTTCCTGCCGGACTTTGACGACCTCTTTGGCCTGCCGGGATTGATAGCGCGTCCGCAAAATTTCGCGGTCGAACTGCGGCGCGGGATCGCCCCCGAGAAGCCGCGCGACGAACGCCTGCATGACGGGGTCGCTGTGCTCGGTCAGGGCCGCGCTAAATTCGGAAAGCGGCAAAGCGTCGCGGTGGACGGTGGCGAAATCGCGGCCAATCGTCCGAACCGACGCGGCGGGACTGTCGCACAACGCGAGGGCGCGGTCGAGCAAAGGCAAATCGCTTTCCCCATTGTCGAACCACGCGCGGCCCGCCAAAACGCTCGCGGGCACTTCGGATTCCAGCAAACCGAGCGCGAGCGGCAGGTTTATCGTTCGTTTGGGCAAAAGCGCAAGCGCGGGCGTTCGCACGTCGGGGAGCGGATGGATTGCGGCGAGCAAAAACAAGGCGTCGTTTTTGGCGATACGGTCTTCGTGCCGGGCGAAGTAGTGCGCCAAGATAGGCCCGAACGCGGGTTCGCGGATTTCCAGAACTTGAGCGGCATCGTCCAAGTCGAGCCGGGTTTGCGCGATTTCCGTATCGCCCAAAAGGCGGCTTTCCAAATTGCCGGTCGCGTCCGATTTGAAGGCGGCTTCGGCGCTGAGCCACAAATCCGCAAGTCCGACGCCTTCACGCAAATTGCGGAGCCAGCCGTCGCGCAGTTTGGGCCATACGTCGCTTGAGGCGGCGGCGGCAAGGCGGAGCGTAAGCGCGGCGGGGAGGGTTTGCGTTAAGCGCGCGAAAGCGTCGGGCGTCAGCAAGTCCACGATTTCGGGGCGTGCCTGCAAAAAGCTCGCCATTTCGTCGTCGCCGATTCCGGTTTGCCCCAAAAGCGCGAGCGCGTCCGGCGAGGCCATCGCGTTTCGCAACGCGGACTCGTACCGGGCATCCGACAAGAGCGACACCCAAACGCGGCGCAGGGATTCCAGCGAAACCTGACTTGCGCGAATCAACCGCCACAGCCACGGCCCGCGCGATGGCGCGGCGAGCAAAATCTGCTCGTAAAAAGCGTTGGTCAATTCTTGACCTTGCACCGATTCCGCCAGTGCGGAAAGCAAGGCGTCCCGGGCGGCCTCGTCGGACACGCGATCCAGCACGAGCATCCAGTTCGTGATTTGGCCTAAGCCTTCGCGCCGGGCCGCTTCCAAAACGGGCGCGTAAGCATCGCGGCGTTTGGTTTGTAAAAGAAGCGGGGCGAGGCGAAGAAGTAAATCGCCGGTCAGCGAACCGGGCAATACGCGGGCCAGCGAGGCGGCTAAACCGCTTTGCCTGCGCGACACAACGCCCACGGCATCCAAGACCGGCAGATAGCCAAGCAACTGCGCGGCGAAGGCTTGCGCCCATTTTTCGTCGCGCTCGGCGACCGGGGCGAGCGCGTTCATCAAGCGGGTGCGGAGTTTGGGCGTCGCATTTGCGGTTGCGCTTGCCGCCGATGCCGGGGTTAGCTTGCTTCCCGCTTCGGCCTGCGCGACGGCTTGACGCACCCCTTCGGCGACCAGCAAAAGCGATGGGGCCGTCAGTGTTTTTTCAAGCGCTGTATCATTAAGCGCGGGAACCGTTTGCCGCGCGGCGCGCACAATGCGGAGCGCCATTTCGCGTCCGGGCCACGCGGCGTTCGGCGCGGCGAAAAGGTTGGCGGCATCGTCCATGTGCGCATCCCAAACGTCGGGGAACCGCTCCTCGCGGGAACGGATGCTCAAACCGCGCGGACGAATTTCTTTGTAGTGGCCGCGCCCGTGGCTGATTTGCACGAAGCGGTTCCCGCCACCGAAAATAAGGTCGGTGGTCACCCACTCGAACGCGGGATCCCATGATTGGCTGCCCGGCTCGCTCAAAAATTGGGCGGCAATTTTCGTAAATTGGGCGGGGTTCGTCTTCGCCAAGCCGTGCAAATAGCGTTTGGCGCGGCGCTTCATGTAGCCCAGCGTTTGCGCGGACGGCGGCGTGCCATACGGGGTCGGCGATGCCCCGCCCCCTTCGCCCAAATGGAAAAGGTTGACGCCGGAATACCGGCCCGTGTACAAAACGTCGCGGTCGAGCGTCATGGCTTGCAGATAACTAATGGGCAAGTCGCGCCCCAAAACCGGCTTTTGCGGGTTGCGGGCGTCGATAACCTTGACCGCGTAGTATTCGGGCGCGGCGTACACGAAGCCCTCATAGCAGGCCATAAACTTGATCGTGTAATAGGTTCCAAGCGGGGTTCGGCTGACGAGTTTAGGCGCGGCGGGGTTTTGTATGTCCACGACGTTGACGCCGTGGTTGCCCTCGTAGCGCCGTCGGCTGAGGTTGTCCGACACATAAAGCACGTTCGTGTCGGCGGCGAGAAGGTCGCCGTGGGCAATCGGGAGGGTGGAAACGAGAACGGGGTTTTCGGGCCGCGACACATCCACGATATGCAAATGCCGCTCTTCGCCCGGCTTAAACTGCACGCCGACCCGCGCCAAAAGCGAACCCAAGAACGTTTCGGGCAGTTTGCCGCTTCCCAAAACGGCGACCAGTTTCGTGCCGGGAATCGTGGCAGCAAAGGTCGCGCCCGGCAAAAGCAACGAACCGACGATTTGCGGAGTGTCCGGGTCGGCGAGCGAAATCACGTGAAATGAGGGCGTATCGTTGCGATTGCAGGCGGCGTACACAAAGCCGTCGCTTGCCGCGGTACTTTGCAAACTTTGCAGCGCGTTTTTGACGACGAGGCCCAAACTTTTGCTGCCGATTTCGCCGCGCAGTTTAGGATTATTGAAATCGGCGACATCGACGATTTGGATTTGACTGCTGCCACTTTGCAGCGCGGCCAGCCTTTCTCCCGCCCAAACAACGTTTTTCCAGCCCTGCTGCCCACCGAACGTCAACGCAAGCGGGTTGCCCAGTGTCGGCTTCAACCGGTCGGACACATTGAAATCGACGGGCTGTAGTTCGGCGTTTCGGCTGTTGGACAAAAACAAGCCGCGCCCGTTTTGGACGGCGAAGCCCGCCAAACCGTTTGTGTTTCGTCCGCGCGAAATTTGCGCGGTGGGAATGTCGCGGAACTGCGTCATCGGGGCGGCATCGAGGCGCGCAATAAGGGCGGCGAGCGCGGCGTGCTGCGCGGGCGTCGGGTTCAGTTCGGCTTCCAACGCTTTGTAAAGTCGCTTGAGTTCGCCCCATGTTCCGAACGTCAACGGCGCGGAACGGATAGCGGACAAACCGGACGGCGAATCGGGGTCAAGGGCGGCTGAGGGCATGGCGCGAAAACCTTAAAAACAAATTTACTTGAAAAGAAGAAGCGAACCCGAAACGTTACCTATCTGCTGTGACCGGCGGCGATCACTGTAGGCGTCCCCCCGGGTAGGGGGCCACTTATTGTATGTGGGCCACCGCCGATTCAGCGCGACAATAAGTGGCCCCCTACCCGGGGGGACGCTGAGTCGCAGCGGCGACCGGTGACGTGAAGCAGGCTTCACGGCAGCCACGGCGAAACACCGTAGTTAGGAACGAACAAGCCGTTCCAAGTTGCTAACAAACCGGTGTCGCTTCTTCTTTTCAAGTAGGGCAAAGCGTGTCGGGAAAAGGTGACTTTTCCGTTTGCGCTTACGCATTTTATACTACCAGTATTCGCGCAACCCGGAATACGTTTGGCGAAATTTCGCTTTTTATTTTTGCACGCACGGGGCGATAAAGAAAGCAGCTATGCTACATTATCCAAAAATGCCGGGCAGTCGAAATGCGCCAAACGGCAAATGCTGGGCGTTCGAGAAATACGACGGCACAAACCTTCATTTTGAATGGGAGCGCGATTTCGGCTGGCACTCCTTCGGCGCGCGCCGCGACGCTTTCAACTTAACCGAACAGGGCATCGCGGATTTCGAGGCCGCGCACCTCAATTTACCCGGAGCCGCCGCGCTATTCTTTGAAACGCTCGCCGAAGGCGTGGAAATCATTTTCACGCAGAACCCGGCATACCAGCAATTTACGGCCTACAAAGTATTCGCCGAATATCTGGGCGAGGGTTCGTTCGCGGGCCTGCATCACGAAGCCAAACCCAAGCAACTCGTATTGTTCGACGTGTGGGCGGACGGCTACGGCTTCATCGGGCCGGAAGCGTTCGTGCGCGATTTCGGACAGTTGCCGTCCGCCCGCGTCGTGTACAAAGGAAAACTCACGGGTCAATTTTCCGACGATGTACGGCGCGGCAAATACAACGTCGCCGAGGGCGTCGTATGCAAAGGCGGAAACGGCGGCGCGGACGTATGGATGGTGAAAATCAAAACCGACGCCTACCGCGAAAAACTAAAAGCCGCGTTCGCCAACGATTGGGAAAACTTTTGGGAGTAGGCAAACAATTTAAGCCCCCCTGCCCCCCAATAAGGGGGGGTTCTGAAGACACCATTTCCGATAGCCGCAAGCGTTCGCGGTATCAGTGGGGCAATTCAGAACCCCCCCTTATTGGGGGGCAGGGGGGCTTAAATTGTCTGTGCGCTACTTCGCCTTATAAATATCTTCGTTCATCGAAAGGATGATGTATTTGTAGGCGGCTTGCGCGCCGCGCACCATTTCTTTGCGGGCGTTCGGGTCGGTGATTTTGTTGACTTCGGCAAGATACGGTTCATAGCCGTCGCTTTTTTCGTAATACGTCGGCTCGAACTTGATCTGCTCGCCGATTTTCTGACCGATCATGCGTCCGCCGTTCGTGATGCCGCCGAAATACACGTGCTGGACGCCAAGCGCGAAATACGGGCCGCTCTTTTGGCTGTCTTTGATTTCCTGCAAAAACGCGCGGGTTTCCGGGCGGGCTTGATCGCCGGTCGGCCAGCCCGACCCCATCGCTACCAAGTCGGAAAACAGAAGCACCAAAACCTCTTTTTGCGCCGCGCCGTAGGGCACGTGCAGATTGGGGTCGGCTTCGGTCAAAATGCGGTGCGTTTCGTTGTGTACGAGGGCACGCTGCTGCAAATGGGTAATGACCTGCGCTTTGGTGATTTTGTTGTCGAACAGCGTTTGGTTGAAGGCCGCCGTGCTGACTTCTTGGTGGCTGTTGCCGATCGCGGCCCGAATAATTTGCGTGGTTGTTTTTTCCGACGTGTCGCTCGCAGTTTTTACAGCCGCCGCTTGGCTTGCGCCATTTCCCAGCGGGAACGAGAGCGTCGCCCAGCGGTGAACGGACGAGTACTTTTTGCCGCCGTCGTCCCCTGCTTTCGCGTCGTTCACCATCGCCCGCGCGCCAACAAAGCCGTTGGGAACGTCGCTTTTGGGCCACGCGACGCGCACTTCGCCTTTGGCGTCGGTGGGCGTCCCTTTGGTTTCGTCGCCCTCGAATTTATCGCCGGGCCATTCCACCCACGTTTCGCAGTTCGCCACCGGTTTGCCGTTTTGCATCACGGAAACGACGAGCGTATCGCCGTCTTTGCGAGCCGTGATTTCCGCCGGGGCGTTTGTTTTCGTTTGGGCGGCGGAAAGCGAGGCCGCGCCTTTGGCATCGTACACCAAAAGGTACGACGGGCCGCCCCGATCCTTCGCGCCGACAACGCTTTCCGCAAAAACAACGCCGCTACCAGTGGGCACGTTTGCAAACCGCGCGCCGTCCTTGACGGTTCCGAGCGACAAGGTTTTGCCGCCCGAGATTGGCGTCAGTTTTTCGACGTAGGTGTCAAAGTTTGCGTTGGGCGCTTCGTTGACACTTTGCAAAAGCGCAAAGCGGGCCTGTCCGTTTTGTACGGTCGCCCAAATAAAGTGGGCATGGGCAACGGACTGGGAGGCGGCCATGGCGACAAGCGCAAACGTGGTCGTGAAAAAGGGTCGGAAATAATTTCGCATAATTTTGACTTCGATTAAATTTTACTGCGTGATTTTCTTTGCGCGCCACAGGTTGGTGTCACGCAGAGCGTCGATTTGCAGGTTTTTGACGTGTCCGTCGGCAAACAGCGTGGTTGCGGTTTTGGCGTGGCGGGGCATGACGCGCCCGTAGGTATCGCGGTCTTGTTTATCCGGCGCGGTTTTGGCCCACAACTGCGGCGGTCGGGAGATGAAATACCCCCACGCAAGCGTTGTGGCGCTGGATTGGGGCGCGGCGACACTATCCGTCATCATCACCGTTTGCGCGGATGACTGGATACCCGCGAGCGGAATTCCCGCGCTGGTCGCGCTTATTTTTATCCCCGCCGGTTCGGCGACATAGTTAGTTCCCGTGCTGGGTGTGGCCGTACAGGAAGCGTCGGGCGAATCGAACCCGTCGGGGCAGGTCGCGGTCGGCGACAGATACACGTAGTTGAAGCCATAGGAA
This sequence comes from uncultured Armatimonadaceae bacterium, assembly GCA_964241985.1. Classification (GTDB taxonomy): domain Bacteria; phylum Armatimonadota; class Armatimonadia; order Armatimonadales; family Armatimonadaceae; genus CAXTBP01. The sequence goes on along the minus strand of CAXTBP010000038.1, from coordinate 8,154 downwards.
GGATACAAACCGTAGTAGTAGTCGTTGAAGCCGCCGGTTCCATTGGGGTCGTTAATGGCGTCCTGGTAGGTCAGTGCCCCGGACAGGGGCAGGTCGTAGCTTGCGGTTGGGCATAAAACAAACCCGCGCTGCTTGACATAGGGAGCGAGAAGCTGCGGCCAACGTTTGGAGTTCGTTGTCACCGCTTCGCTCGTTTGCACAAGGGGCAGGGTTTCGTCGCTGTCCTGCGAATACATGGCGAGGGCGAGGCCAAGCTGTTTGAGGTTCGATTGACACGTCGCCTGCCGCGCTTTTTCGCGGGCTTGAGCGAAAACGGGGAATAAAATCGCCGCTAAAATCGCAATGATAGCGATGACGACGAGCAGCTCGATTAGGGTAAACCCCGCTCTGGGGTGGGAGCCACGGCGCAAAGATGATGCGCGAACCTGCGTGGTAGAATCCATAATACATTTCACCTTTCCGGCATGGTTTCCAGTATGCCGTCGGATAGTTGGAATGCGCGGTCTGGGAGAACTTGACCTTCTTCCAGACCGCTTGACACGCACATCGCAGGGTTTATCGTCCGAATCACCGACCGATGTTATCTCCGACCGTTTGTGTCGGAAATAGGGTAGCACAACGCCAAACCATTGTCAAGCGTTCCCGGAAATTTTATTGCCCCCCTGCCCCCCAATGATGGGGAGCAGGGGGGCCAACTAATTTAAGTGTCCTGCAAAGCGACGGGCGGATTGCCATGCAGGAACGCGGCGATTTCGGCGACGGGAACGGTTTCTTTTTGCTGCGTTTTCAGTTCGCGCACCTGCACGGTTCCATCCCGCACCTCGTCGTCACCGATGACGAGGGCGTACCTTGCGCGGGCGAAATCGGCGGCTTCCAGCATTTGGGCCATTTTCTTCCGGCGGGCGTAGTCCATGTCGGCGGCGATGCGGCTTGCGCGCAGTTGGGCTAAAAGCAAAACACAGGCTTTGCGGGCATTTTCTCCCAGCGGGCACAGATACGCGGTCAAGCCGGGCGCGTCGGGCATGAAAACCTGCGCGGTTTGCAGCGCGATGAGTGTTCGCTCAATGCCAAGTCCGAAGCCGATGCCGGGCGTCGGTGGGCCGCCCAATTCCTCCACTAAGGCGTCATAGCGTCCCCCGCCCGCGAGCGCGGACTGCGAGCCGACATCCGGCGACTGAATTTCAAAGGCCGTGCGTACGTAGTAATCGAAGCCGCGTACCAAACGCGGGTCGATTTCGTAGCCGATTCCCATATTCGTGAGTAGTTGCTGTAACTCGTCGAAGTGCGCGCGGCTTTCGTCGTCCAGATAGTCGGATAACAAGGGCGCATCGTGCAGCAACTCTTGGTCGCGCTCGGATTTGGAATCCAGCATACGAAGGGCGTTTTGCTCGAAGCGGCGTTGATTGTCCTCGCTCATTTCGGATAGATACGGGCGGGCGTAATCGCGCAGTGCGTCCACGTATTTGACGCGGGATTCCTTCGTGCCGACCGAGTTGAGTTTGAGGGTCAAGCGTTCGATACCAAGCCGCGTGAAAAACGCCATCGCAAGCGCGATGACTTCGGCGTCCACGTCTGGGCCTTTTGCGCCCAAAACTTCAATCCCGACTTGGTGGTGCTGCCTATAGCGGCCTTTTTGCTGGCGTTCGTAGCGGAAAATGGACGCAAGGTAATACAGTTTGGCGACCGGACGCTCAATGTACACGCGATGCTCGACATAGGCGCGCAAAGCAGGCGCGGTTCCTTCGGGCCGGAGCGTGAAATCGTCGCCGCCTTTGGTGCGGAATTCGTACATCTCCTTGCCAACAACATCGGTTCCTTCGCCGACCGCGCGCTTGAACAAATCGGTTTGCTCAAACGCGGGCGTGCGGATTTCCTCGTAGCCGTACAAATGGCACAGTTCGCGGAAAACGGTCTCCAAATAGTGCCATTTGGAAATATCGTCGGCCCAATCCGTGCGGTTCGTGCCGGACGGCAAAATATCGTGCGTGCCCTTCGGGGCGGTATAACGCGGCATAGGGACATTTTACGCCATACGCCCCACCAAACGCCCGCACTAAGCCGTGGCTTTATCATCCTTTTTGTCGTCTTTCTTATCGTCTTTGTCGCCCGCGCCGCTTTTTTTGCGTTTGATAACCGAATAAAGAATGTACAGTGCGAAGCCGCCCAAGACGACGTAGGTAACGGGGCCGAGCCATTTCTCGACGATTTTGTACTGGTTTTTCAGCAGATACCCGGCGACGGCGAGCGCGGACGCCCACGTTCCCGTGCCGATTGCCGAATACGCCAAAAACTGCGCCAAGTTCATGTTCGCCATTCCGGCGGGAATGGACAAAAGCGAGCGCAGACCTGGAACGAGGCGACCAAACAAAACCGCTTTGTGCCCGTGATCGTCGAACCATTTTTTGGCGTGCGTGATTTCGTCGCCGGAAACGGTCAGCCACGCCCCGTATTTGTCCGCCCATTTTTTGAGCCGTTCCTCGCCGACGATTTTCCCCAAATAATACAGCGGTAATTGCCCAATGACCGAGCCGAGCGTTCCCGCCAGCATCGCGCCCCATAGCGTGATTTTCCCTTGCCCCGCCGTGAAGCCCGCGAGGGGCATAATCAACTCCGACGGCAGCGGCGGGAACACGTTTTCCAAGAACATCAGAAACGCGATGCCCGGATAGTTCATCAGGCCTTCGATCCATTGGAGCATGAGGCGCAAAATTTTCCTTACGTTAGTACGCTTCGTATACCCGTTTTCGCTCGGCACGGCGGGTTTTGGCAAAACCGCAGTATCCAGACGCGGCGCAGGTACGTTATAATAACGAAAGAATCCCAAACCAAACCCATGCCCACTTTTTCCTACGACGCCAAAAACAAAACCGGCGAGCGCGTTTCCGGCATCATCGACGCCATCGAATCGCGCGGGGCGGCGGAACAGTTGCGCGAGCAGGGATTGTGGCCCACGCGCATTGAACTCGTCCGCAGTGCACCGAGCGCGTTCATTTCACCGCCTGCGAGCGGCCCGATGAACAGTGTGCCGGAAATCGGCTCGAACGGATTTGGGGCGGCGTCGAGTGCGCCCGTAAATCCCGTCGTCGGGGCGCAATCGCGGATTGATGCCGCGCCGTTTTTGTCGTCGGTTCCCCTGCCGACGCTTGTGGTTATGTACCGGCAAATGGCGACATTGATGAACGCGGGCGTCCCGATGGTGCAGGCGATTACAACGCTCACCCAGCAAACGACGAACGGGCGATTGAGGCAGATTTTGGGCGAATGTACGCAGGCCGTCGCGGGTGGCAATCCCCTCTCGTCGGTCATGGCGCGGTATCCGTCCGTTTTCGCCAACATGGAAGTCGAGCTAATCAAAGCGGGCGAAACGTCGGGGATGCTCACGCGGATGTGCAACCGCATCGCCGATTATTTGGAGCGCGAAATCGAAATTCGGCGCAAGCTCAAAAAAGAAACGCTGTATCCCAAAATCGTGCTGTCTTTGGCGGGCTGCGTTCTGCTTTTGTTGGGCTTTCTCAAATACGGACAGGCGGGCCTTAAAAGTCGTTTGTTAATTGGCGTTGTGGTTCTCGTCGGTGGATTCGCCATTTGGTGGGCGGCGCGGTTTTTGAACCAGTTTCCCGCGATTGGCGCGGCTTGGGATCGCTTCAAAATGCTCATTCCCGGGCCGGGCGGCGTGTCCCGCAAATACGCGACCGCGCGTTTTACCCGCGCTTTGGGCACGCTATATAGTGGCGGCGTTTTATTGCCAAACGCCGTGGCGATTGCGGCCCGCGCGTGCGGAAACCGCGCCATTGGGCAAACGCTCGTTGATGGCATCGGGGCACTATACAACGGCGGCGGGATTTCCGGCTTTTTGGCGCAGTCCGGTTTACTTTCGCCGATTGCCGTACAAATGGCCCGCACGGGTGAGCAAACCGGTAGTTTGGACGACATGATGGACAAGGTAGCCGATTATTTGGAAAGCGAAGCCGACGCCAAATCGCACCAATTGGCGACGTTCACGGGCGTGGGCGCGCTCATTCTCGCCGCCGTTGTGGTCGCCTATATCGCCATTTCGTTTTATGTCGGGCAGTTCAGTTCCATTATGAAGGAAGCGGGATAAGCCAACCTATGTCCCCGTCTTCTCCGCAGCGCAGCTATTACGACGTTTTGGGCGTTCCGCGCACGGCCACGCAGGACGAGATCAAAAAACGCTACCGCGAAATGGCGCGGCAGTACCACCCCGACGTAAACACCAACAACCCTGCCGCGCCGCAAATCTTCGCGCAAATCACGACAGCCTACAAAACGCTGTCCGATACCGACGCGCGAGCAACCTACGACGCTGAACAGGCGCTTCTTGAACGGCAAAAAGCCGAGGCCGCCAAGCGCGCGCAGGCAACCGGCGGAGGCGCACGGGCGGGCAGCGCGAACCGCGCCCCGTCCGGCGCACAATCGGCGCGAACCGCCCAAAGCAACGCGCAGGCGGAATCCACACGGTTTGTGATCGAGGCGCAGTCCGCGTTTGGGCGAGGCCGCTTTATCGAAGCGCGTACGCTCGCCGAGCAGGCACTGCGGCTCAACCGACGCAATGCGATTGCCTACGAGGTCATCGGCGACGTGTACCGCCTGCAAAACAAAATCGACGACGCGCTCGCCATGTACTCGATGTCGCTGCAAATCAATCCGCGTAACCCGGCGATCATGCAGCGCGTCGAGCGATTGTCACGGTCGAGCGGGGGCGCGGGCGGGCCGACCGCACAAAAAACGTTTTACGATAACAGCGACAGCCAAAATTATTCGGGTGGTTCGACGAGCCGCAGCCGTCCCCGCCCAACAACCAACCCAACGGGCCGCGCGACCCGGCTTGGCGATGCGGAAAAGCGGCCCATAGGTTTGCTTTTGACCGGCTTTTTCGGCTATGGCGGCGTGTTTTTGGCGGTTTTATATGCGGCACTGTACCACGGCGAGGCCCCGCGCGATGTCGCGCCCCTACTCAGTATGGTCAGTTCATGGAACGCCACGATCATGACGATTATGTTTGTGTGCGGCCTGCTTTTGGGCGCGACCATGACGATTACCTCCACTATCCGGCGCATCGACGACGAACTTATTTTGTCGGGAACCGGCTCGCGCGGCGGCACGTTCGTACCGCTCGGCTTGCTGCTTGTCGTTGTATCGGTCGTCAACTTTTGGTTGGGGGCGCTCTTGTACGCGGGCGCAACATCCATACAGGAATCCTTCACGCCGACGATGCGCCGCGTGTTCGCCGCCGTCGCTACCGTGGTCGTTTTGCTGTCCGTTGTGTACACGCCCGACCACATGCAGGTGTTGCTTTTTGGCGGCAACGTCGTGTTTTTGGCGTTCGTCATCGGCTGGCTTTTGGGCGATTTCTTCCGACCGGACGGCTACTAAATGGCGGCAGCGCGCTTGCCCGCTTTGGTTTGCATTCACGGCGCGGGCGGCGGGGGCTGGGAATACGATTTGTGGAAGCCGGTCGCAAAACAAGAAGGCGTGCCTGCCTTTATCGCGTCCGACCTTGTGCCCACGCGCGGCGACTACGCCCAAACGACGTGGGACGATTACGCCGCGCAGGTGCAAGCATGGGCGAAAGAAGCGGGTAGCGGAAACCCGCGCCCCGTTCTCGTTGGCGCGAGCATGGGCGGCCTTTTAGCCCTGCACGCTGCGCAAACAGTGCGCCCCTCGGCAATACTTTTGATAAATAGCGTTCCGCCGCGCGGCGTACAAACCAAACCGCGCCCGCCCGCCGATTATCCCGCCGTCGTCAAATGGGCGAACGGGCCGGTAAAAGATACGCGCGACGCCCTGCCCGACGGCGACGAAAAAACCATACAGTGGGCCGCGAAAAAATGGCGCGATGAGAGTGGGCAAGTGATGAACGATATGGCGCGTGGCATCGCCGTTCTCAAACCCAACTGTCCGGTGCTGTCGATTTTAGGCGAGGCGGACACCGACGTGTCCTACGCGACCGGCCTTGCCCTTGCGGCTTGGGCAAAAGCCGACATTCACGCCTACAATAATATGAGCCACATCGGCCCGCTGATGGGCAAACGCGCCGAATCGGTCGCCCGTGCCGCAATCGGCTGGCTCCGCGATACGATCAAATAGTTTTTTAGAAAGCCAAAACACTTATGGATACGATAGAAAAACCGGAAACGAACGAAACCGGCGAAATGACGCGCCGCAATTTAATCAAAGCGGGCGTTGCGACAGGTATTGGCGTAGGGTACGCACTCGCCGTGCAGCCCGTATCGGCGGAAACCATCCACACCGACGACAAGGGTTTAACAACCGGCATGACAACCTACAAAGGGCCGGATGGCTACGACGTACCTGCGTACCACGCCTACCCGGCCAAAGGCGGCAAGCATCCGGTCGTGCTCGTTGTGCAGGAGATTTTTGGCGTCCACGAGCATATCAAAGACGTGTGCCGACGGTTCGCGCACAAAGGCTACTTTGCGATTGCGCCCGAACTCTACGCCCGGCAGGGCGACGTGTCTAAACTGCCGATGAACGAGATTATCGCAAGCGTCGTTTCCAAAGTGCCCGACGAACAAGTCATGGGCGATTTGGACGCGGCGCTTGCATGGGCGAAAACGCAGGCCCACGCAAATGTGGACAAAACCGCGATTACCGGCTTTTGCTGGGGCGGGCGCGTCGTGTGGCTGTATGCCGCCCACAATCCCAAGATCAAAGCGGGCGCGGCGTGGTACGGGCAGCTTGCCAAAGGTTTCCGCGAAGGCGTGAAAAACCCGGTTGATGTCGCCCCCAGCCTCACGGTTCCCGTTATCGGTTTCTACGGCGCCAAAGACACGGGCATCACGCAGGAAAGCGTTGGGCAAATGGAAGCCGCACTCAAAACCGGCAAAAGCGGCTCGAAAATCATTGTCTACCCGGACGCCGGACACGGCTTCAACGCCGACTACCGCCCCTCGTACAATGAAAAAGACGCCAAAGACGCGATGGGCAAACTGCTGGCATGGTTCAAAACGCATGGAGCCGGGGCGTAATTACCGCATCAAGCGAAAGGAATAACTATGCAAGAAGTAAAATTCAATTTCCGCCGAAACGCTGCACTTGCCGCCCTTTTGGGCGGCGCGGCAATCGCTTTATCGGTAAACGGCGCGTCGGCACAAACGCGGACGGGCAACAAAACCGTCACTGCCTCGGCGACCGCCGCGCCCGCGTCCGTCAAAGCGGGCGGAAGTGGCGTTTTGACGGTCGCGCTGCAAATCAAGGAAGGCTTTCATATCTACTCCGCCGCGCCCGGAAGCGCCGACTTCATTCCGACGACCGCAACCGGCGACAAAGCAAATGGCGTTACGTGGGGCAAAGCGCAGTTCGCGCCCGCGCAATCCGTCACGATGGCCGCTATTTCGCCCAAGCCCGTCATGGTCTACGAAAGCAAAACGGTTGTCAAACTGCCGTACACGGTCGCCAAAACCGCGAAGCCCGGCAAAATCGCCCTCAAAGCCACGGTCGAATGTCAAGCCTGCAACGATTCCGTGTGCTTCCCACCGCAATCGCTCCCCGTTTCCGCCGAAGTCACGGTGCGCTGAAACGCTGTGCACAAAAACAAAACCCCGCTTCACGCAAGCGGGGTTTTGTTTTTCGGCGGGCCGGTATACTGAATTTGGAGGGAACTGCAAATGAAATACACCTTAGAGATTGATCTTCCTGAAAAAACGGTGCAGGACTACGAGCAAGCAGGCATTGATTGGAAGGCGCAGGCGCGCAAAATGGTTGAGGATAGTTTACCTGCTGACGCGCCCTCTTATAAGCAAGAAAAGGCGGAGGCCAAGCGAGCGGCAGCAATCGCTTGGCTGCGCTCTATGGCAGCGGAAGCCGAACAAATGACCGACGAGGAAAAAGAAGAAGCGGAGCGCGATTTAGAAGAACTTAAGCGTAACCTTAACGCCACACGCGCCGAAAATGGCGAACGACTACTCTTTCCATGAAGCGGGTTATCATTTTAGATTCCTCTCCGGCGGGTTTAATAACCGATCCCAAGTCTTCGCCAGAGCAATCCTCTATTGCCGAATGGTTTGCGGATTGTCTTCAAGCCGGACATCGAGTTATTCTGCCGGAAATTATCGACTACGAACTACGGCGCGAGGTGATCCGCGCCCGGAAGATAAAGGGCCTTGCAAAACT